>JASGGD010000312.1:0-4617 GCA_047605225.1 Novosphingobium sp.
CCGGTTGGCAGGCCGCGCCGTCCTCGCCGATGACCGCCACGGTGACGCCGGGCACGGCCCTGCCGACCGCCAGAGCGCCGGTGGCGGGATCGACCGGTGCGTCGGGCGCGGACGGGCAGGCGATGACCGGGGCGACAGTCTCGGTCAGGCCATAGACATTGCGCAAGGTGATGCCGGTCGCGGCACGAAACCGATCGCGCATCGCGGGCGCAACAGGAGCGCCGCCGGAGAACACGGTGCGCAGACTTGCAACACGCGCGGGGGTGAAGGCGGTCGCATCGATCAGCGCGCCGAGTGCGGTTATGGCCGCGACGCAGAACACCGGCCGCTCACGCTCGATCAGATCGAGCATCTCGTCGGCCTGGAACCGGTAGGAGAGGATCAGCGGCGCCCGCGCGGCCAGCGCCGCGCCGATATGGCCGCTGAGGCCGGTGACGTGGAACAGCGGCGCGGCGGCAAGAACCGGCTCGCCCGGTCGGAGATCGGCCTGGCTGCGGTAGAATTCCGCACCTGCCAGCAGGTTGGCATGGCTGATGACCGCGCCTTTGGGTTGGCCGGTGGTGCCGGATGTATAGACCAGCATGAGTGGATCGGCGGGGCCAGTCGCCGGGCGTTCGGTTGCCTCGGCTTCCGGAAAGCTGCCACCCTCGCCCACGGTGAACCGCACCGGCGTGTCGAATGCATCGGCATGGGCGAGTTCGCACACGACCGCTGCCGGTTCGCAATCGGCAGCGATGCGCTCGATCTCGGGGCGGCGATACATCGGGTTGACCGGCACCGTCACCACCCCCGCCTTGGCCGCTCCGAGCAGCGCGACCAGGAACTCCGGCACGTTCTGGAGGCACAGCAGCATCCGGTCGCCCGGAACGAGGCCTGCGGCGGCCAATGCCGCCGCGAAGCCGTTACTGCGTAGCTCCAGCCAGCCGAAGCTGTGGCGCACGCCGCGATAGATCACCGCAGTCGCCTCTGCATCCGCCGCGAGCGCGGCATCGAGCAGGGCGAGGATAGAGGGTTCAGGCATCGGCGGGCGCCGCTCCCATAACCGCCTTGACCTCAAGGAACTCGCCGAAGGCATGCGCGCCCCATTCGCGACCGTTGCCCGACTGCTTGTAACCGCCGAACGGCGCGGTCAGGTCCAGTTCGGCGTAATTCAGCGACACCTGCCCCGCCCGCAACCGCGCAGCGACAGCCTGTGCCTCCGCCTGTGGCCCCTGCACGTAAGCGGCGAGGCCGTATTCGGTGTCGTTGGCGATGGCGATCGCCTGCTCCTCGTCCTCATAGCCGAGGATGGTGAGGACGGGGCCGAAGATTTCCTCGCGCGCGATGGTCATATCGTTGGTGACATCGGCGAACACGGTGGGCCTGACATAATAGCCTTCGCCTAGTCCTTCGGGGCGACCCAGACCGCCCGCCACCAGCGTTGCACCTTCGGCGCTGCCCTGTTCGATCAGGCGCTGGATCTTGTTCCACTGCACTTCGCTGACCACGGGGCCGAGCTTGGCGTTGCTGTCGGGCGTGCCCACGGTCTGTTCGGCGGCGGCCTCGGCGGCGATCGCCTTGGCTTCCTCCATGCGCGCGTGGGGGACCAGCATGCGCGAGGGCGCGTTGCAGGACTGGCCGCTGTTGACCATCATCGCCGCGACGCCACCCGCCACCGCCGCTTTCAGGTCGGCCGAGGGCAGGACGATGTTGGCCGACTTGCCGCCCAGTTCCTGATGCACCCGCTTGACGGTGGGGGCCGCGGCGCGGGCCACTTCCACCCCGGCCCGGGTAGATCCGGTGAACGACATCATGTCCACCTGCGGATGCGCGGAAAGCGACGCGCCCACGCCCGGACCGTCACCGTGGACAAGGTTGAACACGCCCGCCGGAACACCTGCCTCCTCCATGATCTCGGCGAAGATGTGGCCTGAGAATGGTGCGACCTCGGAAGGCTTGAGCACCATCGTGCAGCCCACCGCCAGCGCCGGAGCAACCTTGCAGGCGATCTGGTTGAGCGGCCAGTTCCACGGCGTGATGAAGCCGCAAACGCCGACCGGCTCCTTGACCAGCAGCGTCGTGCCCGTGCTTTCCTGGAAGGCGTAGCCGTCCAGCATCTGCCGCGCGATCGTCAGGTGGCCGATGCCGATCGGCACCTGCGCCGCGCTGGCCAGCCAGTTGGGCGCGCCCATTTCAGCGGTGATGGCTTTCGCCAGATCCTCGGCCCGGCGCTGGTAGGCGGCGATCACCGCGTCGAGCAGTTCCGCACGCTCGCGCACGCTGGTTCGGGAAAAGCTGTCGAACGCACGGCGTGCGGCGCTTACGGCGGCATCGACGTCGGCAGCGCCGCCCAATGCCACGGTGCCGGAGACACCCGCGTCGGCAGGGTTGACGACGTCGATCACGGTATCGGTCGAGGGGGCGACCCAGCGACCGTCGATATAGAATTGCAGGGCTTCGTACATGGTCCTCTCCTTCAGTATGGTTTGACCATCATCTTGATCTGGTCGCCGCCACCGGCAAGTGATGCAAAGGCCAGTCCGGCCTGCGCCAGTCCCGTCTCGCCGGTAACCAGCGGCGCCAGCGCATCCGGCCGGGCGCAGATCATCGCAAATGCTTCTTCGAACTCGGCGGGGGTGTAGGCGAAGACGAAACGCATCTGAATCGACTTCTGGATCAGCAACGAAGGTTCGATGGCGTCGGGCTCCATGCACACGCCCGCAACCACGATCGTCGCGGCGACGGGCGCATGTTCGGCAAGCGCAGCCAGCATGCCCGGCTTGCCGACGCATTCGAACAGCACCGCGCGCTTGCCCGCCGAGGCCCCCGCCATCGTATCGGACAGACCGATGTGCAGGTCGCTTTCCCGCCACCATGTCGCGCCCGCAACGGTATCGGGGGCGATGACGTGATCCGCCCCCATGCGCTCTGCCATGGCGCGGCGGGCGGGGTTGGGCTCCACCGCCAGCACCGGGCCAAGGCCCAGCGCCTTGAGCCGGGCGATGATGAACAGCCCCACCGGCCCGCAGCCGTGGACGGCAAAGGCGCAAGTCCCGTCGGCGCCCGACTGGTTCACCGCATGGACCGCCACCGCCAGCGGCTCGGTCATCGCCGCCACATCCGTATCCACATTGTCGGGCACGGCCAGCAGGGCGTCGGCTTGCAACAGCATCCGTTCCGCGAAGGCGCCGTTGTAGCGGTTGGAGAAGCCGATCAGCGTCAGCCCGCCGTCATCGACCAGGAACGGCTGCGCCACCACCCGCTCGCCCGCCGGCAAGCCCGCCGCCGGTTCGAGCAGCTCTGCGCAGAACTCGTGCCCCATCACAACCGGCCGCTCAGGGTCCATGAACCCGCGAAAACCCGCCCGGTGGAGCAGCGCACACAAGTGATCGGCATGATCGCGCGCATGCAGGTCGCTGCCGCAGACCCCGCAGGCAAGCGGGGCGACGAGGACCTGCCCCCAGCCCGGTTCGGGATCGGCCACGTCCTCCAGCGTCATCGCCCCGTGATGGAGCACCATCGCCTTCACAGCTGGATGTTCTCGTAATAGGGCACCATGACTTCGTCGTCGCGCGCCTCGCCCAGCATCGCAGCGGTCATCGGCAGGACGACTTCGGCGGCAACCGTCACGTCGATGCACCCCGGCTTGCCCGAGGCGAAGGCGCGGGCGATGGCCGGGCCGATCTCCTCCAGTGTCGTTACCCGTTCGCCATAGCAGCCGAAGCCCTGCGCGATCTCGTGGTAGCGAATATCGCCCAGCACCGAGATGCAGCTATAGTTCTCTCCGTACAGGATCTGCTGGCCGTGAAGCGACTGGCCCCAGCACGAATTGTTGAGCACCACGGTGACGATCGGCAGCTTCTGGCGCACCATCGTCTCGAATTCCTGAAGGTGGAAGCCGATCGCGCCGTCGCCCGATATCTGCACCACCGGCTTGCCGGGCCGCGCATAGGCGGCGCCGATGGCGAGCCCGAAACCGACGCCGAGCGCACCCAGCTGGCCGAACGTCAGCACGCCGCCGGGATGGGAAACGCGTGCGTGATAGCCCGCCCACAGCCCCGCTTCGCCGCCTTCGAGCACGTAAGTCGTGCCCTCGGGCGAACCTTCGACGGAGGCCTTCGCGGCGAAGTAGGGGTTGATCTGGCCCGAGCGCGTTTCGGGCGTGAACTCCTGCCCGACGGCGGCGGCGGCCTTGCGCATGGTGCCCTGCCAGTTCTCGAAGCGGGCGGGGCCATCGGTCCAGGCCTGCGTCACCGCATCGAGCACGGCGCCGACCGATGCGGTAGTGGCGACGGCGGGCTGGTGGATGCGGCCGAATTCGGCGGCATCGGCATGGACCTGCACGATCGGCGCATCCTCGGGGAAGAACACGCGGGTCCGACCGCCCAGGAACAGCCCGAAGCGCGAGCCCATCATCAGGATCAGGTCCGCCGGCTCGCCCTGCGCGGTGGCCACGGCGATGGCGCTGGGATCGTGGGCATAGCCGGGATGCGCCGGGTCCAGCAGGCCAAGCGCGCGGCTGCTGAACACGGCGGGAATGCCCAGCGCATCGACGAAGCGGCGCACCTGCTCCCCGCTCGCCTGATAGCGCGCCAGGCTGCCGAAGATCGCGACCGGACGCTTCGCCTTGCGCAGCAG
>JASGGD010000313.1:0-4599 GCA_047605225.1 Novosphingobium sp.
GTGCCGTTGGGCGACTTCCACATCTTCTTGAGGCTGAATTCCTCGACGCGGGCTTCGTCGGGGGTGATGGTGGCGCACTTGACGGCGACGCCGAATTCCTTGGTCGCGTTGGCGGCGTCGATGGTGATCTGGTCAGCCGTCTCGTCGCGCTTTTCGACCGAGAGGTCGTAGTACTTGAGGTCGATGTCGAGGTAGGGGAGGATCAGACGCTCGCGGATCCACTGCCAGATGATGCGGGTCATTTCATCGCCGTCCATTTCGACGACGGGGTTCACAACCTTGATCTTTGCCATTCTAAAGGGACTCCCCTGGGGTGAGAATTGCGGCAGTCTCTAGGCACCGCAGCGGCGCATGGCAAGGCCGAGACTGGCGCGAATAACGGCTTTGCAGGCCGGTTCTGCCGCCGGGCCTGTCACTTGTCGCAGGAGAGGAGGGCATCGATGAGTGAGGAAGTGTTGCTGGCCGAGCGCGACGGCGTGCTGGAGGTCACCATCAACCGGCCGGAGCAGCGCAATGCGATGACCAGGGCGACGGCGGCGGGAATCGCGGCGGCGATGGATCGGCTCGAAACCACGGAGAACCTGCGTTGCGCAATCCTGACAGGAGCCGGCGGCAGCTTCTGTGCGGGAATGGACCTCAAGGGGTTCCTGAGCGGCGAATTGCCGGTGGATGAGCGTGGTGGTTTCGGAGGGATCTGTACCTGGACACCGGGCAAGCCGATCATCGCTGCCGTCGATGGACCAGCACTGGCCGGGGGCTTCGAACTGGCGCTTGCCTGTGATCTCATCGTCGCGAATAAAAATGCGCGCTTCGGTATCCCTGAAGTCAAGCGCGGGCTGGTTGCCGCCGGGGGCGGAGTGGTGCAACTGCCGCGTCTGCTGCCGCGCGCGCTTGCGATGGAACTAGCACTGACTGGCGATTCGATCGGCGCTGGGAGGGCGCTGGAACTGGGTCTGATCAATCGCGTTACCGACGGACCCGCGATCGAGAGTGCCCGCGAACTGGCGCGATTGATCGCCGCGAACGGCCCTCTGGCTGTGGCAGCTTCCAAAGCGATCGTCCGTGATTCCTGGCTTTGGCCGCTCGATCGGATCAATGAGCATCAGAACCCTTACGTGGCACCTGTCTTCGCCTCTGAAGATGCCAGGGAGGGCGCACGTGCCTTCGCTGAGAAACGCACACCGATCTGGAAGGGGCGTTAGGAAACCGCGCCTGCGTGCTCGGACCGGGAATGGATAAATCCACTAGGGCCTTTGCCTAAGGGATACTCTGTCCCAGCGGACTCGGATACGCAGCTTGCGGGTGCTGTGGAAGTATTTCGGCGATAATTTCGCAAATACCACACAGGACCTGAATGTGATCCGCTTCCTTCGTCTCAGTATTGTGGTCCCTGTACTTTGTGCAGGGTTCCGTTGACAGCGGAAGGTGGCCAGTATGCGCCCCTCCATCCTTCCGGCCCTTCAGGGTTTGTCACGGCTTTTGGGGCACAAGCCCGATGACGTCATGGAACATGCCAGCGAGCGTTGGCAAGTCGCGCCGGGCGGAGCGGTTCACGTCAAGCCGGCTCTGATGCTGGCCAATCAACTCGAGCGTATCAGAGGGGCTGAGTTCGCAACGGTATCCGAAGTCGTGCGAGACTTTCGCGGTGGCTTCGACGTGACGCAGCGGCCGACCATGGGCTATGCCTTTCGCGATGCCGTGCTGCTTGACGGGGTGCTCTATGCGGGAGCGGCAACACGCCATCTGCGCCCGGGTGCCGGACGAATCCCGATGGGTATGGTCCAACATGAGAGCAGCCGAGCCGCATTCTACGAAAGCTGGACCGGCAATCGCTGGTTCGGTAACTGGCTCAGCGACGATTGCCTGACGTATAGCCTTGCTGAGAGCGCTGGCGTGCCGACGGCGACATTGCCCGCAAAAGGGCACCAGCCGGATTACGAACGCAGGCTGGGCATGACTGTCGTGCGGGCGCGCGCGACCGAGTTTGACGAACTCATCCTTTTCGACGATTTGCCCAACAATCCCGACAAGCGTGCAAGAGCGACAGGTTTGCGCCGACGACTGGTCGGCGCTGAACCTCGCGAGCATCGCGGAGTCTTTCTCCTGCGGGGGACGACGGGTGCGCGGCGGGTTCTGGTGAATGAACTGCAGATAGCGGAGCACCTTGCAACGCGGCGCGGGTTCCTGGTGCTCGATCCCTCGAATGCGAGCCTCGACCAGATCGTGTCGGCATGTGCCGGTGCCGACGTCGTCGCCGGGGTAGAGGGAAGTCATCTTGTTCATGGACTGGTGATGATGCCGGCCGGGGCCCGGGCGCTGGTGATCCAGCCGCCGGCACGCGCGGTGGTGGCGCTCAAGCTTCTAACCGACCGGCAGGGGCAGGATTATTCGGTGGTTGTGGGTACGGGAGGCGACGATGTTTTTTACGCGGATATCGACGAAATCGATCGAACACTCGATCTCGTCTGACGCTGGCGGATATGGTCAAAAGGCGCGGCGCCCCTCCGCCTGGCAGACGATGCGTGATGATTATCGGCGGCATGGCAGTTCCGTCACGAACGGGGCGTTTATCTCTCTGTGCGTCTATCGCTTCGGCCGGTGGGGTTTGCAGCGGCGGAGCGGGTTGGGGCGCAAGCTGACCTCCAAAGTCTATGGGTTCATGAACCTGTTCGTGGCCAACATCACCAAGATCTGGATACCGCCGCAGGTGACGATCGGGGACGCATTCCATATCGTCAACAATGAGGGCTCACTTTCGATCCACCCCGATGCCGTGATCGGCGACCGGTTGGGAGTGATGCACAACGTCACCATCGGGACCAACATGAACCGGGGCGTGCCGACGATCGGCGATGACGTATTCATCGGCACCAACTCCACCGTGCTGGGCAACATCCGCGTCGGTGACAGAGTGCGCATCGGCGCCAACACGGCGGTATCTACCGACGTGCCCTCGGACTCGGTCTGCGTTGGTTCGCCCGCGCGGATCTACCCCCGCCTGGGGCCCCTCCTGTGAGCGCTCCGATGAATGCGGGCGTCCGAACCGTCTTCGAATTGTTCGCGCACAACCTGCCCGAGCGCGCCGGAAAGACCTTCCTCTTAGATCCCGACCATAGCTGGACTTACGCCGAGGTCGCCGCCGAAGTGGACCGCGTCGCCGCTTTCCTCGCAGCGGGTGATCTGCAACACGGCGACCGCGTGGTCGTGCAGGTGCGCAAGGGCATGCGTGAGGTGGCGGCGATGCTGGCGGTCAGCCGGATCGGCTGCGTTGTCGTCAACGTCAACACCGTGTGGACCGGCGAACAGCTGCACTACGTCATCGAGGACAGCGGCGCGCGCGGGGCGATCCTCGAAGGCGGAGCGGCAACCGCTTTGCCCGAGGGCCATGCACTGGCAGTGCTGGTGGCGGGCGGGGTCTCGGCTCCGGGGATGCCGTCGTGGGACGAACTTCCGGCAACCATCTGCCAGGCGCCGGTATCGCGTGATGACGGTGACCTTGCGGCGATCATCTACACCTCCGGCTCCACCGGTCGCCCCAAGGGAGTGATGCTGACGCATGCGAATATCGTCAGCGGTGCCCGCTCGGTCACGGCCTATCTCGAACTGCGCGAGGACGACCGCCTGCTGAGCGTGCTGCCCTACAGCTTCGACTACGGGTTCAATCAACTGACCACGATGATGCTCGTCGGCGGCACGGTGGTGCACCAGCCTGTTGCGATGGCGACCGAGATCGTGCGCGTCATCCGCGAGCACGGCGTCACCGGCTTCGCGGCGGTGCCTCCGCTCTGGATCCAGTTCATCCGTCTGCTCGACGCCTCGGGCGAGGTGCTGCCCTCGCTGCGGCTCGTCACCAATTCGGGCGGCAAGATTCCGCTCAACATTCTTGAGCGCATGCCTGCGCTGCTGCCCGATACGCGCATCTATCTGATGTACGGGCTGACCGAGGCGTTCCGCTCCACTTACCTGCCGCCCGAGAAGTTCGCCGCCAAGATGGGCGCGATCGGCCGCGCGGTGCCGGAGAACGAGGTCTACGTGATCCGCGAAGGCATCGGCGTCGCTGGGCCGGGAGAGCAGGGCGAACTCGTCCACCGCGGCGCCTTCGTCAGCCAGGGCTACTGGAACCGCCCGGATGCCACGGCCGAGAAGATCAGGCCCTGTCCCGAACTTGCCGGGCTGATCGGCGACGAGCCGGTGGTCTACAGTGGCGACATCGTCCGCATCGACGAGGACGGCGACTTGTGGTTCGTCTCGCGCCGTGACGCCCTCATCAAGAGCAGCGGCTTTCGCATCAGCCCGGATGAGGTCGAGGACATCGTCCACCGCAGCGGCATGGCCGCCGACGTGGTCGTTTTTGGTGTCGCCGACGATCTGCTGGGCCAGAGCGTGCAGGTCGCCGCCACGCTCGCCCCCGGCGCCACGCGCGAGGGGCTGCTGGCCTACTGCCGCAAGGTCATGCCCGCCTACATGGTGCCGCGCGCCATCCACGTCTGGAACGCGCCGATGCCGCGCACAGCCAGCGGCAAGCTCGCCCGGCCCGAAGTCGTCCGCCTGAGCACGCCCTCGGCCGACCGACCGCAACTTTCGATCTAGGAGTAACGT
>JASGGD010000314.1:0-4565 GCA_047605225.1 Novosphingobium sp.
TGATGCCCAGCTCGAACGGAATGCCCGATTCCTGCGCATAGCCGATCGCGGCGGGGACGCCGCTGTCGGGAACCGGGATCACCACGTCGGCGTCGGCGAAGGATTCCTTGGCCAGCTCGACGCCGATCTGCTTGCGCACCTGATAGACCGAGAGGCCGTCCATCACCGAGTCGGGGCGCGAGAAGTAGACGTGCTCGAAGATGCAGGGGCGCGGGGCCGGGTTGCCGAAGGGGCGGTGGCTGGAGATCGTGCCCTTGTGGTCGACCTGCACCATCTCGCCCGGCTCGATCGAGCGGATGAACTCGGCGCCGACGATGTCGAGCGCGACGGTTTCGGAGGCGAAGACGATGGCGTCGCCGATGCGGCCCATCACCAGCGGGCGGATGCCCAGCGGATCGCGGCAGGCGATCATGCCCTCGTTGTTCATGCAGATCAGCGAGTAGGCGCCCTCGACCATGCGCAGGGCATCGACGAAGCGGTCGAGCAGCGTGGGATAGCGGCTGGTGGCGACGAGGTGGATGATCACCTCGGTGTCGGAGGTCGACTGGAAGATCGAGCCCTTGGAAACGAGATCGCGCTTGAGCGTCATCGCGTTCGAGATGTTGCCGTTATGGGCGATCGAGAAGCCGCCGTCGGCAAGGTCCGCGAACAGCGGCTGGACGTTGCGCAGGCCCGAGCCGCCGGTGGTGGCGTAGCGCACGTGGCCCGAGGCCATCGAGCCGGGCAGGGTGTCCACTTCCTTCTGGCGGAACACTTGCGCCACATGGCCGATGCCGCGGTGCGAGTGGAACTCCGCGCCGGAGAAGCTGGTGATGCCCACCGCCTCCTGCCCGCGATGCTGGAGCGAATGGAGTCCAGCTGCAGTGATGGCCGCAGCTTCCTTTGCCCCGATAACGCCGAAAATCCCGCACTCTTCGCGCAGTTTGTCCCCGTCGGCATCAAGGAAGGGGTGAGTCATGTTCATGGTGTTTTTCCAGCCCGCCTGGCGCGTCTCAACGCGACGCGCATTTGGCTGCGATCGCGTCGAAAAGCAAGGGGGAAGGGACAGGCCGTTGAGGGCGGTGGTTCCTGCGCCCGTTTGGTGACGGGAAGATGACGGGTTTGGGGGCGGGCTTGCGGACCGGATCTTGTCTGACAGGTTGCGTCATCCAGAGCTTGCTTCATGATCCATCTTGCAGTTGGTGCCGGTACGCTGTGTCGCAAACCGCCATCTCGGGTTGCTGATCACGAACCTGAACTATCTGCTTGATGGACCCTGAAACAAGTTCAGGGTGACGGCGGATTTGGGGCGAACCGGAAAAGCCGCTTCCGTACAGGATAGAAAATGGCGGACGGAACGGTTTGCGAGGCCGATTTCGCAGGCTCGCATTGCCCCGCGCGTTTCGGGCGTTATGACTTATGCCATGACCGCCAAGCATCCGCCGCTGGCCTGCGCCGTCCTTCTCCTCGCCGCCTGCTCGGGGAGTAACGAGCCTTCTCCGGTCGCGCTCGCGCTGGAACACATCGACTGCGCCGTGGGCGGGGAGCCGGAACTCAAGCCCGCCTGCTCGGTGGAGCGGATCGAGAAGGAGGGGGCGCTGACACTCGTGGTGCATCACCCCGACGGCGGTTATCGCCGGTTCGCGGTGGCGGCGGACGGCTCCGGTGTGACCACCAAGGACAGCGCCACGCCGCCGAAAGTGCGCCTTGCCGGTAATCGGCTCGACGTTACCGTGGGCACCGACCGCTACCTCTTTCCTGCGACGGTGAAGCACGATGCCCCACGATAGGCAGATACTCACGGCCGCCCAGATGCGCGCGGCGGAGCAGGCGCTGATCGACGCTGGCACCAGTGTCGATACGCTGATGCAGGTGGCGGGGCGCGGCGCGGCCGAATGGGTCTGGCGCATGGCGGGGCGGCACCGGGTCACGGTGCTCTGCGGTCCCGGCAACAACGGCGGCGACGGTTATGTCATTGCCGAGGCCATTCGCGAGCGGGGCGGCCACGCCGTCGTCGTCGCGGCGGCAGAGCCCGCCACCGATGCCTGCCGCAAGGCGCGCGCGCTGTTCGGCGGCGAGGTGCTCGGTGCCGATGCCGAGGCGAAGGGGGAGGTGCTGGTCGACTGCCTCTTCGGCACCGGACTGACGCGGCCGCTCTCGCCGGGCCACCTCGCCTTGCTCGCGCGGCTGGTTGAGGCGCATCCGCGCCGCGTGGCCGTGGACCTGCCGAGCGGGGTGCAATCCGATTCGGGCATGCTGCTCAATGAAGGACTGCCCGCCTATGACCTGACCATCGCGCTTGGCGCGTGGAAATTCGCGCACTTCCTGATGCCTGCGAGCGCCCGGATGGGGCGGCTTCAGCGGGTGCCGATCGGCGTGGAGGCTGTGCCGGGCGCGGCCCTCGCAGTCACGCGGCCACAGGTGCGGGCTCCGGCGGCAGATGCGCATAAGTACCGTCGCGGGCTGCTGGCGGTCGTTGGCGGGGCGATGCCCGGCGCGGCGGTGCTTGCAGGGATCGCGGCGCAGCGCGCGGGAACTGGCTATGTGAAACTCTTCGCCGAGAGCAAGCGTAACGTGCCCGCCGATCTCGTCGTCCATCAGGGCGCGTTGGGCGAGGTTCTGGTCGACGATCGCAACACGGCGGTACTGGTAGGCCCCGGTCTCGGCCGCGATGCGACGGCGCGCGAGCGGCTGGGTGTGGCGCTGGCCGATGGGGTGCCGGTGGTGGTCGATGCCGATGCGCTGGTGCTGCTGGCCCCGCGTCACCTTGCGGAGCGCGAGGCTGCCGTCATCGCCACGCCGCATGAGGGCGAACTCGTCGCGCTGGAGCGGGCCTTCGATCTGGACGGCGCGGGGACGCGGTCCGAACGCGCCCTCGCGCTGGCGGCGGCGAGCGGGATGGTGGTCGTCGCCAAGGGGCCGGATACCGTGATCGCCGCGCCTGACGGCAGGCTCGCCTGCGCGGCGCGGGCGAGTTCGTGGCTCTCCACCGCGGGCACCGGCGATGTACTGGCGGGCGTGATCGCCAGCCGCCTCGCCACCGGCATAGAGGCCTTCGACGCGGCCTGCGAGGGGGTCTGGCTGCACGGGGAGGCAGCGCGGCTGTGCCCGCCCGCTTTCACGGCGGGGCAACTGGCCGAGGCGGTGCCGCTGGCGCTGGCGGGGTGCCTGTAACTTGCCGCGCGCGCCAAGCGCAGGCATAGGCGCGCCACCATGACCGAATCCGAGGAAATCCTGCGCATCGCCTCCAAGGGCGACGGCGTCACCGCGTCCGGCCGCTTCGCCTGGGGCGCCGCGCCCGGCGACAAGCTGCGCATCGACGACACGCTCGAATGGGGGCCGCACCATGTCGAGCCGCCGTGCCGCCACTTCGGCAAGTGCGGCGGCTGCCAACTGCAGCAGCTCGACGAGGAGAGCCTGACCGCTTTTGTCGAGGGCCGCGTCGCCAATGCCTCGGCCTCGCAGGAACTGGGCGCCGAGGTGCTGGCGCCGCCGCATCTCTCGCCGCCGCACTCGCGCCGACGCGCCTCGCTGCGGGCGGAAAGCTCGGGCGGGCGCGTGGTCATCGGGTTCCGCGAGGCGAAGTCGCACCGGCTGGTCGAGCTGGAGGAATGCCCGGTCCTCGTGCCGGAAATCGTCGCGCTGCTCGGCCCCTTGCGCAAGCTGCTGATCACGATGGGCAAGGCCGCGCCGGTCAAGAAGGGGCGCCACGGCAAGCCCGCGCCCGGCAAGGCGCAGGCCCGGATGGCGGCCGACATCGAGATGACGCTGGTGGACCAGGGCATCGACCTTGGCGTCAAGGGCCTTACCGCCGAGGGCCTCGCCGCTACCGAGGCGATGCTGGACTTCGCGCGCGAGCACAAGCTGGCGCGCCTGACCATGGACGGCGGCTACGGCTTCGAGACCGTCTGGGAGCCGGTGCCGGTCACG
Organism: Novosphingobium sp.; assembly: GCA_047605225.1. Taxonomy (GTDB): domain Bacteria; phylum Pseudomonadota; class Alphaproteobacteria; order Sphingomonadales; family Sphingomonadaceae; genus Novosphingobium. The sequence continues at coordinate 3,910 of JASGGD010000314.1, forward strand.
GTGACGCTCGGCGGTGTGAAAGTTCCCTTTCCGCCCGGCACCTTCCTGCAGGCGACGCTCGACGGCGAGGAGGCGCTTGTCGGCGCCGCGCGCGAGTGGCTGGCAGGAGCGCCCACGGTGGCGGACCTGTTCTCCGGCCTCGGCACATTCGCTTTCGCACTGGCCGGGCCTGAAACCAAGGTGCTGGCCGCCGAAGCCGCGCGCGACGTGCACTTCGCGTGCAAGGCGGGTGCCGACCGCGCGCAGCTGCCGGTGTTCAGCGTCCACCGCGACTTGTTCCGCAATCCGCTGCAGCCCGACGAACTGAGCCGGTTTTCCGCCGTCGTGCTCGACCCGCCGCGTGCCGGTGCGCGCGAGCAGGTGGAGTGCATCGCCGATTCCACCGTCGGCCGCGTGGTCTATGTCAGCTGCAACCCGTCAAGCTGGTCGCGCGATGCGGCGCGGCTGGTCGAGGCGGGCTTCCGGCTCGTGGAACTGCGCCCGGTCGGCCAGTTCCGCTGGTCCACCCACGTAGAGTTGGCGAGCTACTTCGAGCGCCCGTAAGGCAGTCGTCATTGCGAGCGTAGCGAAGCAATCCAGGGCGGTTTATGCTGCCCTGGATTGCTTCGCTACGCTCGCAATGACGAAGTTTGGAAGCGGGGCTAATCCGCGCCGAA
>JASGGD010000315.1:0-4537 GCA_047605225.1 Novosphingobium sp.
AATCCAGGGCAGTCTTGAGCCGCCCTGGATTGCTTCGCTGCGCTCGCAATGACGACGTGAGGGGAGTGTCCGCCCTGCCAGACGGCCTCCGATTAACCTCCAACACTGCTGCTTTTTCACTGGCGTTGCGCGCGCGTGTAACTAAGTTACGCGCCATCGCCGGTCGTCCTGACCCGGCCGAAATATCCTGTCGCCCCCGTCCGAAAGGTCACGACATGCTTCGTTATGCCGGCAAGGCGCTCCTCGCGAGCGCCGCGCTTTCCGTTCTCGCTTTCACCGTTCCCGTTTCCGCGCAGGACGCCGCGCCCGCAGCCAAGCCCGCGCTCGCACCCTCGGCCGACTGGGGCAAGTTCGGCGTCCAGACCCAATGGATCGACACGTCGGCCAAGCCCGGCGACGACTTCGACGCCTACGTCAATGGCGTGTGGAACAAGACCGCCGAGCTTCCCGCCGACCGCACCCGCTGGGGCTCGTTCATCGAACTGAGCGACCTTTCGGAAAACCGCGTCCACGGCATTCTCGACGATCTGCTTGCCGCCAACCCGGCGCCGGGTTCGGACGCCGCGCGCATCGCTGCCGCGTGGAAGGCGTTCATGGACGTCGATGCGATCAACAAGGCGGGCCTTGCTCCCGCGCGTCCGTACCTCGACCGGATCATGGCCGCGAAGACCCCGGCGGACATCGCCACGCTGTTCGGCGCGCCGGGCTATGTCTCGCCGATCAGCCTCTATGTCGGCGCCGATGACAAGCAGAGCGACATCTATGCGCTGAACGCCAATATCGGCGGCATGGGCCTGCCCGACCGCGACTATTACCTGAAGACCGACGCCCGCTCTGTGACCTTGCGCGACAAGTACAAGGCCTACCTGACCTTCGTGCTCGGCAAGGCCGGTTACGCCGACCCCGCTGCGGCCGCGACGGCGGTGCTGGCGCTGGAGACGCAGATCGCCCGCGCCGACTGGGACCGCGCCGCCGCCCGCAACCCGGACCTCACCTACAACAAGGTGCCGGTCGCCGAGTTCGAAGCGATGGGTTCGCCCGGCGTCGTCAAGGCGTTCCTGACCGCAGTAGGCGCCGAAAAGGCCAGCTACGTCCTCATCGGCGAGATGCCGCCGACGGCCGAGGAGTTCAAGAAGGCGGGCATCGACCCGGCCAAGACCGGCACCCAGTTCGGCCCCGGCATGCCCGCCGTGGTCAAGCTGATCGAGAGCACCCCGGTCGCCATCTGGCAGGCGTACCTCGCCGTGCACTTCCTCAGCAGCAACGCCGCCATCCTGCCCTCCGACATCGACGCGGCGACCTTCGACTTCTATGGCAAGACCCTGAGCGGCCAGCCCGAGCAGCGCCCCCGCTGGAAGCGCGGCATCGACGCGGTCGAGGGCATGGCGGGCGAACTCGTCGGCAAGCTCTATGCGGCGAAGTATTTCCCGCCCGCGCAGAAAGCGGCGATGGCCGACCTCGTCGCCAACTTGCGCAAGGCGATGGCGGCCAACCTCAAGGACCTCAAGTGGATGAGCCCGGTCACGCGGGTCAAGGCCGAGGAGAAGCTCGACGCCTTCACCCCCAAGATCGGCCAGCCCGACGTGTTCAAGACTTATGAGGGCCTGACCTTCTCGGCCACCGATCCGCTGGGCAACAGCATGGCGGCGGGCAAGTGGCAGACCGCCTTCGACATGAACCGCATCGGCGGCCCGGTCGATCGCACCGAATGGGGCATGCTGCCCGAGACGGTGAACGCCTACTACAACCCGGCGATGAACGAGATCGTCTTCCCGGCCGCGATCCTGCAGCCGCCGTTCTTCAACCTCTCCGCCGACCCTGCGGTCAACTACGGCGGCATCGGCGCGGTCATCGGCCACGAGATGAGCCACGGCTTCGACGATCAGGGCGCCAAGTACGACGGCACCGGCAACTTGCGCGACTGGTGGACGCCGCAGGACCTCGCCGCGTTCCAGAAGCTGCAGGCCGCGCTGGCGGCGCAGTACGACGCCTTCTGCCCGTTCGACGACGGCAAGGACGGCAAGGCCTGCGTCAACGGCAAGCTGACGATGGGCGAGAACATCGGCGATCTCGGCGGGCTCAGCCTTGCCTACCGCGCCTACAAGCTCTCGCTGAACGGCAAGGAAGCGCCGGTGATCGACGGCGTCACGGGCGACCAGCGCTTCTTCATGGGCTGGGCGCAAGTCTGGCGTTCGAAGGTGCGCGAGGCGCAGGCGCGCCAGTTCCTCGTCACCGACCCGCACTCGCCGCCGCAGTACCGGGTCAATGGGATCGTGCGTAACTTCGACGAGTGGTACAAGGCGTTCGGCGTGAAGCCGGGCGACAAGCTGTATCTCGCGCCCAAGGACCGCGTGCGGATCTGGTAAGGCGGGCGAAGAAGAAGGAAGGCCCACCCCCGACCCCTCCCGCAAGCGGGAGGGGAGAAGAAGAGATACGCCCTCCCGCTTGCGGGAGGGCCGGAAGGCTTGGCGGTTTACCGCCTAGCCGGACGGGGTGGGCCTCGCGCCCGCGCCCACAGCGCCACCCCAACCCGTCTTCCACCTCACAATTCTGCAATGCAGCACGTCCCCGGTTGACTTGCCCGCCCGGTGCGGCATGACCTCCAACCCATGGACCTGACCCTTACCGCGATCCTCCTCGGCATTGTCGAGGGCCTCACCGAGTTCCTGCCCGTCTCCTCGACCGGCCATCTCATCCTCGCCACCCGCCTGTTCGGCTACGATTCGAGCCAGTGGGCGACGTTCAACATCGTCATCCAGCTCGGCGCGATCCTCGCCGTGATCGTGCAGTTCTGGCGTACCTTCTGGGCGGTGGGCATGGGGCTGCTCAAGCTCAACCCCACCTCGATCCGCTTCGTGCGCAACGTGCTGCTCGCCTTCATCCCCTCGGCGGTGCTGGGCCTGCTGTTCAACAACTATATCGAGGGCCTGCTGGGCGAGCCCGCCGTGGTCGCCTGGGCGCTGATCATCGGCGGCATCGCGATCCTCGGCATCGAGAAGGTCGCCAAGCCCGGCCCGCTCACCGGCGTCGCCGAACTGCCCGCCGTCAAGTGCATCGGCGTCGGCTTCGCGCAATGCCTCGCCATGGTGCCGGGCGTCAGCCGCTCGGGCGCGACGATCATGGGCGCGCTGTCGATGGGGATCGAGCGCCGCACTGCGGCCGAGTTCAGCTTCTTCCTCGCCGTGCCCACGATGGTCGGCGCGACGACGCTGGAACTGCTCAAGCACCACAAGGAACTGATGGCGGGCGCTGGCCCGGTCGGCTGGAACGAGATCGCGGTCGGCTTCGTTGTGTCGTTCATCGTCGCGCTGGTGGTGATCAAGGCTTTCATGGCCTTCGTCAGCAAGTCGGGCTTCGCCCCCTTCGCGTGGTATCGCATCGTCGCCGGCGCACTGGCGCTGTTCCTGCTATCGAGGATCTGAAGACATGAGCAAAGAGGAGAAACTCGGCCGCAAGGACTACGAGAAACTCCTCGAGCCGATGGAGCAGGACCTCGTCGGCATGGCGCGCTGGGCGCAGAAGAAGGGCGCGCGCATCGTCGTCCTGTTCGAAGGGCGCGACACGGCGGGCAAGGGCGGCGCGATCAAGGCCGTCTCCGGCCAGCTCAACCCGCGCCAGTGCCGCACCGTGGCCCTCGCCGCGCCGAGCGAGCGCGAGCAGGGTCAGTGGTACTTCCAGCGCTACATCGACCATCTGCCTGCCAAGGGCGAGATCGTCCTGTTCGACCGTTCGTGGTACAACCGCGCCGGGGTCGAGAAAGTGATGGGCTACGCCACCGAAGGCGAGGTCGAGGCGTTCCTGCGCCACGCGCCCACCTTCGAGAAGATGCTGATCGACGACGGCATCCTCCTCTTCAAATACTGGCTCGCCTGCGATCAGGACAAGCAGGAGGAGCGCCTCCATGAACGGCTGGGCGATCCGCTCAAGCGCTGGAAGCTGTCGCCGGTCGATATCGCTGCGCGCGACAAGTACAGCGAATATACCAAGGCACGCGAGGCGATGCTCAAGGCCACGCATAGCGACCATGCGCCGTGGACGCTGGTGGACTTCAACGACCAGCGCCTCGGCCGCCTGACCCTGATTCGCGATCTGCTGGACCGGCTGCCGGACACGAAGGTCGATGCCCCCGAACTCGACCTGCCGCCGCTGGACCACAAGCCGCGCCGCGAGAAATTCGGCGTTCTGGAGCCGATAAAGCCGTTTCCGCTGCCCTGAGCAGCACGCGAATCGGCGGGGCGCCCTTGACTTTGCGAGGGCGATCCAGCAATGGGCGCAACCTTGAAGGGCGGCGCCTCGGCATCGCCCCTTTATGGTTTGTCGTAACGCCGGCCTGCCAGGGCGGCTGCAACTTAGAAAGTACAGGATACCGCCATGGCGAAGCCCGCAACCGTCAAGATCCGTCTTGTCTCGACCGCCGACACCGGCTTTTTCTACGTGACCAAGAAGAATCCGCGGAACACGACCGAGAAGTTCAGCTTCAAGAAGTACGATCCCGTCGTGCGCAAGCACGTCGAGTTCAAGGAAGCCAAGATCAAGT
>JASGGD010000316.1:0-4533 GCA_047605225.1 Novosphingobium sp.
CAATCCAGGGCCGCGTAAACCGCCCTGGATTGCTTCGCTACGCTCGCAATGACGAAAATGGGGGGCGGAGGGCGACTATGCCGCTTTTTCGGGCAATTCCCCCGATGCCTCCTATATGAACGCAAATCCTGCCGTTCCGCTGGCGTTCACCGTCATCGGACGATAGGATGACGGTCACGAACCTCCACCGGCGCTCCGCGCCGGACCGACGCATTGAAGAGGCATCACGCCCGATGAAGATCCCTTCGTTCCGCCCCGCAGCTTTCCTGCGCGCAACCCTGCTGGTTTCCGCCGTGGCAGTGCTGCCCGTCGCGACCTCGGGCCTGTCGGCGGTGGACACGCGCACCAGTCACGAGTTCGACAAGCTCTTCACCATCTACCAGATCGTGAAGGACAACTATGTCGATCAGGTGAGCGACGACAAGCTCCTCAAGGGCGCGATCGACGGGATGCTGGCCAGCCTCGATCCGCATTCGAACTACCTCGACGGCCAGTCGCTGCAGCGGCTGGAGACCATGATCGACGGCAAGTACACCGGCCTCGGCCTCTCGGTGGTCGAGGATGACGGCGCGGTGAAGATCGTTTCGCCGTTCAAGGGGAGCCCGGCGGAGAAGGCGGGGCTCAAGGCGGGCGACTACATCACCCACCTCGACGGCGTGCTCTATTACGAGCGCGATCTGGACGAGGCGGTGTCGAAGATGCGCGGCGAGGCGGGCTCCTCGATCCGCCTGACGATCTTCCGCCCCGGCCGCGACGCGCCGTTCGACGTCACCGTGACGCGCGGCGTGATCGAGCTTGAGCCGGTCACCTGGGAATTCAAGGACAACGTCGGCGTGATCTCGGTGAACGAGTTCTCGCGCGATGTCGGCAACGACGTGAACAACGCCATTTCCGACCTCAAGAAGCAGGCAGCGGTGAAGGGCGGCAAGCTCACCGGCCTGGTGCTCGACCTGCGCTCCAACCCCGGCGGTTCGCTGGACGAGGCGGTGGCGCTGTCCGACCTGTTCCTCGACCACGGCGACATCGTCTCGCAGCGCGGCCGCAACGCGAACGAGAACCAGTTCTACCGCGCCGAATCGGTGTTCAAGGGCGACGTTGCCAAGGGCCTGCCGGTCGTCGTGCTGGTGGATGCGGGTTCGGCCTCGGCATCCGAGATCGTCGCGGGCGCGCTGCAGGACCAGCACCGCGCGGTGATCATGGGCGAGCGGACCTTCGGCAAGGGCTCGGTCCAGTCGTTCCTGCCGCTCGACCAGAACAGCGCGATCAAGATCACCACGGCGCGGTATTACACGCCTTCTGGGCACTCGGTGCAGGAGGGCGGCATCGCCCCCGACATCAAGGTGCCGCAGTTGTCCGATCCCGATGCCCGTGCGCGCGCCGAACGTGCGGTGCGCGAGTCCGACTTGCGCGGCCACCTCATCAACGAGGCGGCGCTCAAGGACAAGGATCTGGAGACCGACAAGCAGGACGATCCGCGCTTCAAGGTGACGGCTGCCGAGCTTGAGAAGGAAGGGATCAAGGACTTCCAGCTGCACTACGCGATCTCCACGCTGCAGCGCACCGCGGGCAAGCCCGCGCTCGCCGCCGCGACCAAGAACTGACGGCCGGGAGCACGAGGGGCATGGCCGTTTCCGCCGCACCGTCCGTGCGCGCCGCGCGTATGCTGGCGCTTGGCATTCCCGTCATCGCGCTTGGCGGGGCGCTGGTGAGCCAGTACGTCTTCGGGCTGAACCCTTGCGAGATGTGCTGGTGGCAGCGTTATCCGCACATGCTGGCGATCGTCTTCGCGCTGCTGGCGTTCTTCTGGCGGCCGGTGCGCCCGCTGGTTGCCGTCGCGGCGCTGGCGGTGCTGGTATCCGGGCTGATCGGCGGTTTCCACGCCGGGGTCGAGTACAAGTGGTGGGAAGGCGTGACCGCGTGCACCGCCAGCCCCTTCGCGGCCGGTGGCGACGCGCTCGACGCGATCATGAAGGCGCCGGTGATCCGCTGCGACGTGGCGCCGTGGAGCCTGTTCGGCATCTCGCTGGCGGGCTTCAACTTCCTGTTCTCGACGCTGGGCGCGCTGGCGGTCTTCGCCCTCATCGCCCGCAGCGACCGAAAGGCTTGATATGAACGCGATGACGAAGACGCTGGGGAGCAAGCGCAGCGAACGCATGTTGCGGGTCGATCAGGCGGGCGAATTCGGCGCGACGCGCATCTATGCGGGGCAACTCGCGGTGATGGGCACGCGCGCCCCGCACTCGACCGAGGTGGCCGGCATGGCCGCGCAGGAGGCCGAGCATCAGGCGAAGTTCGACGCCATGATCGCAGAGCGCGGCGTGCGCCCGACCTTGCTGCAGCCGGTGTGGTCGGTCGCGGGCTTTGCGCTGGGCGCGGCGACCGCGCTGATCGGGCCGGAGGCGGCGATGGCCTGCACCGCCGCGATCGAGACCGAGATCGACCGCCACTATACCGAGCAGCTTGAGGAATTGGGCGACGAGGACCCTGAACTGGGCGCCGCGATCGAAAAGTTCCGCGACGAGGAACGCGAGCACCGCGACGCCGCGCTGGCCGCAGGCGCGGAAAAGGCCCCGGCCTATCCGCTGCTGTTCCACGCGATCCGCATGGGCTGCCGCGTGGCCATCAAACTGTCGGAACGGATCTGACCTCTCGCGGGTTGTCTGGCTGTATTTGCCGCGTTTTCCGAGTCATCAGGTGATTCCACCTGATTAGAAAACGCTCTTAATCTGTCATTCAACCCGCGACCTGCCTATATCGGGTGCGACCCGATCATGACGCCTCCGGGCCGATACCTGCTGGAGCCACCGATGACCCGCCTTCTCCTCACTGCCGCAGCTGCCGCTCTTTCGCTGGCCGCCGCGCCTGCCGCGTTCGCGCAGGACGCCGGGCTCACCGATCCGGGCGGCGAGAAGGTCAACCAGCTGATCGTCTACGGTGATGATCCGTGTCCGGAGTCGGCCTCTGGCGAGATCACCGTCTGCGCGCGCAAGCCCGAAGAAGAGCGTTACCGCATTCCCGAACCGCTGCGCGGCATCGACCAGCCCCAGTCGCAGGCATGGGCCAACAAGGTGCAGGCTTACGAGACCGTGGGTCGTTTCGGCACGCAGAGCTGTTCCCCGGCGGGCTCGGGCGGCTGGCTTGGCTGCACCCAGCAACTGATCAACAGCGCTTATGCCGAGAAGGAAAACGGCTCCGAAGTCCGCTTCGGTGAACTGATTCAGGCCGAGCGCGAGAAGCGCCTCTCCACCATCGACGCCGATGCCGCCGCCGAGCAGGCGCGCGTCGAAGAGGCGGAGAAGGTCTACTTCGAGCAGCAGAAGCGTCAGGCCGCCCAGCAGGATGCGAAGGAGGGGGCAACCCCGCCGCCGTCCACCGTCAAGTAAGGCGGTCACACCCTTCGTCATTGCGAGCGCAGCGAAGCAATCCAGGGCGGTTTACGCGGCCCTGGATTGCTTCGCTGCGCTCGCAATGACGGCCAAGGACGGGTGCACACAAGCCCCTCTTCACCCCCTGAAACCCGAATTCCGCTTGTCTTGAGCGGGCAAACCGGCTGGAACGGCGCCCGACAACATAAGCCAGGCTAGGATACGGGTTTCGCGATGGGCGTGACGGGTTCGATCGATTTCTTCCATGCCATCGCAGGGCTGCTAGTCGGCCTGCTGGTCGGGCTGACCGGCGTGGGCGGCGGTTCGCTGATGACGCCGCTGCTGGTGCTGCTGTTCGGCGTCAGCGCCAAGACGGCGGTGGGCACCGACCTGCTCTTCGCCGCCGTGACCAAGATCGCCGGTTCGGCCGTCCACGGCTCGCGCGAGAGCGTGGAGTGGAAGATCGTGCGGCGCATGGCCATGGGCAGCGTGCCCGCTGCCGTGGTGACGCTGCTGGCGATGGCCCGGCTGGGGTCGGTCGGCAAGTCGACGGAGCACGTCATCCTCGTATCGCTGGCCTGCCTGCTGGCGCTGACCTCGCTGGCGGTGATCGGCCGCAAGTGGCTGTTCCGCCATGCTCATGACGGCGCCGCGCAGCGTTCGCCGATGGTGGAGGTCGGCGGTACGATCGCGCTCGGCGCGCTGATCGGCGTGGCCGTTTCGGTGTCCTCGGTTGGCGCCGGTGCGATCGGGGTGACGGTGCTCTTCGTGCTCTACCCGCGCCTGCCGGTGGCGCGCATCGTCGGCTCGGACATTGCCCACGCCGTGCCGCTGACGCTGATCGCGGGGACTGGGCACTGGATCATGGGCGACGTCAACGGGACGCTGCTGACCAACCTGCTGATCGGCTCGATCCCGGGCGTGGTGGTGGGCAGCTACCTGTCCTCGCGCGCGCCGGACAAGGTGCTGCAGCCGCTGCTGGCAGCGGTGCTGGCGGTGTCGTCGTGGCAGCTGTTCGTGAAGGCCAGCGCGCCGGAGAAGGTGAAGGTGGACGTGATCGCTCCGGCCAAGGCGGCAGAGGTTCGCTGAGGGGTGGTTCGCTGAGGGGGTGGGAGGCCCACCCCGCTGCGACTAGGCGATAAATCGCCAAGTCTCGCGGCCCTCCCGC
>JASGGD010000317.1:0-4533 GCA_047605225.1 Novosphingobium sp.
GATCATGGTCGCGCACGCCCCGTGCTCGTCACCGTGCGAGCGATCGTTTCGCGCGCCGCGACGACACGAGAATCTGCAACGTAGCCGGTAACATCGAGTTCGCCGACACCGTCGCCGATTTTGATATCTATCACCGAGTCCGAGAGGCCGAACACACAAAAACGCAGGTTGCGCGCGTCCCACGGGCAGGCCGGCACGGTCCAGGTGGATGCCATCAGCACTGGCTGTGCGCTCGTCCGACGCGCGTCGAAAGACAGGAGATCTGTATCGCTGCCGATGACGTAATTACCCCCTTGCGAATGAATCGATCTAAAGTAGCTAACGCCTGCTGGGGCATCGAGGAAATGTACGACATTGCCGGTCCCAAACACTTCGAAATGCGGTGCCGTCCAAGTGACGGGACCGTTGAATACTTCGCCATCTGGTCGATAGGTCACCAGCCGACTCTGCGACGCGTCGCCAGTGATGACAGTGCAGCCCTGCATCGCATAGGCAGCGGCGCCAGCATAGAGCACCGGTTCAGCGCGCTCATAGGGGGCGTAAAACTCGCAGTCCATCATCACGTTATCGGTGTTGGAACTGGCCAATGCCGCAATCGGAGTTCGGGGAGCGACGGACACCGCCTGCGCACGGTTAGCGGTGGCGAAGCAGCGGTGTCTTGCATCGGCGTTGACGTTCTCAAACCGGCAGGAGAGCCAAGTCGTGCTCTCCGCCGCGACCGCGACGACCGAGGCGCGTGAGTAATTGCCGCTCATCAGCACGTCGAAGAAGCGGTTGTTATTACAATTGGGGCTGGATTGGGTACGGCATAGATAGATAGCTGTCTGCGATGCGAAGCGGGTCGAATCGAACTGAAGCGACTGTACAGTCATGCCGTTACGCCCCGCGGCGTTGAGCAGAACCCCTCCGGGCTTGGCAGGCCGGATCACGCTCGCGAACCGCCCTTCGCCCACCAGCCGAAGGGCGGTAGAGAATTGGGTAGGGTCAGCGTTGGTAGCGTCAATCTCGCTCACCTCGTAGCTCCCGGCCGGGAAGAACAGCGTACCCCCCCCCGACCGCGAGAGCACATGTTGGATTGCGGCGTTGATAAAGGGCGCGAGATCGGTCCGGCAGGTTTGGTTGCGAATCAAGGCATGGAGTTGTTCGGGAATAAACTCCAGCACCGAGACCGCACTGGAGGCAAATAGGTCTTTCCATGGTCGCCACAGGCTTGCCGGCGGCTCGCTAGCGGCCGGCTCCTGCGCACCCGAAGCGGCGACACTTCCTGCCAAGAGCCCACCCAGCACTTGGCGTCGGATGATATCCGTCACGCGCCGTTAACCGGAGTAGACAACAGCGCCCGATACTGGTCGAGCACGCGTGCCAAGGTATAGCGCGGAGCCAGAGCAGTGCGTGCGTTGCGACCACGCCGGATTGCTTCCTCCTGCCCCGCCGGGGTCGCAATGTCGCGGACCAGTCGCTCCAGTGCATCCACGTCTCCCGGTGCCACATGCCAACCGGCTACGTTCTCGACAACGGTGAGCGAAAGTTCCGCATCCGCTTCGGCGACGGCGGCGATCGGCACGCCTGCGGCCATCACGTTGTACATCCGGCTAGGTACCGATACACCCTTCATTGCATCTTTGAAGGCGATCACCGTCAGGTCCGAGCAGGCAAGCATCTGGTTCAGCCGGTCGCGGGGTTGGCGCGGCAGGTAACGCAAGTTAGCGGCACCGTGATTGGCTACCGAGGCAGCTTGCCCTCCATAACCTACGAAAAGGAATACGACTTCTGCTAGATCCTCTACCCGTCGTGCCACTTCCAGCAGGAGCGCGATGTCGTGGGTCCGCCCGATGTTGCCAGAAAATTGCACCACGACCTTGTCGACCAGCCCATGCTCTACGGCAAAGGCGTTAGCGGCCCGATCGATCGGGCTGATCTCGTCGACATCCCCCCAATTGGGGATGATCTCTACCGGACAAGCGGCGCCGGCAGCTTGCAGCTTGCGCACAATCAGTGCTCGCATGTCGCGGCCGAGTACGACCAGTGCATCGAATCTACCGAGCGTCCGGTTAAAGAAGGCCGATGCCAGTCGCCACGCAGCGCCATGTGCGCGCATCATGTCGGTCGCGACAAGCACCTCCGGATAGACATCGTGGACCAGCAGAAAGCTCTGTACGCTCCTGATCCGGGCGACCAAGCCCAGAATCGGCGGCAGTGTCGGCGGATTGGTGACGATCAGCATTCGATCGCCACGCCGGAAGTGACGTAACGCGAAAAACGTTGCGGCAATGGCCAAGGTGAGCGCATTGAGCGCCCGGAGCACCAGTCGATCCTTGTTGAAATGGGTGGCACGCATGCGGTGGATGGTCGTGTTACGGCGTTTTTCGCGCCATACAGTGGCGATCCCGCGCTCGCTGTAGCTCGGCTTGCCGCAGATCACCTGCACGTCGAAAGTGTCCGCCAGCCCTTCAGCGATTTCGGTGAGGAAGTACCCAGTCGACGTCTGCTCTGGATAGTAGAGCTCGGACACGACCCACAGGCGGGATTTTGGCATTAGGATTTCCTGAACGGCGAAATGAATCGGTGAAGATCGGCTGCGGCGATGTCGCGATAGAGGCGCGAAGCAAAATCGTGGCGGATCGCGATGTTGTCGTCTTCGGCCAGCCGGCTGTCGGCGAACAGCCGACCACCGATACTGGGAACCGCGCGCTCGATTGCCCGTGCGAGAATGCGCGGCACGGGCAGGCAGTGGAGCCCTTCACCCCGAGCTCTCGCCGCATCGGCATAGGTAAAAGGCCGGGGGTCGGCAGCGAAAACGATGGAATTTTCTGGGGGATCGGCAGCAAGGCGTGCGATAATCTCCGCCGACAGGTCGACGCCGATCATCGCGCGGTGGACATCACCCACAGGCACCGGCAGCACCCGCACCCTAGCCCAAAGCTGAAGCAATTGGGCGAGTTTGCCCGCGACATTCTTGCCATAGATCAGCGGTAGACGCAGGATCGTCACTGCGAACCGGTCGTCGGCCAGAGCGAGCAGCGCCTTGTCGCCCACCTGCTTCGACCGGCCGTAATCGCTCGCCGGCGCCTCGGGCGTGGCCCGGTCGATTGCATGCGCACCGCCATAGACCGAGAAAGACGAGACGTGGATCAGGTGGCGCACGCCGGCCGCCTTTGCTGTTTCGCCGATCCGGCGCGGTAGATCGGCGTTAACCCGGTCAAGCTGCGCCGTATCGCCCACGCTGATCCCGGCGCAATTGATGACACGATCGATTCCCTCGATCACCTTGATGGGCAATGCGCCGTAATTTGGGACGACCACCTCGCGCGGCCGTCCCGATGAGCGGCGGACAGCGTAGGCCGCGCGCGAGCCGAGAAGCGGGACCAGCGCGGCCGCGATGCGGCTGCCGCCCCCAACCACCAAAATCTTATCCGCTTCCACCATAAGTATGCGCTATAGCCGGGCCATTGCCATATGACAGCCTTTGCGCAGCGACGCCCAAGCGAATATGCCCGAAACACTATGACGGGTGGGCGACAAACGTGAAGCGGACAATGGATCTCATACTGGCGGTTGTAGCCGCCATCCTAATGCTACCGCTGGCGCTTGGCCTCGCGCTGGCGGTGCGGCTGACTTCGCACGGACCCGCACTCTATTGGTCCGACCGGATAGGCGCGAACGAGCGTATCTTTCGCATGCCCAAGTTACGCACCATGAAGGTTGGCACCCCAGCGGTCGCAACGCACCTGATGACCGATCCCCGGAGTGCGCTGACCCCGATCGGCGGGTTCCTGCGCCGCACCAGCCTTGATGAAATCCCGCAGTTGTGGAGCGTCGTCACCGGCGACATGAGCTTCGTTGGTCCCCGCCCTGCCCTGTTCAACCAAGCCGACCTGATCGCGCTACGCCGCGCGGCGGGCGTTACGCCCTTGCGGCCCGGCATCACCGGCTGGGCACAGATCAACGGCCGCGACGAGTTGCCTATCCCGGTCAAGGTCGGGTTCGACCGCGAGTATCTGGAACGCCGGTCACTATTGTTCGACCTCCGTATCATCTTTGCAACTGCGGCGAAGTTGCTTGGCGACAGGACTGTCACCCATTAAAGCCAGCTGAGGCCGCCAAAGGCTCGCATACAGCAGGACTAGCGTAAAGCGTGGTAGCAGTCTCGGTTTCGGAACGTGTGCTGGCGCTGCCGCGGCCAGCAAAGCGCGCGATTGTGCTCGCAGCGGATGCCCTGCTGTGTGCAGTTAGCGTCCATCTTGCCTATTACCTGCGCACCAATGACTGGCCGCACGTATTTGGCCCGGCGCTTTACCCGACGATCACGTCGATCCTTCTCGCCTTGCCGTTCTTCATCGTCTTCGGCCTGTACCGCGCGATTTTCCGCTACGCCGGCAATGCCGCCATCTTAGCCATCGTCAAGGCGGTGACGGTCTATGCGCTTTCCTTCGCCGTCATCTACACTTGGGTCGGCATCCCCGGCGTGCCACGTACCATCTGACTGATCCAGCCGATCCTGCTTTTCCTGCTCGTTGCCGCCAGCCGAGCGCT
>JASGGD010000318.1:0-4512 GCA_047605225.1 Novosphingobium sp.
ACGTCGTCGGCTTCACGCAAGACGACATCGCCATCGTCTTCGGACTGCGCCGCCGCGTCGTCGCGATGGACGCGATCCTGTCCGCCATCCGCAAGCGTGGCTGCCGCATCCTCTATATCACCGACGAGGGCGTCGCGTTCCATCATGACGCGACCTGGCATATCCGCTGCTCAACGGCCTCGCCTGGGCCGCTGTTCAGCCATGTCGGGGTCATCGCCGCCTGCCACGCTATCGCTGAGGGCGTAATCGAGAAGGCGGGGCCGGATGCCGCGGCGCGGCTGAGGTCCTTCGAAGCGATTAACGAGGCCCTCGACGACGCCTAGAGATGCCGCCCCTTCAGGCGATCCGGCCCCTAATTTGAGCGTTCTTTATGCTTCCAGGGTGATCTGCGCGCAAATAATGCGCAACGGGGCTGCGCCCGCTTGCGCGATATAAGAAACAATGTTTGCGTACAATTCATCAGAAGAAGAGATCATTTCTTAAAATGAATAGTCCCGAATGGATCGCGATGGCGCCGGCTGAGCCATTGCGCCGCACCATCGAGCTGCCCGACGAGCTTCTCGTCGGCACCATCGACACGCATATCCATAGCGGCCCGTGGCTGACCTCCTGCCCAGGGCGCCTGGACCCATTTCAGATCGCCGAGCAGGCCAAGGCAGCCGGAATGGCTGGGGTGGTGTTCTACGACCACACGCTCGGCAACAGCTGCGGTACCGCTTGGCTGGCCTCGCGCGTCGTTCCCGAGATCGATGTCTTCGGCGGCATCATCCTCACGTCGGTGCAGGGCGGGATGAACCCGCGCGCCGTCAAGACCGCGCTGCATTACGGCGCGGGCGCCCGGTTCGTGCATTTCGGCGCGCATTGCACCTACCACATGGCGAGCCGTGAGGGTGCGATTGTCGATGGCCGGGCGGTGCCCTTCAAGGACCTTTACCCTCGCTTTGCCGAAGAGGAGCTGCCCCGCGCGATCCGCATTCCACTGACTGATCCGATTCCGGTCGAGCTCGAGGAAATTCTCGTGCTGATCGCCAATCATCCGGCCGTCTATATGAACACGGGCCATGTCTCGCCGCAGGAGGTGATGCGGCTGGCGGACCTAGCCGAGCGCTTCGGCATCCGCCGTATGATCGTCGCCCATCCGGCACGCGCGTTACTGAGCCTCGACCAGCAGAAGAACCTCGCCGCCCGCGGCGTTTTCCTCGAAGGCTGCTGTTCGGACTGGATGTTTCATCGCGGCCTGCCGCGCACCAACTACTATGTCGAGCGCGAATATGCCGACGAAATCGCCGGCATCGCCAATGCGCCACAGTTTCCCGGCGTGGTGCCGTGGGCCAAGCAACTGCGCGAGATCGGCCTCGGCCAGATCGTCTTAGGTACCGATTACGGCATCGGTTCGGGCCCGACCCCGGCGGAAGGCATGCGGCTCCTGATCAGCACGCTCCTCGACCTCGACTTCTCCATCGACGAGATCGCGCTGCTGACCAAGCACAATCCCGCACGCCTGCTCGGCCTCGCCGAATGAGCGCAGCAACGCAGGATCGGACTTTCGCTCCAGCGCGCGGCCCACGCGCCGCGACCGCTCCGCGTCGGCGCCTCGTGCTGCCGAGCGGCGCGCTTCTGGTTGCGCCAGCCGCCATCTTCCTGCTCGTGTGTTTTGTCGTGCCGATCGCACAGATGATCGGCTACAGCGTGACGGCGCATATGGACCAAGGCGTCGCGGTGCAAGGTTTGACCGGGGAGAACTATGCCCGGCTGTTTCGCTCCAATCTCTATTGGGTCGTGCTGGTCCGAACCTTGCGGATCGCCGTAATCACCAGCCTGATCTGCATTCCAGTCACCTATCCGCTAGCCTATGTGATGGCGCGCGGCTCCGCCTTCTGGTCGCGGCTGGTGATGTTCACGGTGATCTCGCCGCTGCTCGTCTTGGTCGTGGTCCGCGCCTATGGCTGGAAGCTGATCCTCGCCAAAACCGGTTTCCTCAACTGGCTTTTGCAGAATCTCGGCATCGCCCAGGCGCCCCCCGCGCTACTCTATACCGAATGGGCGGTCATCATCGCCTCGGCCCATGTCTTCCTGCCTTTCCTCGTGCTGCCGATTGCGGGGGCCATCGGCAAGATCGACCCCGGCGTCGAGGACGCGGCACGCACACTCGGCGCCGACTGGCGGGCAGTGTTCTGGCGCGTCACCGTGCCGCTCAGCCTCCCCGGGCTGGCGGTCGGCGTGACGCTCGTCTTTTCCCTGACGGCCGCCTCCTATGTCACCCCGCAGATCCTCGGCGGCAATTTCGCGTCGATGCTCGGCACGCTCGTGCAGCAACAGGTGCTTTCCGTGAACGACTGGCCCTTCGGCGCGGCGCTCGCGACGGTGCTGCTGGTCGTGACCTTAGTCGTCAACCTCGTGCTGCTGCGCCTGTTCGAGCGCCGCTTCGCGCGCTGGACGCGCACGGGAGGCGCCGCATGACGTCGGACGAGCCGCGCATCCCTGTCGCCCTGGCCCTGTGCTGCGGCCTCCTTTCGGCGGCCATTCTGGCGCCGATGCTGATCCCGATCGCCGTGTCGGTGTCCGACAGCATGTTCGTGTCGTTCCCGCCCCACGGTTTCACGCTGCAATGGTACGCGCGGGTTCTCGCCGATACGGAGTTCCAGACGACTTTCCTGTTCAGCTTCGAGCTGGCCATGATGGTGACGGCGCTGACGGTTCTGCTGGGCGTGCCCTGCGCGATCGGGCTGACGCGCTTCCGCTTTCCAGGGCGCGGCCTGGTCTTCGCACTCATCCTGTCGCCGATCGTTTTCCCGGTGCTCGTCACCGGCGTCGCGCTGCTGCAGTTCGCGTCCCGGCTCGGCTCGAACAACTCGTTCCTGCAATTGCTGGCGGGGCATACGGTAATCTGTTTGCCCTACCTCGTGCGCACGGTGTCGGGTTCGCTGCTGCTCGTCGTTCCCGCGACGGAGGATGCCGCCCGCACGCTCGGCGCCTCCCGCTTCACCACCTTCCGGCGGATCACGCTGCCGCAGATCCGCGGCGGCATCCTGGCCGGCTGCGTCTTCGCCTTCATTACCTCCTTCGACGACTACGCCATGGCGATGTGGCTGGCCGATGCGCGCAACTTCACCCTGCCGCTGCAGATCCACGTCTTCATCGAGCGTTCCTTCGACCCGAGCGTGGCTGCGATCTCCGCGCTGATGGTCGCCTTCTCGCTCGCTCTGCTTCTCGTCGTCGAGCGCGCGCTCGGCCTCAAGATGCAGCGCATCGTCGCCGGCTGAACCCGACGCCTACCGCATCCGACATCCAGAAAGAGGGGAAAGACAGATCATGTCCGAGATCATCGCCGTCACGCCGAGCCGCCGCCGTTTCATCGCTTCGGCTGCCACCGCCATCGCCGCGCCGATGCTGATGACCCGAAATGCCTGGGCCCAGGGCAAGGAGATCGTCATCGGCATCTGGGGCGGCGCCCAGGGCGAGTTCATCCGCAAGCAGGTGATCCCCGCCTTCGAGAAGGATTTCGGCTGCAAGGTGTTGGCCGAGGAGGGCTTCACGCTGCCGAACATCTCGAAGATGCGGGCGACGAAGTCGAACCCGAAATACACCGTGATGTTCGTCGACGATCTCGCCGTACCGATCTGCAAGGGCGAGGATCTGATCGCGGCCCTGCCGGTCGACAAGATGCCGAACATGGCCAACCTCTTCCCGCGCTTCAACTACGAGAACGGCTACGGCACGGGCCTCGGCATCTCGATCGGCACCATGTACCGCAACACCTCGGAGAAGGCTCCGACCAGCTTCGCCGAGCTCTGGGACCCGCGCTACAAGAACGGCATCAAGCTCAACAGCTGGCAGAACACTTCGGGGTTGTTCTTCCTCATCGCGACGGCCGCGATCGTGACGGGCAAGCCCTTCGCCGAGGCGCAATACGAGGTCGACAAGATCTGGGCCAAGCTCGCGGAGCTGAAGCCCAACATCCAGAACGTCTACACCTCCGGCGTCGAGGCGGCCAACGAGATCGCACAGGGCCAGGCCATGCTCGGCGGGATCGACTACTCCAAGTTCATCTACCCCTACACCGCCAAGGGTGCGCCGATCGACATGGTCTTCCTGAAGGAGGGCTGCTTCGCCGGCGTCAACTGCCAGGTCCTGGTCAAGGGCGGACCGAACCAGGATCTCGGCGCCGCCTTCATGAACCACATGCTGTCGACGAAGGTGCAGAAGGAACTCGCCGAATTCGCGCTGGTCTCGCCGCCGGTCTCGGGCGTCGAGCTCTCGGCACAGGCGCAAAAATACGTTGCCTATCCGGACAAGCGCATGGACGAACTCAACCTGTTCATGCCGGACTGGACCCATATCAACAAGCAGCGCGCGGCCTGGACCGAAAGCGCCAACCGCATTTTCTCGGCATGACGATGACGCTCCGTGGCAGCCAGCGCATGGCTGCCGTCGTGCTCGGGCTTTCGGGCCTGAGCAAATCCTATGGCGGGTCAGCGGTCGTCGATGGCGTCGATCTCGATGTCGCGCCCG
>JASGGD010000319.1:0-4496 GCA_047605225.1 Novosphingobium sp.
CCCCCCACCACCCACCGTTTGTTCCGTGGGGGGGGGGGGGGGGGGGCGTGGGCCGGTGCCGCGAAATTCGCTTTCAGCGAATTTCCGAACGGACTCTTGCGTCATTTATAAAGGATGCGCCACATAGTCGCTGCCGAGGAAAGTGTCCGGATTATCCAGATCGAAGGCCTCGATCGGCAGTTCCTTGCCCTCAGGGTCGATCTGGTGAATCCGGTATCCTGCAGCCTTGAAGAACTGGAATATTGCCGTGGCGTTCTCGCGATTGGCGGCGGCGATCTGATCATCGATGGCCTTCCGCTCCTCCCCCATGTAGTTCGGCAATACCTCGAAGAAACAGATAGGTCGCGCGCGCGCGATCGTCTCCGAAAGGCCTTTGAACACGCTCAATTCGGCACCCTCGACATCGACCTTGATGATTGCCGGCGCCAGCACGTTCAGATCCTGCAACGCCCCGTCCCCTTTTCGCGCGGGTACGAACTGGGGTGTCACGGCGTTGGCGTACCGGCCCCTCGATTGCACGTCGAGGCTCGCCATCTCGTCATACGAACCGTCCGCGTAGAAAGGCAGAAGACAATCGCCATCGCTGAGCGCAACGCCGACCACCGTCGCGTTGCGAAGCGCATTGTCCTTGATGAAGAGTTGCGCCATCACGCAACATGCGGCCTGCGGCTCGAAGCCCACATATTCCCTGTCCGGGTCGATCGACAGGATCCGCAGTAACGTCTGCCCCTTGTTCACTCCGACATCGACGACCGGTCCGGCTCGCGAGGCCATGGCAGCGCCCAGCGGCTTCGCGAGGTATGGCTCATGCCTCATGTCGACGGCGAACTGGCTCGCCAGGTAGCCTTTCACCCGATAGCCCCGGGGACCAATCGGAACTTTTCTACCAAGTTCTCTGGCAAGGCGTGCAGAATGAAAACGCAGGCGTTGCAAACTCATCAGTTCCGGCCCCGAGCAGATTGTCAGTTCGGCTCATTGAATAACAGGCCTGAAAATCTCCTCATATTCGGACAATCAACCAAGCTCTTGCCCCCATTGAGGCTCCCATTTCGTTCCCGATTCGCAAAGGATCTGAAGAGCAGCTCCCGACATCGGGGCGTGCCATCCGCAATCTTCAGCGGCATTCGGCCCAATATCTGATCTTCTCCGCCAGCCCACGTGGCATATGCTGCGGCAAGTCATCCAGCGCGAAGAAACCCGCCTCCACGATCTCTCGCCCATCGACGCGAGGCTCGCCGCAGGTGGCGCCGAACACCACGCGCACCACGTTGTGGCTGCCATGCAAATCCTCTGCATTGACCGCCAGCAACCGCGCCCCGACGAGCGTGCAGCCGGTTTCCTCCAGCATCTCGCGCGCGGCCGCCACGAGCGGGTCCTCGCCGGACTTGAGGCCACCGCCGGGCGGCATCCACTTGTCCGAACCATAGGAATGCCGCACCAGCAGCACGCGCTCCTCGCCATCGAGCGCCAGCACGCGCACCCCGTCGAGGCGCGGGCGCCATAGCCGCCATACCTGCACCCGAACCGCATGTACCGCCCGGTAGAGCGCCCGGTGCAGCCGCGCAGGCAGCCAGTTCAGCAGAAGCAGGTGACTTTAGCGGAGGTGGCGCGCAGCAGGCGGGCGACGGGCAGGTCATGCTCGCCCCTGAGCGCCACGTCGAAGACCGCGCGCTTGTCGGCGCCGCGGATCACGAACACGATCTCGTCGCTGTCGAGCAGCGAGGGGATGGTGAGGCTCACGCGGTCGAACGGCGCTTCGGGCGGGAGCGGATCGGGGGTGAGGCGGCGCACGGCCAGCGCATCGTCCACTTGCGGGTCGGTGTTGGGGAACAGCGAGGCGATGTGCCCGTCGCCGCCCATGCCCAGCCATGCAATCGCGAAGTGCGGCGGGGCAGCATCTTCGGTCAGCGGGACGATCTTCGCGCCGACCGGTTCGAGCCGGGCGCGGATCTTGCCGACGTTGCTGGCGGGATGATCCTCGGCGACGATGCGGTCGTCCCCCGGCCACACGGCGATGCGGGACCACGGCAGGTCCTCGGTCGCAAGCCTCTCGAAGATCGGGAACGGGGTGGAGCCGCCCGGCACGGTCACTGCGATCTCGGCAGAGACGGCCAGCGCGGCGGTGAGGCGCGCGGCGAACCAGGTGGCGATGGCGGCGTCGTCGGCGCCTTCGATCAATTCGACATTGGGCATGGGAAGCGCCCTAGCACTCCTGCGCGCGCGGTGGAACGCCCATCCATCGTTCCAATCATCGTCATTGCGAGCGGCAAAGCCGCGAAGCAATCCAGGGCAGCGTAAACCGCCCTGAATTGCTTCGCTACGCTCGCAATGACGAAACCAAGTAGAAACCCTTAGGCGAGAATCTCGCGCAGGAACCACGCACGCTGCTCGGCCTGATCGGTCCAGTCGTCGATCACGCCGTCGGTCGCGTTGTCGCCCGCTTCGCCGGCCAGTTCCTTGGTCGCCTTCAGGGTGGCCACGTAGGCGGTGTTGTCCTCGAACAGGGCCTTGACCATCGCCATCGCGTCGAGGCTGGTGTCGTCCTCGTCCTTGATCGAGGTCTTCGCGCCGATCGCGCCGATCGAGGTCAGGGTCTTGCCGCCCAGCTTGCGCACGCGCTCGGCGATGAGGTCGGTCAGGCCGAAGATCTCGGTGGCATGGGCGTCGAACAGCAGGTGCAGGTCATGGAACTGCGGGCCGCGCACGTGCCAGTGGAAGTTCTTGGTCTTCACGTAGAGCGCGAAAGTGTCCGCCAGCAGGCCGTTTAGGCTGTCGATGAGCGCGGCCTGCGAGTTGTCCTTGGAAGTCATGAGCGGGGTCCCTCGATTTGTCGTGTTGTGAACAGAACTAAGCCCAAGAAACGCGATTGGAAAGGATAGGTTCGATTGCAAAAATCGATCACAGAATGCCGAATTGGCGAAGGAACATCGCGAGTCCCGTGACCAGCAGGATAGCCCCGACGACCCGGCGCATCCAGCGCGCCGCCGATGTCGCCAGAAACTCCGGCCGCGTCCACGCGAAGGCGACGAGCACGGTGCCGCCGAGCGCTCCGGCTGCGCCCGCCGGCCACGGCCCGGCAAGGCCGACGCCCATGCCGAAGACCAGAAAGCGCGCCGCGTCGGTGACCTGATGTGCCAGCAGCACCAGCGCCAGCGCGCCGAGCGAATTGGTCGGCTCTCGTGGATCGCGGCGCGGCGCGAGCACCATCGATTCGAGCCCGGCCAGCCCCAGCGCGATGGCGGCGAACACGGTGCGCGCGGGCGGCGGCAACTGCGCCAGCATCAGCACCGCAGCATAAGCCGCCAGCGCCGAGGTGGCGACGCTGCTTGCGATCGCCACGATCAGCACCGAGGGGCGACGTCCCTGCGCGAGCGCGAGGCCCGCGATGGTGATCTGATCGCGCGCGCCGATCCCTGCGAGCAGCACGGCGATGAAGGTCAGGTAGAAAGCGGGCATTCGGTATCCTTACGCCCGCCTGGTGCCCCTAGACATCCCTTAGGTGCCGTTGAGTGCCGCTCAAACCGCCTTCTGGCAGGCGACGATCGCGGTGATGACGTTTGCGGTGTCGGCCGGATCGCGCACGCAGACGGTGTCGAGACCCATCGCCTTGGCCGGGTAGTCGTTGCCGCCCGGGAAGATGGCATCGCCGATGAACAGCATATCGCCCTCGGCAACGCCGCTGTGCTCGGCAAGGCGCCGCAGCCCCCAAGCCTTGTCCACGCCCGGCTGCGTTACGTCCACGGAGGTCGCACCGCCAAGGTTGATCGAGACGCCCGGCAGGCGCTTGACGAGATCGGCCTGGATGACCTTGCGCTTGGCGAAGTCCGGATCCCAGTGCTCCTTGGCCTCCAGTGGCGCCTGCTGGCCGAGCGCCGAGAACGTGATCTGGCTGCCGCGATCCTCGATCCGCTCGCCCCAGGTTTCCTCGGGCGTGAAGCCGGTCGCCGCCAGCGAGGCGTCGAAAGCGTCGAGGATTTCCTGCTTCTGTTCGTCGGTGAATAGCTCGGCATAGACCGGCGCCCAGGCCCCTTCGCGGTGCAGGTAGAGCTTGGCCCCGCTGGTCGGCATCATCCACAGGCGCGAGACGTCGGCATGGGCGGGAAGGCGGCTGGCCACCTGCTTTTCGAACTGCGGCCAGTCACCGCCGGAGATCACGGCAACCTGCGCGACCGTAAGCAGTTGAGCCAGCAGTTCCGCCATCTCTTCCGTCAGCGGCTGCTTGCTCAGCGCCAGCGTACCGTCGAGATCGAACGCAACGATTTTCTTCATTCTCTATCCTTCAGCAGCTGGCGAGAAACCCGGCAATCGGCCCGATGTGACCGCAAAATCCGACTTTATGATGACCGATCGCCGCCACAAACGCAGCGCCGCCCTTGGAAAAGATTTGCGCTATAAGCAAGCGGCCTGCGGCAAACTCTACTGCGTCACCGCTCCTGCAAGCTTGCCGACCTTCTGGACGCCTGCAACGGTGGTGATCATGACGTCATCGCCATCGA
>JASGGD010000320.1:0-4492 GCA_047605225.1 Novosphingobium sp.
CGTTCACCCGCGCCGCCTCGATGGCGCTGGCGGGGGCGAGATCATAGAGCCGGTCGAACGCCTCGCCGGGCGGGTAGGCGCTCCAGGTCGGGGGCTTCATCCGCGCCACGCGGCCGCCTTCCTGGTCGATGCAGACGAACAGGCGGTCGCGCCCGTGGAGGCTGCGCAGTTCGTCGGTCAGGGCGCGGACTTGCGCGCGGCTTTCGACGTTGCGACCGAACAGGATGTAGCCCGCCGGGTCGGCATCGCGGAAGAAGGCGCGTTCGTCGTCGCTGAGAGTCAGGCCGGAGAGGCCGAAGATTGCCGGAACCATGCGTGTTTTGGTCGCAGAATGGCGACGGTTTCGCAAGAATGCGGGGTC
Organism: Novosphingobium sp.; assembly: GCA_047605225.1. Taxonomy (GTDB): domain Bacteria; phylum Pseudomonadota; class Alphaproteobacteria; order Sphingomonadales; family Sphingomonadaceae; genus Novosphingobium. The sequence goes on from JASGGD010000320.1 coordinate 362, forward strand.
ATGCGGGTGTGGATGGTGTGAGGCCCACCCCGTGCGGCTAGGCGGTAAACCGCCAAGCCTCCCGGCCCTCCCGCTTACGGGAGGGCAATCCTTTGCCGCTCCCCTCCCGCTTGCGGGAGGGGCTGGGGGTGGGCATACCCTCCTCCATGACCCGCAGCTTCGGCCCTCCCCCTTCCGCCGCCGAGTTCGAGCGCCTCGCCCACGCCGCTTTCGCGCGCATCCCACAGCCTTTCGCGCGGCACCTCGAAGGCATCACCGTTCACATCGAGGAATTCGCCGACGAGGAAGTGTTGCAGGACATGGGCATCGAGGACGCCTGGGAACTGACCGGACTCTACCACGGTCGCCCGATGGACAGCGAATCGATCTGGCTCTCGGGCGACCTGCCCCCGCGCATCATGCTCTATCGCCAGCCGCTGCTGGCCGAATGGTGCGAGACCGGCGTGGACCTCGAAGACCTCGTCACTCACGTCGTGATCCACGAGGTCGGCCACCATTTCGGCCTGTCGGACGACGATATGCATGCACTGGAAGAACAGGTGCGCTGAAAACCCGCACGGGCCGTCGGCGAAATTGGTCCTTGGTCTGCAACGTTTCGTTGCGATAGAGCGGCGCCATGACTTCCCCCCGTCTACGCGCGCTGCCGCGCCTCGCCCCCATTGCACTTGTGGCTTTCACCGCCGCCTGCGCCGCACCGCAGGCCACGCGCCCGGGAGCACCGCCTGCTGCATCCACCGCCGCCGCTCCGGTGGAAGTGGGCATCATCGCCATAAACGACTTCCACGGCGCGCTGGAACCGCCCAAGGCTGCGGTCGAGGCGCCCGGCCCTGACGGCAAGACCATCCCGGTGCCCGCAGGCGGCGGCGCATGGCTGGCCTCTGCAGTCGATTCGCTGAAAGCCGAGCATCCCAACAACGTCGTCGTCGCGGCGGGCGACCTCACCAGCGCCTCGCAGCTGGCCTCCTCGCTCCACCTCGACGAACCGGCGGTCGGCGTGATGAACCGCATCGGCCTCGAATTCAACGCGGTCGGCAATCACGAGTTCGACCGCGGCTGGAAGGAACTCCAGCGCCTGCAGAACGGCGGCTGCGAGAAGAACACCCGCCTCCAGCCCTGCCAGCTGGAGCAGTTCAAGGGCGCCAGCTACAAGTACCTCTCCGCCGCGACCTACAAGGACGACGGCACGACGCTGTTCCCCGCCACCGGCCTCAAGACCTTCGGCGAAGGCGCGCGCAAGGTGACGATCGGGTTCGTCGGCCTCTCGCTGAAGTCGATCCCCACGCTCGTCCAGCCCGACATGGTCAAGGGCCTGACTTTCGGCGACGAGGCCGAGGCGATCAACAAGGCAATCCCCGTCCTCAAGGCCGAGGGCGCCGACGCGGTCGTCGTGCTGATCCACCAGGGCGGCAAGACCACCGCCAAGGACCCGAACTCGTGCGAGGGCTTCGCGGGCGACATCCAGCCGATCCTCGACAGGCTGAACCCGGGCGTCGACCTCGTCGTCTCGGGCCACACGCACTGGCAGTACGTGTGCCAGTACGGGCAGTCGGGCGATGGTTCGCCGATCCTGCTGACCAGCGCGGGCGTCTACGGCAAGCTGGTGACCGACATCACCCTCACCATCGACCCCGCCAGCCACAAGGTCATCGCCAAGAAGGCGCATAACGTCATCGTCCAGTCGCCGGGCTACACCAGCGGCCGGGGCGACGTGCCGAATACCGCCGCCTACCCTCAGTTCCAGCCGCGCGCCGACGTGGCGGACTACGTCGCGGGCTACGTGAAGGACGCGGCCGGGCTGATCCAGCGGCCGGTCGGGAAGATGTCCGGCCCGGCGGCCAAGGGCAGCAGCGAGAGCGCCACTGGCGGCGACCTCGGCAACCTGATCGCCGATTCGCAGCTGGCGGGCAGCAAGGCGGCGGGCGCGCAGATCGCCTTCACCAACCCCTTCGGCATTCGCGCTCCGATCGATCCGGCACCCGACGGCACCGTCACGTTCGGGCAGGTCTACGCGACGCAGCCGTTCAACAACGAACTGGTGACGATGACGCTGACCGGCGCGCAAGTGCGCGCGGTGATTGAGGACGGCCTCGACGATGCGGGTGACAAGCAGGCGCTGGCGCCGTCTGTCGGGCTGAACTTCACCTACGACATGCACCGCCCTTCGGGCAGCCGCGTGGTGTCGCTGACGCTGAACGGCAAGCCGCTCGACCCCGCCGCGAAGTACCGCGTCACCGTGGTCAACTTCCTCGCGGAAGGCGGCGACGGTTTCGCGACCTTCAAGCAGGGCACCGAGATCACGCGCGGCATGATCGACAACGAGGCGTTCCAGCAGTGGCTCGCCGCCGTCCCCGTGCGTCAGGTGCCCAAGGAAGAGCGCGCCGTTCGGATCGACAAGTAATGTGAACCCGGTCCCTGCGGCCTTCGCGGGGACCGGAGTTTATCAGGCGTCCACTTCGGCGTAGTGGCTCGGCGGCTGTATCACTTCCATGCGCTCGGACAGCAACGGCCGGAACGAGGGGCGCGACTTCATCACCAGATACCAGCCGCGTGCCTGCTCGTGGCTCGACCAGTCGAGGCCGCCGAGGTAGTCCGCCACCGACAGCTGCGCCGCCGCTGCTAGGTCTGCCAGCGTCATCGTCGCGCCCGACAGCCACGGGCGGTTGTCGATCAGGTAGTCGATGTAGTCGAGGTAATCGTGCGCCAGCTTCATCGATTCGCGCAGCGCCCTGGCGTCGGGGGCCTGACGGAAGACGAGGCGCTTCTTCATGCGCTCCAGCAGCAGCGGGCCGGAGACGTCGTTGTAGAAGTTCTCGTCGAACATCGCGATCAGGCGGCGGATTTCCGCGCGCTGCTGGGCGGTGCCGCTGATCAGCGGGTTACGGTCCACCGTCTCCTCGAAGTATTCGCAGATCGCGCGGCTGTCCGACAGGACGAGGCCCTTGTCGGTCTCGCGGATGACGGGGGTGCGCCCGGCCGGGTTCATCGCGAAGAGGCGATCCTCGCCCTCCCACGGCCGCGCGGTCTGGAGTTCGTACGCGATGCCCTTCTCCGCCATGAGCAGCCGGACCTTGCGGCTGAAGGGGCAGAGGGGGAACTGATAGATGTGCCACATGGCGATTCGGAATGCCGAAAGGGCGCGCCCCCGTCCATTTCACGGAGGCGGGAATCAGGTGGATAAGTCCGCGCTCCATCCTTTGCGCGATATGTCGCGCGCTTGCGCCTCCCACTCGTTGACCCCTGCCCTGCCCGCCGACACTCTCTCGCGCAAACGGGAAAGGGAGAGGAAACCGTGCTGCTCAAGTCCATCCGCCTGGGATCGAACGACCTTGCGAAGACCCGCGCGTTCTACGACGCCACGTTCGGCGCGCTGGGTCTGGCGTCCTGCTCGACGCCCGATCAGTACCCGATCGTGATGTGGGATCTGGGCGGCGTGCGCTTCCTGCTCGGCCCTGCGCGTGACGGGGAGGCCTGCACTCATGGCAATGGCGGCACGATCCTGTTCGACGCGCCGGATGAGGATGCGGTCAGGGCGTGGCACGCGGCGGGCCTTGCCAGCGGCGGCACCGATGAGGGGGCGCCTGAGGCCAAGCCCCAGGCGCGCGGCGCCTTCGGGGCCTACTTGCGCGACCCCGACGGCAACAAGCTCGGCGTCTATGCCGGCCTGAGCATGGGGTAAGGGCAGCTCAAGCCGCCCGGTCCACCACCACCATCGTGAAAGTCGAGGTCGCCGAATGGCGGCGCTCGCCGTTCATCAGATTCTCTGCCCAGAGTTCGACGCGGATGAGCACCGAATCGGCGCCCGCCATCACGACCTCGGAGATCAGCTCGATCATCTCGCCCTCGCGGATCGGGGACTTGAAATCGATGCGGTCCGAAGTGCCCATGATCATCGGGCGGCGCATGTGACGGCTCGACGCGATGAACGCCGCGCGGCCCATCATCTTGAGCGCGTCGCCGCCGAACAGCGAGCCGTAGTGGTTGGTCTGCGCCGGGAACACCATGTCGACCATGTGCAGCCGCCCGGTCTCCACCGAGGGCGCGGGCTCGGGCATCGGCGGGAACGGCAGCTTCGTGTCCGGTCCCTTGGGCGCGACGAGGACGAAGAGGCCGCGCGTGCACAGGCGCCGCTCG
>JASGGD010000321.1:0-4481 GCA_047605225.1 Novosphingobium sp.
TAGAGGTGGTCGTGGCCGAGCTCCGCGGTCTTCTGGATCGAGAACAGGATTGCCATCAGGTCGAGGAAATGTGGGCGACCGCGCCGCAGAAATTGTTTGTACCAGGCATCCTTCCAGCCAGAGAGCTTGGGCACGAACGCGCGGATCGACGACCAAGCCGGGCCGAACTGGTTATCGACCATCTCGTCGCCGAACTCGAAAGGACGTCCGACCTCCAATGCCTCAAGCCATTTGGCGCGTCCGCTCACGCAATGGTCGAGCAGCTTTCTGGTGCGACGGTCTTCGAGGAAGACGGCCCGGCCCGCGCTGCGGTCGAGATTCTCTAGGCGGACGACCCTCGGCTTGCGCCAGCCGCTACCATCCGCCTCGACATAGGCGGACAGCTTCAGTCCATTCGCTGCGACCGATGCATTGAATGCCGCATCGTCGAACAGAAAGGCATTGCCGCGCTGCATGGTGATCACATCGCGAAAGCCTTGGGGCAGTTCCCCGTCGAGCGCGCGGAACACCCAGATCAGCGAAATACCTTCGGCTTGATAGTGTCGATGACGGGCGGCGATCTCGAAGGCGAAGGGCTTGGAAAGCTGGACTTCGAAGGCGAATTTGCCGAGCCCGTCGAGCTCGGCGTAGACATCGGGATACCGGCCGCGCTCCTCGATCTGGGGTTTGAGGTACCGATCGACGCTCAGCTTCGTCAGGCGCGGGTCCATCTCGAGAAAGCGCGCTATCATGTCGCACATCCAGCGATGCAGCGCGCATTCCTGATGGCCGCGATATTGCGCTGCGCGGGCGTCGTCAGGAATGACGTTCTTACCAGCGAACCACGGGCATTCCGGGTCTGCGCCCTGGAAGTGGACGAACATCGGGACATTGCCATCCCGTGTCGCTTGCGCCCGAATATAGATGCTCGACTGGCAATAATGGCATCGCGCCAGAGGCCGATCGGGATCGGCGGTACGGCGCAGGTTGATCTCGCTACGCAGATGCTCCCAGCCCGCCGGCTCCATCGCCATCAGCTCGCCGACAGTGATGCGGCCGCGCGGCAGTTCGAACTCGGCAATTTCCACCGTACGCTGCATCGGGCCACATCCGTAAGCGTCCGGTCTCCGGCGCGTTGCGCCTTCCTGCCCCATTGGCGAGGGAGGGCTGATAGGAGTCTCCTTCTGGACTCCATAAGGAGATCAGGAGATGGGCCGGATCGAGGTCATCACCCGCACGGAGCGCCGCCGTAAATATTCGCCTGCCGAACGAGCGGCGATCATGCGGGAGGCAGATGCGCCCGATGTCACCGTGCGCGAGGTGGCGAAGCGGCACGATATAGCCGAGAGCCTCATCTATAGCTGGCGGACGGCACGTCGGCAGGCAGAGAAGATCGCCAGTGAACCGCTGGCCTTCATCTCATATGGAACCGTGCCGGAAGGCGATCTTGTCACTGTCGCGCCAGCGTCTGCGCCGTTGCAGCACCAGCCTGTCCCTACGATGCCCGTGATGGAAGAGCTGACCCGTCCCCATCCTGGTACGCGTCCCGGTGAGATCGGCATCGACCTGCCCAGCGGCGTCCGCCTTTCGGTAGACAGCTATGTGAACGAGAAGGCACTGGCCCGCGTGTTGCGGACCTTGCGGGATATTTCATGATCTCACTGGCGCCGGGTACGAAGGTCTATCTCGCGAGCAAGCCGGTCAGTATGCGCCTCGGCTTCGATGGATTGGCGGCGTTGGTGCGCCCGCTGTTTTCGGTCGAGCCTTATTGCGGTCACGTCTTCCTGTTCCGCAGCAAGAGCGGCAACTATCTCAAGGCCCTCCACTGGGATGGCTCGGGCATATGCCTGTTCGCCAAGCGGCTTGAGCGCCACCGTTTCGTGTGGCCGCCGCTGGTCGAGGGCGGCGTGGTGCTGACCCCGGCGCAGCTCGCGCTGCTGATCGAGGCGATGGACTGGCGGCGCACCATTGCCCCGGAAGCGCCCCGGACACCTGTGCAGATGTAGGCATAAAGTGACGTAAAACCGGGCATTTTCCTTGGTCTGCGTGGGCCATTTTGCTATGGGGAGCCGTGTCCGCCGACGAGATAAACCTTCCTGCCGATCCCGATGCATTGCGCGCGCTTTTCGCCGATATGCAGGCGCGTATCGCTGCCTCGGAACAGGCGCTGGAAGCCGAGCGGGCAGCGCATGAGGCGACCCGCAACGCGGTCAAGCTGACCACGCTCCAGATCGAGAAGCTCAAGGTTCAGCTATCTCGCCTGCGGCGGATGAAGTTCGGCCAGTCGTCCGAGCGGATCACCGAGATGGCGGATCAGCTTGAGCTGACGCTGGAGGATCTCGAAGCCGAACAGGCCCATGCCGCTTGTGCCATCGGCGAACCGGTACCAACCGATGACCGCCCATCGACGGCCCGCAAGCCCAAGCGCCTGCCACTTCCCGATCACCTGCCGCGCGACGAGGCAGTGCATGCCGCTCCTGATGCCGATGGCTGCTCTGCTTGCGGCGGCACCATGGGCAAACTGGGCGAGGATGTGACCGAGATACTGGAGTATGTGCCGGGCCGTTTCCGTGTCGTGCGCCATGTTCGCCCCAAGCTGGCCTGCGGCCGTTGCGATGCCATCAGTCAGGCCCCGGCTACATCCTTGCCGATCCCGCGTGGCAGGGCTGGTCCGAACCTGCTGGCGCATGTGGTCATATCGAAGTTTGCTGACCATCTGCCGCTTTACCGGCAGTCACGCATCTATGCCCGTGAGGGTGTCGACCTCAGCCGTTCGACCCTGGCCGACTGGCTGGGACAGGTCAGTTGGCTGTTGCAGCCGCTGGTCGACCGCATCGCCGATCATGTCATGGCCAGCCCCAAGCTCCATGCCGACGATACGCCCGTGCCGGTATTGGCGCCGGGCACCGGCAAGACTGCAACAGGACGATTATGGGTCTATCTGCGCGACAATCGACGATGGCGACCGAGCGACAGACCGGCAGCGCTGTTTCGCTACAGCCCGGATCGGAAGGGCGAGCGACCTCGGGAGCATCTCAGGACATTCGCGGGTTTCCTGCAAGCGGACGCCTATGCTGGGTTCGAGCGGCTCTATGTGCCGGATCGTCAGCCGGGGCTGATAATGCCCGTCGCCTGTTGGGCGCATGCACGGCGCAAGCTGCATGACGTCTACAAGGCAGACCCGCATTCCGTCGCTGCCGAAGGGCTGAAGCTCATTCGCGAGCTTTACGATGTCGAGCGTGGGATCGCCTGCGATCCTGCCGATGACCGCCGGAAGACACGCAAGCTGTCAAAGCTGCGGGCGCTGGATTTCTTCGCATGGGCCGATGGCGTGCTGGCGCAGGTTTCCGCAAGATCACCGTTGGCCGAGGCGTTGCGCTATGCCGTCAAACTCAAGCCCCAACTGCTCGCCTATACCGAGGATGGGCGGCTTGAGATCGACAACAACCTCGCGGAGAACGCTCTGCGCGGCATTGCCGTGGGCCGGAAGAACTGGCTTTTTGCAGGGGCTGACTGCGGGGGCGAACGCGCTGCCGCGATCTACTCCTTGCTGGAGACGGCCAAGCTCAACAATGTAAACCCGCAGGCTTGGCTGGCCGATGTGCTCGATCGGATCGGCAAGGGCCATCCCATCAGCCGGATTGACGAACTGCTACCGTGGACCTCGTCACCGTCTGCCGCACTATCAGCGTTATAAATGCTGATCTTTCTGGCTGGCTACTTCATCACAAAAATTTCGGATAGCAGAGGCACAAGCCGTTCGAGACACTTGTAAAAGAAAGTGGGGACCATCGATTGTTTCAACCCGCAGCCTGCTGCAAACCTCGGCAACAATTTTGGCTGCGGCGCTAGGAATCAGCCGATCATATCGGGCTTTAAGAAGCAAAGTAGGACAGTCCACCATGACGCCCTGCGCAACAAGATCAACTGAGAGTGCCGCTTGCGCTCGTCGAGACAGCACATGGGGTCGGACCATCTCGATTGCCGTTCGAAGAGCCTTCACATTTTGTGACGTTGCCCATCTGCCGAGCAGCAGAAACGATAACGCAAACATGGGTAGCATCTTCGGCGAGACAGTTCCCGTAACGTACGACAACAAAGATTTCGCTGGAATATCCAACCGAGCAAAGGATGCTCCCAGCACCACTCCTCTTAATCCAGGCGGCTGTCCGCCCGCGATCTTCAGCGCCAGCGGGCCAGAAAAAGACTCTCCAACCAAAACGAAGTCATCGGACGGCAAACGCTGTCCCACATAGTGGGCCAGATCGTCGTAGGTCATGAACGTGTCTGTTGGGTAATCGATGACGATAACGGAGGGACCAACTTCCAAATCTGAGACAAAATCAGAAAGAAGAGTCCCGGTCCCATCCAATCCGGGAAGTATGACAAGTGTAAGAAATTTACCCATCCGGCGACTATGCCTTCGATGGATGCTGACATGCAACGGCGCTCTCGCGATCCAAGCAGCGTGACACGGCCTACGGTTCAAACCGGACGCTTAC
>JASGGD010000322.1:0-4448 GCA_047605225.1 Novosphingobium sp.
TTTCAAAGACTTGCCTTCAACTCCGCTCAGGCTGAGCTTGTCGAAGCCCCATCCGCCAGACTGGACCTCAGGCCCGGGGTGCTCTCTGCAAGCGCACCAGCACTTCATCCAGCGACGAGAGGAACCGCGACCGGTCCTGCTTCGAGAACGGTGGCGGGCCGCCCACCACGTCTCCGCCTGCGCGCAGGTCCGCCATGATCGCGCGGGTGGCGATGGCGCTGCCGATCGAACTGGTGGTGAAGGGCTTGCCGTTGGGCGCCACCACGCTCGCGCCCAGTTTCAGGCAGCGGTCGGCGAGGAGAATGTCGGCGGTGATCACCACCGAGGCCGCATCCGTATTTTCGACGATCCAGTCGTCGGCAGCGTCGAAGGCGTCGCTTACCACCTTGGGCGAGATCAGGGCGCTCTGCGGCACCCGGATCGGGCTGTTGCTGACGACGACTACCGGCACCTTGTGGCGCAGGGCGACCTTGTAGGTCTCCTCTTTCACCGGACAGGCGTCGGCGTCGATCAGGATGCGCACGCAAATCCTCCCTGTTCCGCAGGAATGGGGAGGGGGACCGCCGCCCTGAGCTTGTCGAAGGGCGGTGGTGGAGGGGGCGAACACCCCTCCGTCAGCCCTGTGGGCTGCCACCTCCCCATTGCTTCGCAACAGGGAGGATTCTGTCGAATCAACCGCACTGGCCGCGATGGAGCAGCTTGTGGTCGGCCAGCACCAGCGCCATCATCGCCTCGACCACCGGCACGCCGCGGATGCCGACGCAGGGGTCGTGGCGGCCCTTGGTGAACATCTCGGCCGCCTCGCCATCGCGGGTGATGGTCTGCTGCGGAGTGAGGATCGAACTGGTCGGCTTGAACGCCACGCGGCAGGTCACCGGCTGGCCGGTGGAGATGCCGCCCGCGATGCCGCCTGCGTGATTCGCAAGGAACTCCGGCGCGCCATCCGGACCTTCCGCGCCCAGGACTTTTGCCGGGCGCATCGGGTCGGCGTTCTGTTCGCCCGAGAGGCGCGCGGCGGCGAAGCCGTCGCCGATCTCGACGCCCTTGACCGCATTGATGCCCATCATCGCCGCCGCAAGATCGGCGTCGAGCTTGGCGTAGAGCGGGGCGCCCCAGCCTGCGGGGACGCCGCTGGCGTAGCATTCCACCACCGCGCCGACCGACGAGCCGGACTTGCGCGCATCATCGACGATCTTCTCCCAGCGCACGGCGGCGGCCGCATCGGGGCAGAAGAAGGGGTTGTTGGCGATCTCGGCCTCGTCGAACTTGCCGGGGTCGATCATGTCGCCGCCGATCTCGGAGACGTAGGCGAGGATCTTGACCTCGGGGATCACCAGCCGCGCCACCGCGCCCGCCGCCACGCGGCTGGCGGTTTCGCGCGCCGAGGAGCGCCCGCCGCCGCGATAGTCGCGGAAACCGTACTTGGCGTCGTAGGCATAGTCGGCATGGCCGGGGCGATAGGCGACGGCGACCTCGGAATAGTCCTTGGAGCGCTGGTCGACGTTCTCGATCATCAGGCTGATCGGCGTTCCGGTTGTGCGTCCTTCGAACACGCCCGAGAGGATGCGGACCTGATCCGGCTCCTGTCGCTGCGTGGTGAACTTTGACTGGCCGGGACGGCGCGCGTCGAGGAAGGGCTGGATCAAGCCCTCGTCGATCGCGAGGCCCGGCGGGCACCCGTCGACGACGGCGCCGATGGCGGGTCCGTGGCTCTCACCCCAGGTGGTGAAGCGGAAGAGGCGGCCGAAGCTGTTCATGCTCATGGTGCCTCGCGCCTTGTCGGGAATCGCGCGATTTGTCCAGTGGAGCGCGCATTGTGGCCGAAGCGGCTGCGATCTTCCCGAAGCGGGACAAATCGCAAGCCACAATGGTGCTAATGGTCACTTGTGCAACCGATTGCGGCGATGCAGGGAGCAGCCATGTTCCTTGTCCTTTTCCGCAACCGCAAGCGCGCCGACATCGACGTCGACGCCTATATCCACGACGCCGTCGCCATGGAGGCGCTGGCCGCCGAGCAGCCGGGATTCCTGCTGTTCCGCAGCTATACGGCGGATGACGGCGAAGTGCTGTCGATGTCGGAATGGGAGACGGCCGAGCACGCCGCCGCCTGGTCGCGCAATGCCGAGCATCTCATCGTGCAGCGCCGGGGCATGAAGGAATATTACGAGACCTTCACGCTCTACACTTGCGACATGCCCAAGGTGCAGCGCTTTGAGATGAAAGCGAAGCTTCCGGGCTGACGGACTGCGCTGTTGGCAGTAGGCAGCGCGTGCAGCTTGGTGTATCGCCGCGCCTGAAGCGGGCTCTTTACCATAAATTGTGCCTGCGTTTCAGGGCGACAGGTACGACATGGCGATCGAGTTCTACGGCATCCCCAATTGCGACACGGTGAAGAAGGCGCGCGTCTGGCTCGATGCGAAGGGCATTGCTTACACCTTCCACGACTACAAGAAGGAAGGCGCCGACGCCGGGAAGCTGGCGGAGTGGATCGACGCGGCCGGGCTCGACAAGGTGCTGAACCGCGCGGGCACCACCTTCCGCAAGCTGCCCGAGGCCGACAAGGCCGACCTCGACGCCGGGAAGGCGATCGCGCTGATGGTCGCCAATCCCAGCATGATCAAGCGGCCGGTGGTGGAGCATCCCGGCGGCGTGCTCGTCGGCTTCAAGGAGCCGGAATGGGCGGCGGCGTTCGTCTGATTGGGGGCCTGATTCGGGAGCCGCTCCGATGAACACCGTCGAATGGATCGCGGCCGCGCTCGGCCTTGCCAACATTGCGCTGCTGGTGCGGCGCAGTGTGTGGAACTATCCGTTCGGCATGGCCATGGTGGCGCTTTACGTCGCCGTGTTCTTCGAGGCGAAGCTCTACGGCGAGGCGGGGCTGCAGGTCTTCTTCTTCGTGGCGCAGGGATGGAGCTGGGTGCTCTGGTTGCGTGCTGCGAAAACCGGCGGCGAGGGCGACGACCGCGTGCCCGTTCGCGTGCTGAGCAACCTCAGCCGGGTCGTCTGGCTGACCGCCACCGCAGCACTGGCGCTCAACCTCGGCTGGGTGATGCACCGCTTCACCGACGCCTCGCTGCCTTACGCCGACACCGCGATCGCCGGGGCCAGCATCGCCGCGCAGATCCTGCTCGCGTTTCGTCGGATCGAGAACTGGGTGCTGTGGATCGCCGTCGATGTGGCCTCGATCGCGGTCTATGTTCACAAGGACTTGTGGGCGACGGCGGGGCTCTACGTCGTATTTCTCCTGATGTCGGTGCTGGCTTTGCGCGAATGGATCGTCGCTTACAGGACGCAGGCATGAAGACCGTCTGCCTCCACGGCGCCGAGAGCACCGGCAAGTCCGTTCTGTGCGAGCGCCTGCTCGTCACGCGCGGCTGGCCGTTCGTGCCCGAGTACGGCCGCACCTATTGCGAGGAGAACGGCATCGACCTGACGATGACCGACCTCCTCGTCATTGCCGAGGGGCAGGCGCGGCACAACCGCCGGGCGCTGCTGGACGACGACGGCGCGCCGGTGCTGCTGTTCGACACCGACCAACTGATGACCGCAGCCTGGGCGCAGATGCTGTTCGGCGAAGTGCCCGAAGCGCTGCTCACCTACCCCAAGGCCGATCTCTACCTGCTGTTCGAGCCTGACGTGCCCTGGCAGGAGGACGGCACCCGCTTCTTCGGCGCCGACGACACCCGCGCCCGTTTCGCCGCGCTGGCGGAGGACATGCTGGTGCGTGCCGGGGTGGCGTTCGTGCGTATCGCCGGCACCTGGGCCGAGCGCGAGGCGAAGGCGGTGGCGGCGATCGAGGGGTTGCTGGGGCCGTGAGCCTGAATCCTCCCTGTCGCGAAGCGATGGGGAGGGGGACCGCTCGCGTAGCGAGTGGTGGAGGGGGAGAAGACCCCTCCGTCAGCGCTACGCGCTGCCACCTCCCCATTCCTGCGGAACAGGGAGGATGCTTACTTCTTCCGTGCCGTCGCGATGAAGTTCAGCGCCAGATCGTCGGACAGATGCAGCCCCTTGAGCGGCGACCAGGCGATCCCGCGCGGCGTGCCCAGTTCCAGCCCGGCGCCGTCCGCAAGCTCTCGCAGTTCCTCGGGCGTCACGAACTGGCTCCATTCGTGCGTGCCCTTGGGCACATGGCCGAGCCGCTCCGCCGCCTCCACCAGCAGCACGCGCGAGCGGGCAGTGCGGTTGGGGCACGAGAGGATCATCAGCCCGTCATCCGCCAGCGCGGCGGCGAGGTGGCCGATGAACGCGGCCTTGTCGGTAACGTGCTCGATTACTTCGAGCGAGCAAACGAGATCGTAGCCGGTCAGGCCCAGCGAGCCCAGTTCCCCCGCGCGGTAGTCGATGGCCAGCCCGCCCGCCTCGGCATGGGCGCGCGCGGCGGCGGCGTTTTCCGGCGCAGCGTCCACGCCCGTCACCGCCGCGCCCATGCGCGCCAGTGGCTCGCACAG
>JASGGD010000323.1:0-4415 GCA_047605225.1 Novosphingobium sp.
ACCAGTCGGTCTCGTCGAAGGCGCGGCGGGCGGCGGCGATCGCCTCGTTCACGTCATCGGCGGTGGCGTCGGCCGCCTTGCCGACGGGCTCGCCGGTCCAGGGGCTGATGACGTCGAACGTCGCCCCTCCGGTGGCATCGCGCAGCTTGCCGTCGATGTAGAGCCTGGCGTCGGGAAGAGTGGTCATTGTCTTGTCCTTGGCAAAGTGGGTTCAGGCCCGAAGGTTCAAATCTTGCGCGCGCCGATCGAGACGTGGCTGACGCGCACATCGGCAGGCAGATCGATCACCGCACGGAAAATGCTCGTCGGAGAGGCCGAGTGTGAGATCGGCCGCGCCCGCAGATCGATACCATTCTTCGCGCAGCCCATGTGAAAGCGCATGGCGGCATCGCGGTCCCAGTTCGGCGAGGACTTGTCCTCGTCATGCATCGGCCCGGCGCGCAGCAGGGCGACGCGGATGCCGCTTTCCTCCAGCTCCGCCTCGAGCGCGGTGGTGAACATCTCCAGCCCCGCCTTGCTCGACTGGTACAGCGAGAGCATCACGAAAGGCACCGCAACGGACTCGCTGCCCACATTGATGATCAGGCCGCCGCTCTCCATCATCGGGATCGCCGCACGGCAGCAGTAGATCGGCCCGCGAAGGTTGGTGTTCAGGATACCGTCGATCTGCTCGTCGCTGGCCTCCGCCACGGTGAAGGGCTCGTAGATACCGGCATTGTTGATCAGCACGTCGATCTTCGGATGGACCTTTGCGATCTGCGCGAAGGCGGCGCGGACCGAATCCGCGTCGGCGACGTCGCATGCCACCGCCAGCGCAGGCGCGCCCAGCTCATCCGCCAGCGCCTGCACCTTGGACAAGGTGCGGCCGAGCAGGATCAGCGTCTCGCCCTCACTGGCGAAACGCTGTGCCAGAGCCTTGCCGAGGCCCGCTCCAGCACCTGTGATAACGATGATCTTGCCCACGCTTCCTCCGCTCCCTCGCCGCCCGCTAGGTGTGGGTCAGCTGCTTACTGTGGCACCATAGCGGCTCACATGAGCCCCGCCTATCGCCCCGCGACGCGCCCCGGCGATGACCTCAGGGCCTCGGCTGCTCTACTTCAAGGATCAGCCGCGTCAGTACCTGCCCGGCAATCCTCCAGCCGTCAGGCGTGCGTACGCAGGTCTCGTGGTAATGGCCGTAGCCGGTCAGCGCGAAGTCATCTTTAATGACGCGGTCCTGCATCGCCCAGACCACTTGCGCGCGGTCGCCGTCGATGTGGATCTGGGGCGAGTGCACCTGATGCGCGGTCTGCGCGTTCGCCAGCGCGGTGCTGACGATCGCGCAGATGCGTTCTCGCCCCTCTTCCCGCGAGCCCCCGCTCGGCCGGGTATCGAGCACGCAGTCCTCGGTGAAAAGCTGCTTCCAGCCCTCCCAGTCCTTGGTGTCGAGCAGGCGGCAGTAGGCCGCCTTCAAATTGCATATGGCGAGCCAGTCGGCGAAATCCGGAGCCGGCATGGTTCAGACCTCGGCCAGTCGCTCCGCCGCCAGCTTGCGCAGTTCGGCGGTCTTGATCTTGGAGCTGCCGGTGGTCTCCAGGTCGCCCTCCGCCACGAACAGGATACGGCGCGGCAGCTTGTAGCTGGCCAGCTTTGCCTTCGCGAAGTCACGGATCGCCTCGGCGCTGGGTGTGGCCCCCTCCACCGGCACGATGCACGAGACGACGAGTTCGCCGAGCAGTTCGTCAGGCACGCCCACGGTCTGCGAAACCTTGACCTCGGGATGGGCGCGGATGACCTCGTCGATCTCCAGCGGGGAAACGTTGGCGCCGCCGGTCTTGATGATGTCGTTGAGACGGCCTTCCCAGAACAGGCGTCCCTCCCCGTCCACATAGCCGCCGTCGGCGGTCCGCAGGAAGCCGTCGCCGTCGGTCGAATCGCTCAGCGGAACACCGAGGTAGCCGAGCATCACCGTCGCCCCCTTCACGGCGATCTCGCCTCGTTCGCCCAGCGGCATCGTCGCACCGGTCAGGGGATCGACGATCTTGATCGTGGAGCCTGCGGTCGGGAGGCCGTGGGACTTGCCCGCGACCGCCTCGGGCGTGCCTGCCGCATAGACGGTAATGAGCGTGAACGTCTCCGTGTTGCCGTAAGCCTGCCCCGGCTCGCGCCACGTCGTCGAGACGGTGGGCTGGCGGGCGATCGGCATCTGGGCATCGACGTAGACCAGCGACGACAGATCGACGTCATTGTAGTTCGCCGCCGCCTCCAGTTGCGGCCACTGGTGCGGCCAGGCGAGCGCCATGTTGGCTCGCTCGGTCGCCATCAGGTCCAGCGCTTCCGCCGCGTCGAACCAGCGTTGCAGCACCAGCGTCCCCCCGCGCGAGAGCGTACCGCCCAGCGCGCAGGCGAAGTTGCCCGACCAGAAGAACCCGTTCGCCGACCACGTGCGAGCAGGAAGATCGTCGCGGATCGCGTACCACTGCGGCCAGCGCCAGAGTTGCAGACACACCCCGCGATGCGCGCTGAGGATGCCCTTGGCCTTGCCGGTGGAGCCGGAGGAAAACAGCAGGATGCCCGGATCGGCAGGCGAGACCGCATCGGCGGCGGCGAGCACGAATTCTTCGGCCACCGCCTCGCCGCGCGCGCGGAAGGCGGCGAACGTCTCTATCATGCCGTGCGGCGCATCGCCGTCGATCATTGCCGCGTAGCGCAGGAACGGGAACTTGCGCGAAGCCAGCGCGCCGGGCGCGGCGGTCATGACTTCGGGCTCGAGCCCCGCCAGCATTTCGGCAAAGTCTTTCTTGAGCACCGAGCGCTCCAGCAGCAGAACCGATACGCCCGAGGCCTGAAGCACAACTTCCAGCTCGGGCGGCGTGAAGAACGTGCTGATCGGCGTCGCCACGCAGCCCGCCAGCGCCGCACCGAACACGGCGGCGAGGAATTCGGGCCGGTTGGTCATCAGCACGCCGACGCGCGTGCCCTTGCCGGTGCCGAGCGCCAGCAAGGACTTCGCCACCTCCAGCGAGCGGGCGTAGAGGTCGTCATAAGTCCAACGGACGACCTCCCCGTTCAGGTGGATCACCGCCGCCTCGCGCGAGCCGTAGCGCGCGGTAACCTCGCGCACGTAGCCGCCCAGCGTCAGCGCGCCGATGCCCTGCTCCTCGTCGAGCGCAATGCCGTGGACCACCGAAAGGCCGTCCACCACCCTGACCGAACCCGTCATGTGCATCCTCTCCGATCCGGTGACGTCAGGCGTTCACATCGACGATGAAGCGTCCCTTGACCTCGCCCGACATGAACTTCTTCGCCGCTTCCACTGCGTCGCCGAGGCCGATGGTCTGGCCGATGGTGTCGAGCGCGGCGGGATCGAGATCCTTCGCCAGCCGGTCCCATGCCTTCAGGCGCTTGACCTTGGGCGCCATCACACTGTCGATGCCGAGCAGCGCCACGCCGCGCAGGATGAAGGGCATCACGGTTGCCGGAAGGTCCGCGCCCTGCGCCAGCCCGCATGCCGCCACCGCGCCGCCGTACTTCGTCTGCGCGCAGGCGTTGGCGAGGGTGAAGCTGCCCGCCGTGTCGACCACGCCCGCCCAGCGCTCCTTCTGCAGCGGCTTGCCTTTTTCGGAGAGTTCGGCGCGGTCGATGATAGTTTCGGCGCCCAGCGCCTTGAGGTAGTCCGCCTCGCCCGGCTTGCCGGTGAGTGCCGCGACCGAGTAGCCCAGCTTCTTGAGGATCGCGATGGCGACCGAGCCGACCCCGCCCGTGGCTCCGGTGACCAGCACCTCGCCCTGATCCGGGGTCACGCCCCAGTCCACCAGCGCATCGACGCACAGGGCGGCGGTGTAACCCGCCGTGCCGATCGCCATCGCCTGCGCCGGGGTGAAAGCCGAAGGCAGCGGCACCAGCCAGTCGCCCTTGAGCCGCGCCTTCTGCGCCAGCCCGCCCCAGTGGACTTCGCCCACGCCCCAGCCGTTGAGGACGACGGTGTCGCCCGCCTTCCAGTCGCCGTGGCTGCTTTCGGTCACGGTGCCGACAAGGTCGATGCCCGGCACCATCGGGAACTTGCGCACGACCGGCGAGGCGCCGGTGATCGCGAGGCCGTCCTTGAAGTTGAGCGTCGAGTAGGCGACGTCGATGGTCACGTCGCCTTCGGGCAGCGCGCTTTCGTCAAGCTGCTGCAGGCCGACGGTCTGGCCCTCTTCGGTCTTGTCGATGACGATGGCGGAAAACATCTCTGGCGAACTCCCTCTTCGGCCCGATACGGGGTCGAACTCGCCTGCCGTGCTGACGGGTTCGGACCCCTTGCGTCAATGCCATGAGGACATGGCATCGCGGAGGCGAAATGGAAGTGCGTGGTCGGTAGTCGAGCCCCCCTTCGTCATTGCGAGCGGAGCGACGCAATCCAGGGCGGCGTTCAACTGCCCTGGATTGCTTCG
>JASGGD010000324.1:0-4395 GCA_047605225.1 Novosphingobium sp.
CGCGGTCGAACTGCATGCCCTCGACGACGTCGAGTTCGAATTCGAGACCCTTGGCCTCTTCGACCGTGATCACGCCTTCCTTGCCGACCTTTTCCATGGCTTCGGCGATCTTTTCGCCGACTTCCACGTCACCGTTGGCCGAGATGATGCCGACCTGGGCGATTTCCGACGAACCGGCAACCGGGGTCGAACGGGCGGCGAGGTTCTCGATGACCTTGCCGACAGCGAGGTCGATGCCGCGCTTCAGGTCCATCGGGTTGGTGCCGGCGGCAACCGACTTCATGCCTTCGCGCACGATCGCCTGGGCGAGAACGGTCGCGGTGGTGGTGCCGTCACCGGCCTTGTCGTTCGCCTTCGAGGCCACTTCGCGCAGCATCTGCGCGCCCATGTTCTCGTACTTGTCCTTGAGTTCGATTTCCTTGGCGACCGACACACCGTCCTTGGTGATGCGGGGCGCGCCGAAGCTCTTCTCGATGACGACGTTGCGGCCCTTGGGGCCGAGGGTCACCTTGACGGCGTTGGCGAGGGTGTCGACACCGGCGAGAATGCGCTCGCGGGCGTCACGGCCGAACTTTACGTCCTTGGCTGCCATTTCAGAATTCCTTCAAAAAACAGATGTTGGGTCGGATGCTCAGGCGATGACGCCGAGGATGTCCGATTCCTTCATGATCAGCAGGTCTTCGCCGCCGACCTTGACTTCGGTGCCCGACCACTTGCCGAACAGGACGCGATCGCCGACTTTGACGTCGAGCGGGGTCACGGTGCCGTTCTCGGCGCGAGCGCCCGAACCGACCGAGACGATTTCGCCTTCAGCGGGCTTTTCCTTGGCGCTGTCGGGGATGATGATGCCGCCGGCGGTCTTTTCCTCGGCTTCGACGCGGCGCACGAGAACACGGTCGTGCAGCGGGCGGAAAGTCATTGGGTGTCTCCCTAGATCCAACGAATAGAAACTTGGCTTGGCACTCAATGAAGGAGAGTGCCAACGGCGGAGATATGGTCCGGTGCCAGGGGGCCGTCAATGGGGAGGCCATACAAAAATTCGGCGCAGAAAAAATTATCTGCCGTTCAACTTCGCGGCGAACTGGTGCGCCCCGTAGATGATCGCTCTATGACAGTGCGACGCTCGGCGCAGAGATAGGCATCGGCCGTTCGGGCACAAGGCCGAATCGATCGCGCCAGTGCCAGCGGCTGAGCAGCAGGATCGCCGCGACGGTCAGGCCGACCGCGAGGCCGATCCACACGCCCACGCCCTTGAGCGGCGTGAAGAGCCCCAGCGCAACTGAAGTCGCAAAGCCCGCCAGCCAGTAGCCGACGATCGCGATGACGGCGGGAATCCGCGTGTCCTGCACGCCCCGCAGCACACCTGCGGCGATCGCCTGCACGCCATCGGTAAGCTGGAATATCGCTGCTACGAAGAGATACTGCACCGCCAGCGCCACCAGCGCCGCATTGGCAGGCGCGGAGACGTCGACGTAGGCGGCAATGATCGTGCGCGGGATCACCAGCATCGCCAGCGCGGACAGCCCGACGAAGCCGAGGCCTATCGCGATCGCCACCCATCCGGCGCGCGCGATTGCATCGCGGTCCCCGGCGCCGTAGTGATAGCCGACGCGGATCGTCGCGGCCTGGCCGATGCCGAAGGGCACCTGGAAAGCGAAGGCGGCGATCTGCAGCGCGACGGTGTGCGCGGCCAGTTCGACCTCGCCGACGAGGCCCATCAGGAAGGCGGCGCCGGAAAACAGCCCGCCCTCCGCGATCAAGGTCGCCGAGATCGGCAGGCCGAGCCGCAGCATCTGGCTGAGCCGCTGCCATTCCGGCCGCCAGAAGCGCCCGAACACGTGATAGCGGCGGAAATTGCGGTTGGCCCGGATCACCGCGACATAGGCCAGTGCGGTCGTGGTCGTGGTGATCGCGCTCGCCAGTGCCGAGCCCGTCAGGCCGAGCGCAGGCATGCCGAGGTTGCCGAACACCAGCGCATAGTTGCCCAGCGCATTGACGAGGATCGACAGCGCCGTGATCACCGTCGCAAAACCCGGCCGCCCCAGCGCCGAAACGAAAGTACGCAGCACATTGGCGATCGCCATCGGCACCAGCGCCAGCGAGGCGACGCGGATGAAGTGACCGGACAGCGCGGAGATATGCGGGCTCTGCCCGGTGAGCAGCATGATCCGCTCTCCGAAGAAGCAGATCAGCACCGCCACCAGCCCCAGACCGATCGCCAGCCACAAGGCCATGCGCACCGAGCGGCGCACTTCGCGCACGGAATTGCGCTTGCGCCCGATCTCGGCCGCGATCAGAGGAGCCACCGCGCCGGTGACGCCGTTGAGGCCCATCATCACGACGGCGATGATCGCCACTGCGAGACTCGACGCGGCGAGCGCCTCCTGCCCCAGCCGCGCCACGAAGATCACATCGACGGCGAAGACCGCCATCTGCAGCATGTTGGCGAGCGCCAGCGGCCCGGCCAGCCGCAGGGTGGCGCGCAATTCGTCGCGCAAGGGGTGGTTGTCGCTTCTCTCCCGCATCGTGGCGCGCGATAGATGCTGGTCGGGATAAGGGGAAGCGATTTCCTCGGTAGCCTTGCGGGCCGCCACCGATGTATGACCCAAGCCCATGAAGCAGATCGCAATCCTTGGCGCCTTCGCGCTGGTCGGCGGCCTCGCCGGGTGCGGCGAGAAGGCCCCCGAACAGTCTTCCGTCGCCGCCTCCCCGACAGCAACGGCATCACCGGCTGCGGCATCAGCCGCCGTGACCGACCCGGCGCCGATGGCCTTTGCCACTTGCCGTTCGTGCCATTCGACCGAGCCCGGCCGCAATGGCATCGGCCCGACCCTGCACGGCATCGTCGGTTCGAAGGCGGGTGCGGTGGAGGGCTATGCCTTCAGCCCCGCGCTGAAGAACTCGGGGATCACCTGGGATCGCCAGAGCCTCGACACCTGGCTGCAGGGGCCGATGAAAATGGTCCCGGGTACGAAGATGGTGCTGCCCGTCGCCGATGCGCAGAAACGCAAGGCGATCATCGACTATCTCGAAACGCTAAAGTGACGCCCGACGAAGCCCTCGCCCTTGCCGAAATCCAGCAGCATCTGGCTCGCTGCACGCAGGCCGGGGATGCCCGGAAGGCGGACGCCTACGCGGATTGCTTCACGACGGACGGCGTTCTGGAACTGGTACATCAGACGATCAGCGGGCGCGAGGCGATCCGAGGATGGATGGCCGGGCCATCAGTCATCCCGGCTCCGACGGACGGTGCGCCGGGCTTCGTCAGCCACCACCTGACGACATGCCACGTCGAATTCACCACGCCCGATGAAGCGACTGCGCGGACTTACTGGCTGGTGACGAGCGCTGCCGGGCTCGACCACAACGGCTTCTACCGCGATGATCTGCGCCGCGAGGACGGAGACTGGCGCATTGCCCGCCGCCGCCCGCGCACTTTGTGGATCAGCCCGACAAGCGTGCTCCACCGGGGCTGACCGCCCCCCCCCCCACGAAACGTGGCCTTGCACGTATCGTCGCGCAAGGCCCTGTCGATCGACGTCCAGGGGACCGGGGACGTCGCGGGGGTATCAGACCTTGCGGCCGGGTGGCGGGGCCTGCTCGGCCGGAGCCTCGACCTTGGCGGGAATGGCCTGCGAGGGCGCCTTCGTCGCGTCGCAGCCATCGGACGCCGCCTGCGTCATCTTCGGCTGCGCGCCCGAACCGTCCGAACTGTAGGATACCGAACGGGTGCAGCCGCTGGCATCGGTGCTCGACGAATAATACATCACATGCGCACCCTTGGGCATGTCGCCGACCATGGTGAGGCCCGGGGTTGCCGCACCGTCTGCGCTGGCCGCCGTCATATGCTGCTGCGTGAGCGCCGCGCGCTGCATCATCGCGCTCATCTGCGCGTCCATCATCGCGGAGATCTGCTCCATATGCGCGAAGGGATCGGCCATGACCGGCATGTCCGCTTTTTCCATGGCCTCAGCCGGAACGAACTGCACCCTGGGCGCGACGTCGCCGGTGTACTGGACATGGACCACGGTGCCGTCGGGCGCATCGACCTTCATCGTATGCAACTTCGCACTGGCAGCCTCGGCCGCTCCGGCGCCCAGCAGGGCGAGCACGGCTGCGCCGATCAGGTACTTTCTGGGGGGCATTCGCATTGGGGATGTTCTCCTTCGTGACGCCAGCCTTTTGCAGATGGCCTTTGCGGATGGCCTTTGCAGACGCGAAGCTGCCTCCCCGAAGCTGAACCCAGGATTACGGGACCGGAATGCAGAAAGGGCGGCGCCTTGCGGCACCGCCCTTTCCGTTTTCTGTCCGGTAAAAACCGAAAAGAAGATTACTTGAGCTCGACGGTGCCGCCGGCTTCTTCGATCTTCTTCTTGATTTCTTCGGCTTCAGCCT
>JASGGD010000325.1:0-4377 GCA_047605225.1 Novosphingobium sp.
CATCGGTTCGGCCCGCGATATTCGCGAGACGTTTGAGCGCATGGGCATGAACGACGAGGAGACCGCCGCGCTCACGGCGGGCGGTCATACCTTCGGCAAGTGCCACGGCGCGGGCGATGCCGCCAAGATCGGCGCCGAGCCGGAAGGCGCGGATATCGCCCAGCAGGGCCTCGGCTGGCAGAGCGGCCATGAAAGCGGGTTCGGCGATCACACGATCACCTCGGGCCTCGAAGGCGCCTGGACGCCGACGCCGACCAAGTGGGACATGAGCTACCTGCACATGCTGCTCGACTACGAATACGAACTGGTCCGCAGCCCGGCAGGGGCGCAGCAGTGGCAGCCGGTGAACCAGAAGCCGGAAGACCTCGCCCCCGGCGCGCACAGCCCCGAACGGCGTCTGCCGACGATGATGACCACCGCCGACATGGCCTTCAAGGTCGATCCGGAATATCGCCAGATTCTGGAAAAGTTCCGCGCCGATCCCGCCTATTTCGGCGATGCCTTCGCGCGGGCCTGGTTCAAGCTCTGCCACCGCGACATGGGGCCGAAGGTGCGTTACCTCGGCGCCGACGTGCCCGCCGAAGACTTCATCTGGCAGGACCCGCTTCCCAAGCCCGAAGGTCCGGCGATCGGCGCGGCGGACGTTGCGGCGCTGAAGGAAAAGATCGCGGCATCCGGTCTGTCGGTGGCCGAACTGGTGTCCACGGCATGGGCCTCGGCGGCGACTTTCCGCCAGTCGGATTATCGCGGCGGTGCCAATGGCGGGCGCATCCGGTTGGCTCCGCAGAAGGATTGGGAGGTCAACAACCGGCCAAGTCGCCAAGGTTCTCGGCGTTTATGAGAACATCAAGGCCGGGTTTGGTGGAAATGTCTCCATCGCCGACCTAATCGTGCTGGGCGGCAGCGTCGGGATCGAGAAGGCGGCGGCCGATGCCGGCACCTCCATCGAGGTGCCTTTCACCCGGGCCGTGTCGATGCCACGCAGGAGCAGACCGACGTGCACGGGTTTGCGGTTCTCGAACCGCGCGTCGATGGTTTCCGCAATTACCTCCAGGTTCCATACAACGTGCCGACCGAGGAACTGCTGGTGGACCGAGCGCAACTGCTGGGCCTGAGCGCCCCTCAGATGACGGCGCTGGTCGGCGGACTGCGCGTGCTCGGCGCCAATCACGGCGGCAGGCCGGACGGTGTGTTCACCGACCGGCCGGGGCAGCTCACCAACGACTTCTTCGTCAACCTGCTCGACATGGGCACGGCGTGGAAGCAGGTGGACGACGAGGCGGACGAGACTTTCACCGGCACCGACCGTGCCAGCAACCAGCCGAGATGGACGGCGACGCGGACCGACCTCGTGTTCGGCTCCAACTCGCAGCTTCGCGCGCTCAGCGAGGTCTATGCTGCTGCCGATGCGGGCGGGAAGTTCGTGCGCGACTTCGTGGCCGCATGGGTGAAGGTGATGAACGCGGATCGCTTCGACCTCGCGTAAACAGCTTCAGGTCGAAGCAGGGAAGGGGCGGGACCGTGCGGTCTCCCGCCCCTTTCTGTGAACCGGAGCGACTGATCGACAGTCAATGGATACTTTATATTTGCGTCGAGCGCGGCGAACGGGTAGGGACGGCACCATTGTGGCACCCTTCGCCATTCCGGCGCAGGGGCCGCACAGCAAACACTTCCAGGAGTTCGCGCCCGTGGCCACGACCACCGCCCCCGACTACGTCATTGCCGATATTTCGCTCGCCGACTTCGGTCGCACCGAGATCGCCATTGCCGAAACCGAAATGCCCGGCCTGATGGCACTGCGCGAGGAATACGGCGCTGCCCAGCCGCTCAAGGGCGCGCGCATCACCGGCTCGCTGCACATGACGATCCAGACCGCCGTGCTGATCGAGACGCTCGTCGCTCTCGGCGCGGAAGTGCGCTGGGCCACCTGCAACATCTTCTCGACGCAGGACCACGCCGCCGCCGCCATCGCCGCCGCCGGTATCCCGGTCTACGCGATCAAGGGTGAATCGCTGGCCGATTACTGGGACTACGTCGGCAAGATCTTCGACTGGTCGAGCGAGGGCAATCCCGACCTCACCGCCAACCTGATCCTCGACGACGGCGGCGACGCCACGATGTTCGCGCTGTGGGGCGCCCGCGTCGAAGCCGGCGAAAAGCTGTTCGAGCCGGGCAATGCCGAGGAGATCGAATTCGTCCGCGCGCTGAACGCCTTCCTCAAGGCCAAGCCGGGCTACCTGACCAAGTCGGTCAAGGCGATCCTCGGCGTCTCGGAAGAGACCACTACCGGGGTCCACCGGCTCTACAGCCTGGCCAAGGAGGGCAAGCTGCCGTTCCCGGCGATCAACGTGAACGACAGCGTCACCAAGTCGAAGTTCGACAACCTCTACGGCTGCAAGGAATCGCTGGTCGATGCGATCCGCCGCGCCACCGACGTCATGCTGGCCGGCAAGGTTGCCTGCGTCGCGGGCTTCGGGGACGTCGGCAAGGGCTCGGCCGCGTCGCTGCGCAACGGCGGCGCGCGGGTGATGGTCACCGAGATCGACCCGATCTGCGCGCTTCAGGCGGCGATGGAAGGCTACGAGGTCGTGACGATGGAGGAAGCGGTGACCCGCGCCGACATCTTCGTCACCGCCACGGGCAACGAGGACGTGATCACCGCCGAGCACATGAAGGCGATGAAGCCGATGAGCATCGTCTGCAACATCGGCCACTTCGACAGCGAGATCCAGATCTCGGCGCTCGACAACTACGAGTGGAAGGAAGTGAAGCCGGGCACCGACCTCGTGACCTTCCCGGACGGCAAGCAGATCATCGTGCTCGCCAAGGGCCGCCTGGTGAACTTGGGCTGCGCCACCGGCCACCCCAGCTTCGTGATGTCGGCCAGCTTCACCAACCAGACGCTGGCGCAGATCGAACTGTTCACCAAGAGCGCCGAATATAAGAACGAAGTCTACGTGCTGCCCAAGCACCTCGACGAAAAGGTCGCCGCGCTGCACCTCGAGAAGCTGGGCGTGAAGCTCACCAAGCTCTCGAAGAAGCAGGCCGACTACATCGGCGTTCCGGAAGCCGGTCCGTTCAAGCCGGATCACTACCGCTACTGATCGGTTCCACACCGAACGAAGAGGGCGCTTCCGCAAGGAGGCGCCTTTTTTCATTCCTCCCCGATACGGGGAGGGGGAGGAACGTCCACCCCGCGTATCTACCGCTTTCGCGCCATCCCCCATTGTCAGGGCCATCCGCGCGCAGCATAGCCTGTGGCGATGGAATTCTCGCGTTTCCTGCCTCTCCTGATCGGCCTGCTGCTCGGCGCCTGGACGATTGCCGCCGCCTGGGCCGTGCTGTCCGCCCGCTCGCGCCAGAACCGCGCCGAGGCGCAATTGCGCTCTGCGCGCCGTCTTGGCCGCATGGTCGAGGAATCGCCCGCGCTGCCGCTGCTGGTGCGCACCGACGGCCGGATTGAGGCGTCACCCCGCCTCGCGCAATGGCTCGGGCTGGACGAAGTGCCGCAGTTCCTCTCCGAACTGGATGGAAATGACCGGGGCCTGCCCGCTGAGAAACTCGCCGAGCTGACCGAGGCGGTGCGCCGGTGCCAGAAGACCGCCGCGCCGTTCCGCATGGCGGTGACGCCGCATGGCTCCAGCCGCAGTCTTGCCCTGCGCGGGCACCTCGCCGACCCGCAAGTCTCGCCCGGCGGCGCGGCGCTGGTCTGGGTCTTCGACTTCTCCGACAGCGAGACCGAACTCGTCCGCCTGCGCGACGAAGCCGCCCGCGCGCGCGGCGATTTCCACGCGCTCGTCTCGCTGATCGAGGCCGCGCCGATGCCGATGTGGTTCCGCCGTCCGGACGGCGAACTGCAGCTGGTCAACCACGCCTACGTCGCCGCCGTGGGCGCCCGCAGCGCCGACGACGTGGTGGCCAAGGGCATCGAACTGATCGAATCGGTCGACGGCCTCGCGCCCGGACACGTCGCGCGGCAGGCGGCAGAGAAGGGCACCCCGATCGAGCGCATCGTCTCCACCACCATCGACGGCCAGCGCCGCGCCCTGCGCGTCAGCGATCTGCCGCTGGGGGACGACGGCGTCGCGGGCTATGCCGTGGACATCGAGGATCTGGAGGAGATGTCCCGCTCCTTCCGCGCCTTCCGCGAGGCGCAGCGGGCCTTGCTCGACCAGCTTTCGGCGGGCGTGGCACAGTTCGATGCCCGGCGTCGCCTTGCCTTCGCCAACCAGCCGTTCCAGCGCCTGTTCAAGCTCGACGGCCGCGTGCTCGT
The DNA here is from genome assembly GCA_047605225.1 of Novosphingobium sp. GTDB lineage: Bacteria > Pseudomonadota > Alphaproteobacteria > Sphingomonadales > Sphingomonadaceae > Novosphingobium. The sequence goes on from JASGGD010000325.1 coordinate 4,274, forward strand.
CGATCCGCCTGCGTTCGAACGCCTGCTCGATGCCGCGCGCGATGCCGGCCGCGTGCCCGAGGCGCGCTACTTCCCGGCATGGCGGCGCGAGAAGGAGGGCTGGT
>JASGGD010000326.1:0-4376 GCA_047605225.1 Novosphingobium sp.
CCACCCAGCGCCAGCGCACCCAGCGCGGTCAGGAACAGAAGGCGCGAGCGGGCGCCCATCAGAACGGAAGCGGTTCCGACAGCTCTTCCACGGTCCACGGCAGGCCGTGCTTGTTGAGCATGTCCATGAAGGGATCGGGGTCGAACTGCTCCATGTTGAACACGCCCTCACCGCTCCATGCGCCGGTCATCACCATCGCCGCGCCGATCATCGCCGGAACGCCAGTGGTGTAGCTGACGGCCTGGTTGCCGGTCTCGGCATAAGCGTCCTCGTGGTCGCAGATGTTCTTGATATAGAACGTCTTTTCGCCCGATCCGTCGAGCGCTTCGCCGGTTGCGATGTCGCCGATGTTGGTCTTGCCCTTGGTCGTCGGACCGAGCGAGGCAGGCTCGGGCAGCACGGCCTTCAGGAACTGCAGCGGCACGATCTCGACGCCGTTGTAGATCACCGGGTCGATGCGGGTCATGCCCACGTTCTGCAGCACGGTGAGGTGCTGGATATAGGCATCGCCGAAGGTCATCCAGAAGCGGCCGCGCTCCATTTCCGGCAGGAATTTCGCAAGGCTTTCAAGCTCTTCGTGGTACATCATGTACATGTTCTTGGGGCCGACGCCCTCGAAGTCGAAGCTCACCTTCTTCGCCATCGCCGGTGTCTCGACGAAGTCGCCGTTCTCCCAGTGGCGGGCGGGCGCGGTCACTTCGCGGATGTTAATCTCCGGGTTGAAGTTCGTCGCGAAGGCCTGGCCGTGGTCGCCGCCGTTGCAGTCGAGGATGTCGAGCGTGCGGATGGTCTTCAGCTTGTGCTTCTTGAGCCACATCGCGAAAACGCTGGTGACGCCCGGGTCGAAGCCCGAACCGAGCAGCGCCATCAGGCCCGCTTCCTTGAAGCGCTCCTGATAAGCCCACTGCCAGTGGTACTCGAACTTGGCCACGTCCTTGGGCTCATAGTTCGCGGTGTCCATGTAGTGCGTGCCGGTCGCAAGGCAGGCGTCCATGATCGCAAGGTCTTGATAAGGCAGGGCAAGATTGACCACCAGCTTCGGTCCGATCTCGCGGATCAGGGCCGAGGTCGCCGCCACGTCATCGGCGTCGATGGCGTAAGTACCGATCGTGACGCCGGTGCGCGCCTTGACCGATTCCGCGATCGCCTCGCACTTCGAGACCGTACGGCTGGCCAGATGAATGTCCGGGAAGATGTCGGGATTCATCGCCATCTTGTGGACCGCGACCGATCCGACGCCGCCCGCGCCGATCACCAGAACCTTGCTCATCAACCTGTCTCCATTGCGGCATCAAGGCCACGGGGGCCAATCGAAAGCGCGCCATATAGGGCCGTTCTGTGACAACTCAACTGCCCGGCACACAAGGTGCACTCAACGGCACCCAAACGCACCCTAGCGACACGCAGCGCAACCGCAACGCCGCACAAGCCGCCCCAAAGTGTCACAAACCGCCTTCAACCCGTCATCACCCGGTCACCGCACGGTGTCATCCGCGCCGCATCCCTACGAAGGAGCCGACGCCGTGCCCACTCCCCGTTCAGACTCGCGCCCGAACCTCATCGAGAACGCGGTCGTCCGCGACGAAGCATCGCGCAAGAGCAAGCTGCTCGACAAGGCCTTCGCGATGGCCTTCAAGGGCCTCGTCTACGCGCAGATCTGGGAAGACCCGGTCGCCGACATGGCGGCGATGGAGATCACCCCCGACAGCCGCATCATCACCATCGCCAGCGGCGGCTGCAACGCGCTGTCCTACCTGACCGCGAACCCGGCGGCCATCACCGTGGTGGACCTCAACACTGCGCACATCGCGCTCAACAACCTGAAGCACGCCGCCGTGCGTCACCTCAGCCACGCCGAAGTGCGCCGCTTCATCGCCGAGGCCGACCGCGCCGAGAACGTCGCGCTCTACCGCGAGAAGCTGGCACCGCATCTCGACGAAGCCACCCGCCGCTACTGGGAAGGCCGCGACCTCGTCGGCCGCCTCCGCATCGGCGCCTTCACGCGCGGGGTCTATCGCCATGGACTGCTCGGCGGCTTCATCGGCGCCGCGCACGTCATCGCCAGACTGCACAAGGTGAACCCCGCCGAGATCCTGGACGCCGAATCCATGGAAGAACAGCGCCGCATCTTCGACGAGCGCTTCGCGCCCGTCTTCGAGCGCCGCTTCGTGCGCTGGCTGACCAAGCACCCCGCCTCGCTGTTCGGCCTCGGCATCCCCCCTGCGCAGTACGATGCTCTGGCGGGCGGCCAGTCGATGGCCGACGTGCTGCGCGGCCGTCTGGAGAAGCTGGCCTGCCACTTCCCGGTCAACGACAATTACTTCGCCTGGCAGGCGTTCTCGCGCGGCTACGGCAAGGGCACCGAAGCCCCCCTGCCCCCGTACCTGCAGGAAGCGAACCTGCCGCTGGTCCGCGACCGGCTCGACCGGCTGGACCTGCGCCACGCCAACTTCACCCACGTCCTCGCCGCAGCGGACGATGCCAGCTACGATCGCTACGTCCTGCTCGACGCGCAGGACTGGATGACCGACGCGCAGCTGACCGAGCTGTGGACCGAGATCACCCGCACCGCGAAGCCGGGCGCCCGCGTGCTGTTCCGCACCGCCGCCGAACCCTCGCTGCTGCCCGGCCGCGTGCCCGACGCCATCCTCGACCGCTGGGACTACCGCATCGACGAATCGCAGACGGCGACGCTGGCCGATCGCTCGTCGATCTATGGCGGCGTCCACCTCTATGTCCTGAAGGACTGAGCCGCATGGCCTCCACTGCCCAGAGCCACGCCGCGCTGATGGACCGCATCTACCGCTGGCAGCGCCCGATCTACGACCTGACCCGCAAATACTACCTGTTCGGCCGCGACCGCCTGATCGACGAACTCGACGCCAAGCCCGGCATGGCGGTGCTGGAGATCGGCTGCGGCACCGGCCGCAATCTTGCGCATGTCGGCAGGACCTGGCGCGGGGTGAAGCTGTTCGGCCTCGACATCTCCAGCGAAATGCTGCGCGCCGCCCGCAAGACGCTTGGCACCAGCGGCACGCTGGCACTGGGCGACGCCACCCGCTTCGATGCCCGCGCCCTGCTCGGCCGCGAAGGCTTCGAGCGTGTGATGCTCTCCTACGCCGTCTCGATGATCCCCGACTGGCAGGCCGCGCTGGCACAGGCCGCCGCGACGCTGGCCCCGCGCGGGCGGCTGCACGTGGTGGACTTCGGCGACTGCGCCGGCCTGCCCCGCCCCTTGCGCGCGCTGCTGCTCGGCTGGCTGGGGCGCTTCCACGTCACGCCCCGGCTTGACCTTGCCGACGTGGCGGACCGCGTCGCGCGTGAGCATGGGCTGGCGCTGGAAGTGCGGCGCGGGCCTTTCGGGTATTATCAGATGGTTCGGCTTTCGAGGGGCTGAAGGGAGAAAGGAACAAGCGAGGGCCATTGCCCTCGCGCTCCCCGAACTGGCGGCCTTGTGCGCGCGGCAGCCTTGGGGCTCAATTTGCCGAGTGTAAGCAAAGGGTCATACCCCAGCAGCTTCACAGACATCAAACTGTCACAGTTCAGACATATTGGACGCACTCCATCTGGGAGGAAATTGCCGAATGCGCTCTATCATCCATGGCCTATGCACGCTCGCCGTGGTCTTCATCGCCACGCCCGCCTGCGCGTCGGAGGATGAGCAACTCTGGGTCGGCAGCTCCGCCACCATCAAGCTGAGCGACAAGTGGCGCTTCTCGCAGGAAGTGATCGGCCGCTTCAGCAACGATCGCGACGGGCTCTACGAAATCGAGTCGAACTCCCTGATCGGCTACAAGGTGGCCGACAAGGTGACCGTGTGGGTCGGCTATACACACGATCCGAACTACAACGCCGGCCACTTCGCGGTGATGGAGCATCGCGGCCGCCAGCAGGTGACCTTCGACAACATCGTGAAGATCGGCCCCGGCCAGTTGAGCGCCCGCCTGCGCGTGGAAGAACGCTGGCGCGAAGGCATCGACGGCACCGCGTACCGCGTGCGCCCTTACGTCAAGTACGTCCTGCCCTTCCGGAAGGGCGGCAAGACCGCGCTGGTGCTGAGCCACGAGAGCTTCATCGACCTCAACGAGACGAACTTCCAGCGCGTCCAGGGCGAGGAGCGCATGCGCAACATGATCGCCGTGACGACGCCCGTGGCGAAGAACGTGAACCTCGAAGTCGGCTACCTCCACCAGCACGGCTTCCGCCCCGACGCCGACGACAGCAACGACAACGTCGCCTCGGTCTCGCTGGGTTTCAATTTCTGAAACGGCGAGCGAGGTTGGAAGTCTGGCTTGGGTGAATAGCGGTCATGCCCCAAGTCCGTCATTGCGAGCGTAGCGAAGCAATCCAGGGCAGTCTTGAGCCGCCCTGGATTG
>JASGGD010000327.1:0-4373 GCA_047605225.1 Novosphingobium sp.
CGATGGGGTGGTGGCAGCCCGCAGGGCTGACGGAGGGGGCCTTCCGACCCCTCCACCACCGACTGCGTCGGTGGTCCCCCTCCCCATTCCTTCGGAACAGGGAGGATAAAATCTAGCCCACCCGGATCGGGGGCAGCACGTCCAGCCCGGCATCCCCCGCCTCATCGACAAGGCCCTCCGGGTCCGGATGGATCAGGATTTCGGTGCCGGGAAACTCGGCCTTCAACCGAGCCTCCAGCGCATCCATCACCTTGTGGGCATCCCGCACGGTCATATTCGCATCGACCCAGACGTGGAACTGCACGAAATCGCGGTTGCCCGAAGTGCGCGTGCGCAAGTCGTGGACGCCGGTGATATCGGGGTTGCGAGCGAGCACCTCGAGGAAGCGCTGCTTCTTTTCCGCAGGCCACTCGTGGTCCATCAGCTGGTCGAGCACTTCCTCCGAGGCCTTCCACGCCCCCCACGCCAGCCACAGCGCGATGCCGAAACCGAACAGCGGGTCGGCGCCCGAAAGCCCGGCGAACTGGTCGAGCACGAGCGCCGCGATCACCGCGACGTTGAGCAGCAGGTCCGACTGGTAATGCACGCTGTCGGTCGCGATCGCGAGGCTGCCGGTGCGGCGGATCACATGGCGCTGCCAGCCGATCAGCGCGAAAGTCACCACGATCGCCGCCGCCGAGACGCCGATGCCGGTGCCCGCCGCCTCGACCCTTGCGCCCGCGAAGAAATCCTCCACCGCCCGCGCGGCGATGCCCAGCGCCGAGATCGAGATCAGCACGATCTGGAACAGCGCCGCGATCGCCTCGGCCTTGCCGTGGCCGAAGCGGTGCTTGTCGTCCGGCGGATGCGCGGCGATCCAGACGCCCAGCAAGGTCGCGACGCTGGCGACGAGGTCGAGCGCGGTATCGGCAAGGCTCCCCAGCATCGCGGTGGAGCCGGTGGACCATGCCGCCCAGCCCTTGATCGCAATCAGCAGCGTTGCCGCGCCGATGCTGGCGAAGGCCGCGCTGCGGTTGAGGGCGCCGTGATCGCCGCTCATGGGTAGAGCAGCGAACTTGCCCAGCCGTCCGGGCCATGGGTGAAGCGGCGGCGTTCGTGGAGGCGGTAGGGGCGGTCGTGCCAGAACTCCATCGCCTGCGGTCGCACGCACCAGCCGCCCCAGTGCGCGGGCCGCTCGACCTCGCCGCCCTCGAAGCGGGCGCGTACTTCCTCGTAGCGAGCGAGGAAGGTCTCACGCGAAACCAGCGGGGCGGACTGGTCGGATGCCACCGCGCCCAGCTGCGAATCGCGGGCGCGCGAGTGGAAATAGGCCTCGGCCTCGGCCTCGCTGACGGGCGAAAGCGTGCCTTCGATACGGATCTGGCGGCGCAGGCTCTTCCAGTGGAACAGCAGCGCGACCTGCGGGTTGGCCGCGATCTCCTGCCCCTTGCGGCTGTGGCCATTGGTGTAGAAAACGAAGCCGCTCTCGTCGTAGCCCTTGAGCAGCACCATCCGCACCGACGGCATGCCATCCGGCGTCGCGGTGGCGAGCGCCATGGCATTGGAATCGTTGGGTTCGGTGCCGCGCGCCTCGTCATACCATTGCGCGAACAGCACGAAGGGATCGCCGTGCGGGATGACTTCGCGGGCGTCGATTTCGGATGGTAGCGCGGTGGTCACGATTGCAATGTCCTGCCTTGGAACCTGGGAACTCGCCGCCCGGTGCCCGGTTGAACAGGCGATGACCTTGATCGCGGACAAGTCTCCTGTGCGAATTAGGGAACACAAAGCGTCGGCGCAACCTTCGGGAACGCTTGTCCAAACCCGCCACGCAACCTAGCTAGGGGCATCATGGCAGCAGATCCCTATACCACCCTCGGCGTGTCGCGCGGTGCGAGCGAAAAGGACATCAAGTCCGCCTACCGCAAGCTGGCGAAGGAACTCCACCCCGACACCAACAAGGACAACCCCAAGGCGGCCGAGCGCTTCAACGACGTGACGCGCGCCTACGACCTGCTTTCGGACAAGACCAAGCGCGCCCAGTTCGACCGGGGCGAGATCGACGCCGAGGGCAACCCGGCCAACCCGTTCGGCGGCGGTGGTTTCGGCGGAGGCGGCTATGGCGGCGGCCCCGGCGGCCAGCGCGGCTTCGGCGGCGGCTTCGGCGCCGAGGAAGGCATCGACCTCGAAGACATCTTCGGCGGCATCTTCGGCGGCGGCGGCCGTGCTGGCATGGGCGGCGGTCGCCGCGCCGCGCCCAAGGGCGCCAACGTGAACTACCGCCTCTCCGTCCCGCTGACCGACGCGGCCGAACTCAAGCCCCAGCGCATCACCCTGTCCGACGGCAAGACCATCGACCTCAAGCTGCCTGCGGGAGTCGAGGACGGCACCCAGATGCGCCTTGCGGGCAAGGGCGAGCCCGGTCCCGGCGGCAATGGCGATGCCACCGTCACCATCCAGATCCAGCCGCATGCTTTCTTCCGCCGCGACGGCGACGACTTGCGCCTAGACCTGCCGATCACGCTGGACGAGGCGCTGCTGGGCGCCAAGGTCAAGGCGCCGACGCCTTCGGGCGCGGTGATGCTTTCGGTTCCGGCGGGCTCCAGTTCGGGCAAGGCGCTGCGGCTCAAGGGCCGGGGCATGACCCGCAAGGACGGCACCCGCGGCGACCAGCTGATCACCCTGCAGATCACCCTGCCCGAAGGCGATGCCGACCTCGCCGCCCGCCTCGAAGGCTGGAGCGACAGCCGCGACGTGCGCGGGAAGCTTGGCGTCTGAAGCAGATCATGAGGCGCTGAGCCACAAGCTGCGGCGTAAGGCGGGACCGGGCACCGGGACCTTCCGCGTCGTGGGCCGCGTCGTCTCGGGCACCTGGGACGACGGGTTCATCCATGCGGGCAACCTCGCCTACATGAGCCTGCTTTCGCTGTTCCCGTTCTTCATCGCCCTTGCCGCGATCCTCTCGATGCTGGGCGAACAGGACCAGATGGGCGCCTCGATCGACACCATCCTGCGCGCCCTGCCCCCCCGCGTGGGCGACGTGCTGCGCCCGGTGGCCCATGACGTCGCCGCCGCCCGCCACGGCTGGCTGCTGTGGGTGGGCGGGTTCCTCGGCATGTGGACCTCGGGCAGCCTGATCGAGACCATCCGAGACATCCTCCACCGTGCCTACGACGCGAAGAAGCGCCACCGCTTCTGGCGCTCGCGCCTCGTATCGAGCGCGGTGATCTTCGGCTCGGTGCTGCTGTTGCTGATCTCGCTATCCTCGCAAGTGCTGCTGTCTACCGCCGAGACGGTGCTGGCGACGCTGTTCCCCCGGCTCGACAGCCTTTCCGAACAAATGGCGCTCACCACGGCGATGAGCGGAGGCGGGATCTTCGTCTCGATCTATTTGCTGTTCTATCTGCTCACTCCCTCCGCCTACCAGAAGCGGCGCTATCGCAAATGGCCCGGCGCGGCGTTCGTCACGCTATGGTGGCTGCTCGTCGCCTGGGCCCTTCCGAAAGTGTTGCAGAGTTTCCTCATGTACGATTTGACGTACGGAAGCCTCGCCGGAGTGATGATCGCGCTTTTCTTTTTCTGGCTTGTCGGCTTAGGGATGGTCATAGGCGCAGAGTTGAATGCTGCGCTCGCGCAGGCGAACGAGGGTGCAGGTGTGCCCCCGGCCCCCGCACAGGCCGACAGGCCCAACGATTAAAGTGGTTACAGGAAGAAACGAATGACCGGTCTGATGCACGGCAAGAGGGGGCTCATCATGGGCCTCGCCAACGACAAGTCGCTGGCCTGGGGTATCGCGAAGAAGCTGAGCGAACAGGGGGCCGAACTGGCCTTCGCCTATCAGGGCGACGCCCTTGCCAAGCGGGTGAGGCCGCTTGCCGAGAGCCTCGGTTCCGATTTCCTCATCGACTGCGACGTGTCCAGCATGGACGCGATCGACGCCGCCTTCGCCACTCTGGCGGAGCGCTGGGAGACGATCGACTTCGTGGTCCACGCCATCGGCTTCTCGGACAAGAACGAGCTGCGCGGCAAGTACGTCGACACCAGCCTCGACAACTTCCTGATGACGATGAACATCTCGGCCTACTCGCTGGTCGCCGTGACCAAGCGCGCGATGGCGATGATGCCGAACGGCGGCTCGATCCTGACGCTGACGTATTACGGCGCCGAGAAGGTCGTGCCGCACTACAACGTCATGGGCGTGGCCAAGGCCGCGCTGGAGGCTTCGGTGAAGTACCTCGCCAACGACCTCGGCCCGCAGGGCATCCGCGTTAACGCGATCTCGGCCGGGCCGGTCAAGACGCTGGCTGCCAGCGGCATCGGCGACTTCCGCTACATCCTGAAGTGGAACGAGCTGAACTCGCCGCTGCGCCGCAACACCACGATCGAGGACGTGG
>JASGGD010000328.1:0-4322 GCA_047605225.1 Novosphingobium sp.
TCTGCTCACCCAGCCACAGCAGGAACATGGTGCCGCCGATCAGCGAGATCACCGCACCGACGCGGAACGGGATGCCCGGATCGACCACGGCGCCCAGACCGCGCGAGGTCGAAAGCGCTTCCAGACCCGTCGCGATCGCATAGCCCTGCACGATGCACAGCAGCACGGTGCCGTAGCGGGTGTACTGGTTCAGCTTCTTGCGACCGGCTTCGCCTTCCTTCTTCAGCGCAACGAGTGCCGGGTGAAGCGAAGCGGCCAGCTGCACCACGATCGAGGCGGTGATGTAGGGCATCACGCCGAGCGCGATCAGGCTCATGCGCGACAGCGAACCGCCCGAGAAAGTGTTGAACAGGTCTAGGATGCCCCCCTGCGTCTGCAGGTAGAGATCGCGCAGCGCGACCGGGTTGACACCCGGCAGCGGCACGAAGCTCAGGAAGCGGAACACGATGAGCGCGCCGATGGTGAACCAGATGCGGTTCTTCAGCTCGGTGGCCTTGGAGAAATTGGCCAGGCTGAGCGTGCTGGCGATGTTGTCGGCGCGTGAAGCCATGACGTTCTAGAAAGCCTCGAAGAATCTGATCGGACTCGCCCTTAGCGGCTCATGCCTGCCTTGTCGAACCCGGTAGGGAAACTGGCCATATAGACATTAGGACAACGTCCGGAAGACCCAACCGACGCGAATCAGCGCCGGTGTGCCATCCGTGCACCATAAGTGGCCATTTGAGCAAATGCGGCGGCCGCGCAAATGGACAATTCGTCCTAACAGCAAGAGAGGGCGAAGCGCCCGGCGCCCGCCCTCTCCTTTATTCAGTCGCGTGTCGCGCCGGAAATCAGGCTGCCGCCTCTTCCTTGGCGGGAACGATCACCGAACCACCGGCCTTTTCGACCGCGGCAACAGCACCGGCCGAAGCGCCGGCAACGTTGAAGGTGACCTTGGCGGTCAGTTCACCCTTGGCGAGGAGGCGCACGCCGTCCTTGCCGCCACGAGCCAGACCGACGGCCTTGAGCGCCGCGTGATCCACCACGCCGGTGATGTCCAGCTTGCCGGCGTCGATGAACTTCTGGACCAGGCCCAGGTTCACTTCCGCGAAGTCCTTGGCGAACTTCTTGTTCGAGAAGCCGCGCTTCGGCAGGCGCATGTGGAGCGGCATCTGGCCACCCTCGAAGCCGTTGATCGAAACGCCCGAGCGTGCCTTCGCACCCTTCTGGCCGCGACCCGAGGTCTTGCCCTTGCCCGAGCCGATACCACGGCCGACGCGCATGCGGCGGTGACGGGCGCCGGCGTTGTCACGGATGTCATTCAGTTTCATGTTCTGCACTCGCTTTCGCTTTGAGTCGCGCTGATAGGAAGCGGCGCCCGTAGCGGATGAGGGCAAGGTTGTCACGCGGTTTCATGAGGCCTGAATGCCCACCCCGCCCGCCTAGGCAGCCCTTCGACGAGCTCAGGACTGCCAAGCCTCCCGGCCCTCCCGCAAGCGGGAGGGCTAATCCGCCTTCTGTCTTCTCCCCTCCCGCATGCGGGAGGGGTTGAGGGTAGGCTCCCAGAGCCTCAGCTGCCGCCGCCGAAGCCCACCAGCAACTTGGCGCTCTCCGGCACGCGCGTACCGAAGGCGTCGCGCGCCGGTGCCCAGCGCACGATCTCCACCGCGAGGCCGCACAGTTCCTTGTCGAAGGCGGGCGAGACGGAGGCCGGGTCCATCTTGCACTCGGTGGTGTTGCCCTGCTCGTCCACCTGGAAGTTCAGGTCGTAGCGGCCGAAGGGCTTGGCCTTCAGCTGGGTCTCGTAGCGCTCCTTGAGTTCGGTGAGCGCATGGTTGAACTCGACGAGGCTCGCGTCATCCCAGCGCGGCTTCTGGCGCAGGCTGGCGAACTGCTCTTCGGTGACCAGCGGACGCATTGCGCGGATCACCCCGTACCAGCGCATCACGCGCGCGATCTGCAGCGGCGACTGGCGATCGATGGTGGTCTGGCACGTCCCGCCGATCGGGTCGGCCTTGGCCCGCAGCAGCGCCTGCGCGGCAGGCCAGCGATGGTAGGCGACCGCCCAGGCGAGTGGCGTCAGGCCGAACAGGTCGGGCTTGTCGATGGCCTTGGGGTCGCGTTCCAGAAGGATGCCGATGTCGCGGATCGAGCCGCGCCGCGCTGCTGCACCGAGCCCGTGCTCCATGCGCGCAACGCCGAGTTCGGCGAAGCCGTAAGGCTGTTCGACACCCGCATCGGAATTGTCGGGAAGCGCAGGCTGCGGCCCTGCCTTGTCCACCGCGCGGCAGACGTCTGCATAAGGATAGCGCGGATCGGCGAGCATCGCGGCGTTGTAGCGGCGGCCGAAGCCGGTGACGGTGTCATCGGGCTTCTGCTGCCCGCCCTCGACCTTGCTGTCGGGCACGAAGGCCACCGCGCGCACGGTCCACGGCGACAGGCCGCCGAGCATGCGGCACTGTACGCCGTAAGCCTCGGTGGAGATGCCGGTCGGCGTCGTCGCGGCGATCAGGCGGAAGTCGCCCATGTCGAGCGCCTTGTGCGCTTCGGCCACCGCGTTGGCACTGCCGTCCTTCAGCCTGCGGCGCAGCGTGCGGTCACCCTTGCGCAGCTTGCCGAGGAACGCGGTATCGGCGCGCAGGTCGCCGCATTGCGTGACCGATGCGCCCTCGACGCCGAGATTGCCCTTGGGCGCGTCGTCCGAGCACGCAGCCGTCGTCAGCGCGCCCATGCACAGGATGGTGGCCGTCAAAAGCCGCTTGCCGATCAAGACCTGTCCCCGAATGGAATCCGTGACGCCACGCGGCGCCGATGAAGTGCGCGCGAATAGCATAGCCGTGGGCGGTTGGAAGAGCCTATCCTCCAGTTCCTCCCCGAGCTTGTCTCGGGGAGGTGGCAGCCCGCCAGGGCTGACGGAGGGGGAATTGCCCGCCTTCGCCCCCTCCACCACCGCCTGCGGCGGCGGTCCCCCTCCCCGAGCAAGGTCGGGGAAGAACAAGAAAAGGCCCCGGTGTTTCCACCGAGGCCCTTCTGTCTCGTTCAACGTGAACCCGTGAAGGCTCAGTCGACGATCTTCACCATGTGCGGCAGCTTGGCGATGGCACCGCGCACTTCGGCGGTGTCTTCGCGCTCCACGATACGGTGCATCTTGCCGAGGCCAAGACCGATGAGGATCTTCTTCTGGCTCTCGGGGCGACGGATCGGCGAACCGATCTGCTGGATCTTGATCTTCGCCATGATGCTTACTCCACGATGGCTTCGGCAGCGGCCTCGGCCTCTACCTCGGTAGCACCACCGCGACCAAGCAGGTCGGCGATCTTCTTGCCACGACGCTGGGCCACCGACTTCGGCGAAGTCTGCGTGGTCAGCGCGTCGAAGGTGGCGCGGATCATGTTGTACGGGTTCGAGGTGCCCACCGACTTGGTGACGACGTCAGCGACGCCCAAGCTCTCGAACACGGCGCGCATCGGACCACCGGCGATGATGCCCGTACCGGCCGGAGCCGTACGCACGTTCACCTTGCCGGCGCCGAAGTGGCCCTTGCCGTCGTGATGGAGGGTACGACCTTCCTTCAGAGCGACGCGGATCATCTTCTTCTTGGCCGAGGCAGTCGCCTTGGTGATCGCCTCGGGAACTTCGCGGGCCTTCGAGTGACCGAAGCCCACGCGGCCCTTGCCGTCACCGACGACGACGAGTGCGGCGAAGCCGAAGCGCTTACCGCCCTTGACGGTCTTGGAGACGCGGTTGATGTGAACGAGCTTTTCGATCAGCTCTTCACCCTGCTCCTCGTCGGCGTTGCGGTTGCCGCGACGGTCGTCACGACGGCCGCCACGGCCACCGCGCTCACCACCGCGATCGTTGCCGCCACGGCCACGGCCGCCACGACCACGACCGCCTTCGCGGTTACCCTCGAACGGCGCGCCGCCCTGGGGTGCTTCAGCCGAAACCGGCTGCGTGTTGTTGTTTTCGTCAGCCATGATCAGAACTCCAGCCCGCCTTCACGGGCGGCTTCGGCAAGCGCCTTGACGCGGCCGTGATACAGGAAGCCACCGCGGTCGAACACGACCGAGGTAACGCCCGCCTTCTTGGCGGCCTCGGCGAGTTCCTTGCCAACGCGGGTCGCGGCGTCGAGGTCGGTGCCCTTGGCGCCCAGCGTGTTGGCTGCAGCGACGGTGTGGCCCTGCGCATCGTCGATGATCTGCGCATAGATGTGACGGCCGGTGCGGTGCACCGACAGACGGGGACGACCACCCGAACGGGCCTTGAGCGCGGTGCGAACGCGGCGCGCGCGGCGATCGAAGAGAGACAGCTTTGCCATTACTTCTTCTTCCCTTCCTTGCGGA
>JASGGD010000329.1:0-4307 GCA_047605225.1 Novosphingobium sp.
CCCTCCGTCAGCCCTGCGGGCTGCCACCTCCCCATTCCTTCGGAACAGGGAGGATGAACGACTGCTCCCCCATCCAAAGTCATCATTCAAACACCATCGTCATCCCAGCGAAGGCTGGGACCGTTATGCCCATGATGCGCCCTGTCGGCAGGGGCGCCCCAACTCCGCCTGAGCCTCGCCGAGACGTTGCTGCATGACGAGAGCGGTCCCAGCCTTCGCTGGGATGACGGTCTGTGTCTGGAACGGCAGCTTCCACCCAACATGGGCAAATCTACATGAAGGCTCCACGATCGCCCCACCTCGCTGCGGCAATGGGGCGCGATGGACTTTCAGAGCCCCAATTCGCGCATCCACGTTCTCGCCATCGGCGGCGCGCATCAGTTCGGCCATATCGTGCCGGTGGCCTGCGAGCTTGCCCGCCGCCATCCGGGGCAGGTACGCCTGTTCGTCTCGACCCAGGCCGAAGTGGCCGCGGCCATGGCCTATACGGCGGAGGGTACGGCACCCGAGATCGTCGTCATGCGCCTGCCTGCTGCAACGGCGCTGCTGCCCGCCTCGATGCACAAGGCCGCGCGCCTGACGCTCTGGGCGAAGCGGCTGCGCGATGCGGCGGTGATCCTCTGCGCCGAGCGGACTTCCACCATGCTCAAGCGCCTGCCGGGGGATTGTCCGCCGATCCTCCACATCCCCCATGGCGCGGGCGACCGCGCGGTCGGTTTCGAGCCGCGCTTCCGTCTGTTCGACCACGTCATGCTGGCTGGGCGCAAGGACCGCGACCGCCTCGTCGAAGCCGGCTTTCTGCAGGAGCAGGACTGCACCGTCACCGGCCCGGTCAAGCTGGCGACTGTGGTTGATAATGCGCAGGTAAGGCCGCCGCTGTTCGACAACGCGCGGCCGACGATCCTCTACAACCCGCACTTTTCCAAGAAGCTCTCCTCGATCGAGGCGTTCGGGCGGGGGCTGATCGCGGCAGTGGCGGCGGACGGGCGCTACAACCTCGTCGTCGCGCCGCACGTGCGGCTGGCGAAGCGCTGGTCGGTGGCGCAGCGGCGCGCGTGGGAGGCGCTGGCGATCCCGGGGCAGGTCACCGTCGATCTCGGCTCGCCGCGCTGCAACGACATGACGTATACGCTGGGCGCGGACCTCTACGTGGGTGACGTCAGCAGCCAGGTCTACGAATTCCTCGTCCGTCCGCGCCCGTGCCTGTTCGTCGATGCCAAGGGCGTCGACTGGCAGGACAGCGAGGACTACGCGATGTGGCACTTCGGCGAGGTGATCGCGCCCGACGCCGATCCCGTCGCCGCGATCGAGCGCGCCTTCGCCACGCACGGCGCCTACGTCCAGTGGCAGCGCGAGCGCATGGCCTACACGATCGACGGCATCTCGTGGCTGGCCGACGGCACCCCGACGTTCGGCGCGCACTGCCCGGTGCGCGAGGCCGCCGACACGGTGGAACAGTTCGCGGGGCTGAGGCCGAAGGTGCTGGCAGCGGTCGCCTGATCGCTCCGCCGAGGGAAATCTAAGGGCGCTGTGGACCTGTCTCCAGAATAGGAACATAATAAGAACATAATTCCCGATTCGTAAGGCCGTTCCATGTCCCGCCCTCAGGCCCCCGCCTGTATCGAAGATCCGCCCCCGGACACGCTCCCGCGCCTCGCCCGCGCGCAGTTGCATGAGGTCCATGCGGGCGCCGAGGACTGGGCCTCGGCGCTGGCTTTCGCCTTCGGCATGGTGGAGGCGGAAAGGAGCCGCCCCGTCCTCCTCCTGCGCCCCCGCCGCAAGGGCGTGGCGATGGTGCCGTGCGGAGAGGGGTTGCGCGCACTCGGCGTGGACCCGGCGCGGCTGGTGATCGTCGATGCGCGTAACGACGCCGCCCTGCTGCGCGCGGGTCTGGACGCGGCGCGCAGCAGCGGCCCGGCGGCGGTGCTGATGGAAAGCTGGGGGCCGATGCGCGAGTATGATCTCGTCGCCAGCCGCCGCCTGATCCTCGCGGCGGAAGGCTCGCGCATCCCGGTGGTGATCCTGCGCGGCGATGCCGAGCCGCGCTCCAGCGCCGCGCATACCCGCTGGACGGTTTCCAGCGCCCCCTCGACCCCGCTGGAGATGCGCGCGCCGGGGGCTGCGACGCTGCTCGTCGAACTTGTGCGCAGACGCGGCGGCCCGGCGGGGCAGCGCTGGCGGCTGGAATGGAATGAAGACCATGGCGGTTTCCGCGAACTCCCCCTCGATACCCGGCCCGCCACCGAAGAGCGCGGGCCGCCGCTACCTGGCACTGTGGTTCCCCTTTCTGCCGTGCGAGCGAGCGCGCCGCTCCGGCGTACTGCCTGACGCGCGAGGCCCGCAGGCTCTCGTCGCGCGCGATGGACAGGCGCTGCGCCTCGCCGCCGTGGACGTGACGGCGATGCGGCAGGGCCTGTCCTCCGGCATGACGTTGGCCGATGCGCGGGCGCGCTGCCCGGACCTCGCCACCGCAGCCCACGATCCCGTCGCCGATGCGCGGGTGCTGGAGCAGCTGGCGGGGGCGATGATCGCCTTCACCCCGCTCGTCGCGCTTGATGCCCCCGACGGCCTGCTGCTCGACGTGACCGGCTGCGCGCACCTGTTCGGCGGCGAGGAGGCGCTGGTGCGCCGCGTGGTGAAGGAGGTCGGCCCGACCACCCGCTACGCCCTCGCGCCCCATTCCGCCGCCGCCCGCGCGCTTGCACGTTTCGGAGGTAAGGGCGACGTTCGCACCCTCCCGGTCGCCGCGCTGGAACTGGACGAGGGCGCGCTTTCCGGCCTGCGCCGCGCGGGCCTCGAAACGCTGGGCGACCTTGCCGCGCGGCCGATGGCGGGGCTGGCGGCGCGCTTCGGGGAGCTTGCGGTCAGCCGCCTGCGCGCCATTCTGGGCGAGACCGGCAGCCCGGTCATCCCCGTCCGCCTGACCGAGGCGATCCGGCTGGAGACGCGCTTTCCCGAACCGCTGGGCCGCACCGACGATGCCCTGGAAGTGGTCGAGGACATGCTGACGCAGGCCGCGCGCACGATGGAGCAGCGCCAGCTGGGCGGGCGGCGCTGGGCGGTCACCCTCCACCGCAGCGACAACCAGCGGCGGCGGCTGGTGGTGGAGACGGGCCTTGCAGTGCGCGATCCCGCCGCGGTCATGCGCCTGCTGCGCGAGCGGATCGACACGCTTTCCGACCCGCTCGACCCCGGCTTCGGTTTCGATGCGATCACCCTGGCGGTGCTCCACGCCGATCACCTGCCTTCGCGCCAGATCCTGCTGGAAAGCGGCAAAGAGGAGAACGCCGACGACGTTGCCGCCCTCGTCGATCAACTCAGCGTACGTCTGGGCGAGGACAGCGTGCGCCGCCTGATCCCGCGCGACCGGCACTTGCCCGAGAAGGCGCAGGCATTGGTCCCCGCACTGCGCCTGCGCGGCGCCCCATGGCCGGAGCCGGAGGACATGCAGGCAGGGCAGGGGGTGGCGCGCCCGCTGCTGCTGCTCGACCCGCCGCAGCCGGTCGAGGTGATCGCCGGCGTCCCTGACAGCCCGCCCCAGCGCTTCCGCTGGAAGGGCCGCCTCCACGACGTCACGCTGGCCGAGGGGCCGGAGCGGATCGGTGCGGAATGGTGGCTGAAACGCGGCGGTCACATGCCCGGCGCGGCTGGCGAGACGCGCGACTACTACCGCATCGAGGACGGCGCGGGCCGTCGCTACTGGATCTTCCGCCACGGCCTGTTCAGCGAAAAGCCCGACCCGCGCTGGTACTTGCACGGCCTGTTCCCGTGAACTTCGCCGAACTGGTCACCGCCACCAATTTCAGCTTCCTGCGCGGCGCCTCGCCGGGGGAGGAGATGGTTTCGCGCGCGCTGGCGATGGGCATGACCGGCATCGGCATCGCCGACCGCAACACCGTGGCGGGCGTGGTCCGCGCCCACCGCGTATGGAAGGAGATGGGGCGGGCCAAAAGCGGGCTGCGCCTGCTGGTCGGCGCGCGGCTGGTATTCGCGGACGGTACGCCCGATGTGGTCGCCTACCCGATGACCCGCCACGGCTGGGGCCGCCTGACGCGCCTGCTCACCGTGGGCAACCGCCGCGCGCACAAGGGCGAGTGCGAACTGCACCTGAGCGACCTTGTCGAGCATGCGCAGGATCTCGCGCTGATCGTGATGCCGGGCAGCGGCGATACCGACGAGACGCTGCTGGCCACGCTGCAGGCACTGGCAGCTCTCTCGCAGTCCGCACCTGCACGTACTTCGCCCCCCATACCTCGTCATTGCGAGCGCAGCGAAGCAATCCAGGGCGGTTTACGCGGCCCTGGATT
>JASGGD010000330.1:0-4303 GCA_047605225.1 Novosphingobium sp.
GCGATCGAGGTGCCGAGCAGGTAGTCGCCTTCATAGCGGGCATTGGCGCGCATCATCGGGAAGACGAAGTCGCGCACGAATTCCTCGCGCAGGTCGTCGATGTAGATGTGCTCGGGCTTGACGCCCATCAGTTCGGCCTTGGCGCGGGCGGGTTCGAGTTCCTCGCCCTGGCCGAGATCGGCGGTGAAGGTGACGACCTCGCAGTTGTAGGTGACCTGGAGCCACTTGAGGATGACGCTGGTGTCGAGGCCGCCGGAGTAGGCGAGGACGACCTTCTTGATGCTGTCGGACATGGGCACGGGCTTTCGCGGCATGAGCGGTGGAAGTTTGGGCGCGCGGCTAGCAGGTGCGCCCAAACTTCGCAACGGTTACGCGCCCAGCAGCACTTTCTCTCCTTCCGCGATGTAGTCGCGGGTGAGGGGTAGGGCGTGGCGCGAGCGGGTGTACTGGATCTGGTAGTTGCACATGCCGCCGCTCTCGAAGGCCGCGGTCGCGCCGGAGAGGTAGAAGATCCACATGCGATAGAAGCGCTCGTCGTACATCGCGACGATGGCGTCCTTGTGGGCGACGCAGCGCTTGTACCATTCGCGCAGGGTCCTGGCGTAGTGGAGGCGCAGGTTCTCGACGTCGGTGGCGATCAGGCGGACCTTTTCGCTCGCTTCCACCGTCTCGCTCAGTGCCGGGATATAGCCGCCGGGGAAAATGTACTTGCGGGTGAAGGCGTCGGTCGAGCCGGGGCCGCCCATGCGGCCGATGGTGTGGAGGAGCATCACGCCCTCGTCGTCCAGCAGGGTCGCGCAGTCGCGGAAGAAGCGGTCGAACTGGGCCTGGCCGACGTGCTCGAACATGCCGACCGAGACGATACGCTCGAACTTGTCGCCGCGTGCCGCGAGGTCGCGGTAATCGATCAGTTCGAAGTCGATGCGGCCCGATACCCCGGCGTCGATGGCGCGCTGGCGGGCGAGCACCAGCTGCTCCTCGCTGAGGGTGATGCCCTTGACCGAGACGTCGAAGTGCTTGGCCAGGTAGATCGCCATGCCGCCCCAGCCGCAGCCGATGTCGAGCACTTTCTGGCCCGGCTCGATAGCCAGCTTGGCGGCGATGTGGGCGAGCTTGGCGGTTTGCGCCTGTTCCAGCGTGATGTCGTCGGAGGGCCAGTACGCGCAGGAATACTGCATGTGTTCGGTGTCGAGGAACAGGTTGTAGAGGTCGTTGCCCACGTCGTAGTGGTGGGCGATGTTCTTCTTGGCGCTCGCCGCGCGGTTGATGCCGTCGACGAGGGTGACGGCCTTGCCGATCACCTTCTTGAGCGGGCTGTGTTCCTTCAGTTCGCCGCCCTTGTCCCAGCGGGCGTTGGCACGCAGCAGGTAGACGAGGTCCATGATCTCGCCCTGCTCGACGTCGAGCTGGCCGTCCATGAAGGCTTCGGCGGCGCCGAGGCGCGGATCGCGCAGGATGCGGCGTTCCGCGCCCTTGTCATTGAGGCGGATGCGGACTTCGGGAAAGCCTTCTGCGGGGGTTCCAAAACGACGGACGGAGCCGTCGGGGCGGGCCAGTTCGAGCACGCCCTTTCGGACGCCGCGCTCGAGGAAGCGGTCGAGTATGCCGAGTGCCATCAGGGGTTTGTGCGGGGGTAATTGCCTGTACGCAAGGGGGCTTGTGTTGAGAAATGCACAATCCCTACTCCCGCGCCAGAAACAGTACGTCACGCTTCTGGGCGAGCAGGTGCTGGCCGGAATCGACATAGACGGTCTCGCCGCTGTCCAGCCAGCCTCCCGCAAGGAACAGGGCTGCTCCGGCTACGTCTTCGGGAGTGGCGCGGCGGCCGAGCAGGTTCATGCGGTGGGAGATTTCCGCCTCGGCCTCGTTCTGGTCATGGCTGGCGAGAATGGCGCCCGGCGCAATGCCGTAGACGCGGTCTTCGTCTGCCTGCCGGGCCATCGAGAGCATGGGAATCGTCGCCGAAAGGGCGTGCTTGCTCATCGTGTAGGAGAAGAAGTCCGGGTTCGGATTGAGCAGCTTCTGGTCGGTGACGTGGATCAGGCGCCTGCCCCCGGAAGCGCGTGCATGGGCGAGGAAAGCTTGCCCGAGCCGGGCGGGGGTGGCGGCGTTGACGCGCATCGCGGCGGTGAAGATCGCAGGATCGAGCGTTTCCGTAGTGTCGAGGTCGAATACGCCCGCGCAGTTCACCAGCACGCGCCAGTCGGCGAGGCGGGTGGCCAGTGCCTCGACCATCGCCGGGCCTTCATCCCAGTCCTCAAGGTCGCATGAGACGATTTCGGCGCTCAGCAAGCTGGCTGCGAGCGCTTCGGCCTGGGCCTGCGAGCGGCCGTAGTGGATCACCACATGCCAGCCCGCCGCGCCGAAGGCGTGGGCGATGGCGGCACCGATCCGCTTGGCGCCACCGGTTACCAGCATGGCGGGGCGGCTCACTGTGCGGCTCCATAAGGTGACACATCAGGTTTACACGGTTTACACGGTCCAGAAGAAGAACTTCCGCCCTTTCCTAAAGGGCTTCCCGTGCCGAGCGCAGGCGAGCCGGTCATGAATGCAAGTCGCTGAAACATGGCGGCATTGGAGCATAGGCAGGCGAAGTAGGAAAGGCTCGATCCACCAATCGCGCCGGCGGATTGCCCCGATGCTGGCTCCTGCGCAGACAAAGCAAAAGGCGCGCCGTCTTTCGGACGACGCGCCTTTCGCAAGGGACTGTGGATAGGGATCAGCGGCAGCGCGGACGATCGCCGCCACGGTCGATCTCGCGGCCCAGGACGGCACCGCCGGCAGCGCCGAGCAGGGTGCCGACGGTGCGGTCACCGCGGGTGTCGATCGCGCGACCGGCAAGAGCGCCGGCAACGCCGCCGATCAGCAGGCCGGTGGTGCCGTTCGACTTCTTGCAGTAATAGCGACCGTTGTTGCCGCGCCAGTACTTGACGCCGCGGTCGGTGTGGTAACGACGGTGATCGCGCGCTTCGGCCGGAGCGGTGAAAGCGACGGTCGCCGGAATGGTGAGCGCCATCATCGTGGCGGCGAGAATGGTCTTACGCATGATATGTGCCCTCATCGTAGCGTGGGAATGATCTGGTAACGCGGCTTTTCGTTCATTGATCCACAACGTCAGATGAACGAGTGGCCACTGATCGAAATCTCTGACGAACTGCGCTGAGTTAGCGATGAAGCGAGGGAAATGTTTCTTTCGGAAACAAAAATACCTCCTCAACGCAAAAGCGCGCGACCCTTTCGGACCGCGCGCTTCTCGCTTCAGGAGCTGAAATCTCAGCTCAGCGGCACTGGATGTCGCCCTTGTCGATCTCGCGGCCGAGCGCGCCACCGAGGACGCCGCCCAGAATGGTGCCGATGGTCTTGTCGCCATTGCCTGCGATCTGGTTGCCCGCCAGCGCGCCGACACCGGCGCCGATGATCAGGCCGGTCGTGCCGTTGTCGCGCTTGCAGTAGTAGCGCCCGTCATTGCCGCGCCAGACCCGGTCGTTGCGGGTGATGCGGTGCGGCTGGCGATAGCGGCCGCGTGAATCGTACATGTTGCGCCGGTCGTCGCGGCGATTGTCGTGCCGGTCCCAGCGGTCGTTGCGACCATCGCGGTCGCGGTCGTTCCAGCGGGGCGGGTCGGCCATGACCGGCGTGATGGGGAGGGCGGTGACGGTGGTGGCAAGGGCTGCCAGCACCAGCAGGGACTTCTTCATTTCCATTCTCCTGCAACGGATTGCGTGAAATCTGGCGAGCGCTGTCGACGCTTTCATGACAACCTGTGATGAACCGGAGGCAGGCGCGTGACGGCGCGGGCCTTTCCTGCGATGGAACGTTCAAAAGTGCAATTAGCTCCGAAAGGCATGCCATGTTTCTCGATCTCGTCGATGTTTTCGGCTCCGGCCCGCTCAGCGGCAATCCGCTGGCGGTCGTGCGCGGCGGTGAGGGGCTGAGCGACGCGCAGATGCTTCGGCTGACGCAGTGGCTGGGCTATTCGGAAACGACCTTCCTGCTGCCGCCGACCGACCCGGCCGCCGACTATCGCGTGCGCATCTTCTATCCGGCGGGCGAACTTCCTTTCGCAGGCCATCCGACATTGGGCAGCGCCCATGCCTGGCTGGCCGCCGGTGGCGCGGCGCGGACGGAGGGCCGCGTGGTGCAGGAATGCGGCATCGGCCTCGTCGAGGTGCGCCGCAAGGGTGAGCGGCTGGCGTTCCGTGCGCCGCCGCTGATCCGCTCCGGGGCGCTCGATGACGCGGATCGGGCGGATACGCTGCGCCTGACGGGAGCCGACGAGGCGCAGGTGGTCGCGGCGGTCCAC
>JASGGD010000331.1:0-4269 GCA_047605225.1 Novosphingobium sp.
GTGCCGACCGACCCGCCCAGCGTGATGCGCGGGTAGAGGTCCGCCGTCGCCACGCCGATGCGCGCGGTGTCGGCGGCGAGGCGGCGCTCGGCTGCCTTCACGTCGGGACGGCGGGCGAGCAGCGTGGCGCCGTCGCCGACCGGGATGGGCGTGGCGACGTTGGGCGTGTTGTCGCGGGCGATGACGCTGTCGGGCAAGTCCTGCGGGGTGCGGCCGGTGAGGACGGCGATGCGGAACAGGGCGGCGTCGCGCCTTGCCTGCAGGGTCGGGATGGCGGCGGCCTGTGCCTCGCGCAATTGCGTGACGCGGATGACGTCGAGCTTCTGGTTGAGGCCGCGCTCGAAGCGCGCGTTGGTGATGCGTTCCGAGCGGGCGAGCAGGTCCACGGTGCGCTGGGCGACCTCGATCTGCTCGTTGGCGCTGGTGGCGTCGACATAGGCGCGCACGGTGTCGGCGACGACGGTGACGCGCACCGCGTCGGCATCCTCCTGCGCGGCGGCGAGGTCCGCGCGCGAGGCTTCGATACCGCGCTTGACGCGGCCGAACAGGTCCACCTCGTAGTTCACCGAGAGCCCGCCATCGACGCGGCGGCCTTCGCGGTCGTAGCCGGGGAGCACCTGGCTTTCCGACACGCGGCCGTACGTGCCGGTGGCGCTGAGGTCGGTGGAGGGCAGGCGGTCCGCGCGCGATCCGCGCAAGGTGGCGCGGGCCTTCTCGATGCGGGCCACGGCGACGCGGATGTCGGTGTTGGCGGCCAGCGCGTCGGTGACCAGCGCGTTCAGCGCCGGGTCGTTGTAGAGCTTCCACCAGGTGTCGTCGGGGGCTGCCGTGGTGACGTCCGCGCTCTGCACGCCGACGAACGGGGCCTCGGCCGAAGCGGGCGGGGTGGGGGCCACATGGTCCGGCCCGACAGCGCAGGCGGAAAGGGCGGTGGCGGCGAGGAGCGCCGCTAAAGTCTGCTTCATCATCGGATATGTCCTGTGTCGATGAAATCGTGAGGTGGGCGCCAAGGGCTTCGACAAGCTCAGCCTGAGCGGGGTTTGGGGGATTTCGCGAAGCCTTGGGCGAGGGGGGCGGGATAAATCCCAACCCCGCTCGCCCTGAGCTTGTCGAAGGGCCTCAGCGCCGCCCTTCGTTATTCAGCCGGAACCGCGTGGAGGTCCGCGTGATGTCCGCGCGGACGGCGGCGCAGCTTTTCCGCCAGCCCCCGGCACACCACGTAGAACGTCGGGGTGAACAGCAGGCCGAAGCCGGTGACGCCGGTCATGCCGAAGAACACCGCCGTGCCCAGCGCCTGCCGCAGTTCGGCGCCGGCGCCTTGCGCGATCACCAGCGGCACCGCGCCGAGGATGAACGCGAAGCTGGTCATCAGGATCGGGCGCAGGCGGGTCTGCGCGGCGTAGACGGCCGCCTGTACGATCGACATGCCCTGTTCCTCCTCGGCCTGCTTGGCGAATTCGACCACGAGGATCGCGTTCTTGGCCGCCAGCGCGATCAGCACGACGAGGCCGATCTGGGTGAGGATGTTGTTGTCCATGCCTCGCAGGTTTACGCCCGCCATGGCCGCGAAGAGACACATCGGCACGATCAAGACGATCGCCAGCGGCAGGGTCAGGCTTTCATACTGCGCGGCCAGCACGAGGAAGACGAAGACCACGGCCATGCCGAAGACGATCGCCGCCGTGTTGCCCGCCGTCACCTGCTGGTAGGCGATGCCGGTCCACTCGAAGCTGTAGCCCGAGGGGAGCGTCTCGTCCGCGACCTTCTCCATGGTGGAGAGTGCCTGTCCGGTCGAGAAGCCCGGCGCCACGCTGCCGTCGACTTCCACGGCGGGGTGCAGGTTGTAGCGCACCACGCGGTAGGGGCCGGTCTTGTCCTGGAAGGTGGCGACCGAACCGATCGGCACCATCGCGCCGGAGTTCGAGCGGGTCTTCAGGTTGGCAAGGTCGGCGATCGAACCGCGGCTGCCCTGATCCGCCTGCGCGGTGACGCGGAAGGTGCGGCCCAGCAGGTTGAAGTCGTTCACGTAAGCCGAGCCGAGGTAGACCTGCAGCGTTTCGAACACGCGCTCGGGCGGGATGCCGAGCATGTCGGCCTTGCGGCGGTCGATGTCGGTGAAGACGCGCGGGGTGTCCTGGTTGAACAGGGTGTAGACCTGGCTCAAGTCCTTCTGCTGGTTGGCCTTGCCGATCACGCCGCCCGCCGCCTTGGCAAGTTCGGTGTAGCCGCGACCTTCGTTGTCCTCGACGATCATGCGGTAGCCGCCCGGGGGGACGATGCCGTTGATGGTCGGCGGCGGAATGACGAGGACCATGGCCTTGTCGTAGCCCTTCAGGGCCTCCTGCGCCTGCGCCATGATTTCCGCGCCGGTGACGCCCAGCTTCTTGCGTTCCTCGAAGCTCTTGTACGGGAAGTAGATCGCGGCCGAATCCGGCGATGCGGTGCGCGAGGGGCCGTGGAAGCCCGCGAACATCACCGCGCCGCGAATGCCCTTGATCGGCAGGAGCCGCTTGGCGATGTCGCGGGTCACTTCGTCCGTGCGTTCCAGCGAGGAGCCCGAGGGCAGGAATGCTGCGGCAAGGAAGTAGCCCTGATCCTGCTGCGGGATGAAGCCGGTCGGCGTCGCCCAGAACAGGCCCACGGTTCCGGCGATGAGGGCGGCATAAGTCGCCATCATGCGCGTGGGGGCCTTGACCAGACGCAGGGTGAGCCGGGCGTAGCTTGCGCTCATGCGGTCGAAGCCGTGGTTGAACTTGTCCGCGCCCGACTGGAGCACGCGGCGCCAGCGGGGGGCTTCGGGTCCGACCCGCTCCTTGTGCTTGAGCAGCAGCGCGGCCATCGCCGGCGAGAGCGTCAGCGAGAGCACCAGCGAGATGACCGTGGCGGTCGAGATCGTCACTGCGAACTGCTTGTAGAACTGGCCCGAAATGCCGGTGATGAACAGCGTCGGCACGAACACCGCGCAGAGCACCAGCACGATCGCGACGAGCGCGCCGGACACTTCGTCCATCGAACGGCGGGCGGCTTCGAGCGGAGTCAGGCCCTCCTCGATGTAGCGCTCCACGTTCTCGACCACGACGATCGCGTCGTCGACGACGATGCCGATGGCGAGCACGAGGCCGAACAGCGAGAGGTTGTTGAGCGAATAGCCCACGGCCATCAGCATGATCGCGGTGCCGACCAGCGAGACCGGGATCGCGAGGATCGGAATGATCGCCGCGCGCCAGTTCTGCAGGAAGACGAGGATCACGAGGACGACGAGGATCACCGCCTCGAACAGCGTGTGATAGACCGCGTCGATCGACTGGCCGATGAACTCGGTCGGGTTGTAGATGACCGAGTATTCAAGCCCCTTGGGGAACTTGGCCTGCATGGCGTCCATCTCGGAACGCACCAGCTTGGCGGTTTCGAGCGCGTTGGAGCCGGGGCGCTGCATCACCGCCATGACGACGGTGGGATTGCCCGAAAGGTAGGTGTTGGTGGTGTAGTCCTGCGCGCCCAGTTCCACGCGGGCGACGTCGCGCACGCGGACCTGATGGCCATCGGCATCGGTGCGCACGATGATGTCGGCGAACTGCTGCGGCTCGGTCAGGCGGCCCTGCGCCTCGACGCCGACCTGGTAGGCGTTGCCCTTGTCGAAGGGCGGGGCACCGATCGCGCCTGCGGAGATCTGCACGTTCTGCGCGCGCAGAGCGGCGACGATCTCGCCTGCCGTCAGGTTGAGCTGCGCGGCGCGGCCCGGATCGATCCAGATTCGCATGCCGTAATCGCGCGCGCCGAAGGTCTGGACGTCGCCCACGCCATCAAGGCGCGCGAGGCGGTCCTTCACCTGGGTCAGCGCATAGTTTGAGATGTAGTCGCGGTCGTACGTGCCGTCCGGAGACTGCAGGTTGACCACCATCAGGAAGTCCGGGCTGGCCTTCTTGGTGACGACGCCCATCGAGCGCACCGCGTCGGGAAGGCGTGGTTCGGCGATGGCGACGCGGTTCTGCACCAGCACCTGCGCGGCGTCGAGGTCGGTGCCGATCTTGAAGGTGACGGTGATCGTCACCTTGCCGTCGCCGGTCGACTGGCTGCTCTGATAGAGCATGTTGTCGACGCCGTTGATCTCCTGCTCGATCGGCGCGGCGACGGTGGAGGCCACCGTCTCCGCCGATGCGCCGGGATATTGGGCGCTGACCGTGACCGTGGGCGGCACGATGTCGGGATATTGGGACACCGGCAGGCCGACGAAGGCGAGCGCGCCGACCACGGTGATGACCACCGCGA
>JASGGD010000332.1:0-4257 GCA_047605225.1 Novosphingobium sp.
CTCGCCGACCGCGCGCGCCGCACCGGGCGCACGATCCGCTGGCACGAGGACCGCACGCTTGCGCTGGCCGCCGGATTCGCGCAGGCGGTGCCGCTATGACCCTTTCCGAACGCAAGTGCCCGATCTGCCGCAAACCGCGCGTCGCCGAGTTCACGCCGTTCTGCTCCAAGCAGTGCCGCGACCGTGACCTGCTCAAGTGGCTGGACGACGGCTACGCCCTGCCCGGCCAGCCCCACGATCCCGAGGACTTCGTCGGGCAGGAAAAAAACAATCCACAGGACGATTGAAATTTCTTCGTCATTTAGGGCTTGCCAAGGTCGGCCACCTTCTTCATAGGCCCGCCCACACCGCTCGCCGGTCTCTTCCAGAGGCCGCCGCCGAACGAGTGCCCGAGTAGCTCAGTTGGTAGAGCATGCGACTGAAAATCGCAGTGTCGGTGGTTCGAATCCGCCCTCGGGCACCATTTCCTTTTCTTTGGTGCCGCACCTGAAATTCAGCCCCTCACGGATAACCGTGATGGATTTCGGCGCGTCTTGCCGGTTTTGTCATGCGACTTTGATCTTTAGTCGCAAATTGTCGCATCTGCGAAATGGACGCTTGCGGGCGCACCGTTTTGCTGAATAGGACAAGGCAACATCCAACAAGGCGTGCGACTTGAACAGCTTCCCCCCTTATGCCCTTCGCCGGCCCTCCGGTTGGCGCTGGCCGCTCCTGCCTGTTGCCGCTCTCGCGCTTGCGGGAGTGTCGCTTGCGGCATGCTCCGGCGAATCGTCCAAGGGCCAGCAGCAGCGCACTGCTGAAGTCGGCTATATCGTCGCACAGGCCAGCAGCGTTCCCCTCTCGGCGACGCTCAGCGGCCGTACGGTCGCTTTCGAGACTTCCGAGGTCCGGCCGCAGGTAACCGGCGTCATCAAGCGGCGCTTCTTTACCGAGGGCAGCACCGTCAAGGCCGGGCAGCCGCTGTTCGAGATCGACCCCAGCCTTTACCGCGCGGCCGTGAACCAGGCACAGGCCAACCTCTCCAGCGCCCGCGCCACGGCTGACGCCGCCTCGGTCAAGGCGGAGCGCTATCGCCCGCTCGCCGATATGGAGGCGATCGCCAAGCAGGATTATACCGACGCTCTGGCGGAATCGCGCACGGCCAAGGCCGCCATCGCGCAAAACGCGGCCGCGCTCGATACCGCCAAGATCAATCTGCGCTTCACCACCGTTCCCGCGCCGATCAGCGGCAAGATCGGCCGCCAGCTGTTCACCGTCGGCGCTCTCGTCAGCGCCACGCAGACCGATCCGCTAGCGGTGATCCAGCGCATGGACCCGATCTACGTCGATATGCAGCAGTCCGCCGCCGAATTGACGAGCCTGCGCCAGCGTCTCGCCGCAGGAGGCGTCACCCCCGGCAGCACCGAGGTCCATCTCATGCTCGATGGCGGCGCGCGCTATCCGCAGGCGGGAACCGTGCAGTTCTCGGAAGTCACGGTCGACCAGACCACCGGCACCGTCACCCTGCGCGCCCGCTTCCCGAATCCGGACGGGCTCCTGCTGCCCGGCATGTTCGTGACCGCGATGTTCGATCAGGCATCGGATCCCAATGCTTTCCTGATACCACAGAACGCGGTTCAGCGCGACTTCGACGGCAGCGCTTTCGTGATGCTGGTCGGCGCCGACAACAAGGCACAGCGCCGCAAGGTCACCGCCGATCGCACCTACAAGGAATTCGCGGTCGTCACCGGTGGTCTCAAGAAAGGCGACAAGGTCATCACGCAGGGGCTCAACGGACTGCGTCAGGGTGCTCCGATCAAGCCGGTGGCGAGCACGGCACCGCAGAAGGTGGAGCCGCGCAAGCAGGGTCAGGGTGCCGAAACCGGCAGCGCCGACCACAAGCGCGGCTGACGCTCCATGTCCCGTATATTCATCGATCGCCCGATCTTCGCCTGGGTTCTGGCGATCATCGTCATGCTGACCGGTCTCGGCGCGCTGAACTACCTGCCTAACGAACAATACCCGGACATCGCACCCACGCAGGTGAATATCCGCGCCACCTATCAGGGCGCGTCGGCGCAGACGATCGAGAACTCGGTGACGCAGATCATCGAGCAGCAGCTGACCGGCATCGACGGCCTGCTCTATTTCAGCTCCGAATCGAGCAACCGTGGCCAGGCGACCATCAGCGCTACCTTCGCCAAGGGCACTGACCCCGACATCGCGCAAGTGCAGGTCCAGAACAAGGTCCAGTCCGCCATCCCGCGCCTGCCTCAGACGGTGCAGGCCCGCGGCGTTACCGTGACCAAGTCCAACGCCGATCAGCTGCTGCTGGTGGCTGTCTACGACGAGACCGACCAGCGCTCCAACCAGGACGTGTCGGACTATCTGGCCTCGAACATTCAAGACCCGCTTTCGCGTGTCGAGGGCGTGGGCGACGTCAACGTGTTCGGCGCGCCACACGCGATGCGTATCTGGCTGGACCCGCGCAAACTTGCCGCCGTGGCGCTCATGCCCAGCGACGTGACTTCCGCGATCACCGCGCAGAACACCGAAGTCGCCGCAGGCGAGATCGGCGGCACCCCTGCCGTCGATGATCAGGCGATCAACGCCGTCGTCACCGCCGGCTCGCGCCTGCAGACCGCCGACCAGTTCCGCGCCATCGTGCTCAAGACCAACCCGGACGGGTCCGTCGTCACCATCGGCGATGTAGCGCGCGTAGAAATCGGCGCCGACAGCTATACCTCTGTCAGCCGCGTCAATGGCCACCCCGGTGCGGGCATCTCGATCTCGCTGGCTCCCGGCGCCGACGCGCTGCGCACGGCCGAAGCGGTCAAGGCGAAGATGCAGGATCTCGCCGCCGAAATGCCGGACGGCGTGAAGTACATCTACGGCAGCGATTCCACGACTTTCATCAAGCTCTCGGTCGAAGAGGTCGAGAAGGCTCTGTTCGAGGCGATCATTCTCGTCGTCATCGTCATGTTCGTGTTCCTGCAGAGCTGGCGCGCCACGCTGATCCCGGCGATCGCGGTGCCTGTGGTGCTGCTGGGCACGTTCGCGGTGTTCTACGTGATGGGTTTCTCCATCAACACGATGACGTTGTTCGGCCTCGTTCTGGCGATCGGCCTGCTGGTCGACGACGCCATCGTCGTGGTCGAGAACGTCGAGCGCCTGCTGGAAGAGAACCCCGGCATGTCCCCGCGCGACGCCACCATCAAGTCGATGGAGGAAATCCAGGTCGCGCTGGTCGCGATCGCGCTGGTGCTTTCGGCGGTGTTCCTGCCGATGGCGTTCTTCGGCGGCTCGACCGGCGTGATCTATCGCCAGTTCTCGCTGACGATCGTGACCGCGATGGTGCTCTCGGTGCTGGTCGCACTGATCCTCAGCCCGGCGCTGACGGCCACCCTGCTCAAGGCCAAGAAGCCCCACGGCGAGGAAGGCCATGAGCCCACCTGGATCGAGCGCCACCTGCCGTGGCTCGCGCGCGGCTGGGAGAAGTTCCACACCTGGTTCAACCGCAGCTTCGAGCGCGTCACCGATGCCTATGTGCGCAAGGTGGACGTCGTCGTCGCGCACAAGTGGCGTTGGCTCGCCCTGTTCGCGGTCACCTGCGTCGGCACCTTCCTGCTGTTCCAGCGCCTGCCCACCGGCTTCCTGCCGAATGAGGATCAGGGCAACATCAGCGTCCAGTGGCGCCTGCCCGCAGGCACGCCGCGCTCGCGTACAGAGCAGGTGCAGCGCGAGATCGAGAAGTATTTCACGACTTACGAGAAGCATAACGTCGCCGGAATGTTCTCCGTCGCGGGTGGCGGTCGCGGTGCGTCGGGCCAGAACAGCGGCCAGGGCTTCATCAACCTGACCGACTGGTCGGAGCGCACCGATCCCAAGGACAGCGCCGACGCCATCGTCCAGCGCGCCAGCGCCGCGTTCCGCGGCCTTCGCGATGCGCAGGTCTTCGTGCTCGTTCCCGGCGCGGTGCGCGGCCTCGGCGACACGGCGGGCTTCACGATGGAACTGCAGAACGCCAGCGGCTTGTCCAGCGACAAGTTCATGGCGGCTCGCGAAAAGCTGCTGGCGGCGGCCGGGGCGAACGGTCAGCTTTCCGGCGTGCGCCTCAGCAGCCTGCCCGATGTATCGACGCTCAAGATCAACACCGACATCCGCACGCTCACGGCGCTGGGCCTCACTCCCGGCAACGTGAACTCCACGCTTTCAACGGCCTGGGGCGGCACATACGTCAACGACTTCATCGACAAGGGCCGCGTCAAGCGCGTCTAA
>JASGGD010000333.1:0-4210 GCA_047605225.1 Novosphingobium sp.
AGCAAAGCCCGCCGCCCGCCTTGCCCTTCTCCACCCTGCCCCGAAGGCCGCGATGGGTCTTCATCGCAAGGTCTTTCAGGAACAGCGCGTTCATCGTGCCTTTGAGGCCGACATGAAGCTCGCTGATTTCGCCCTCTGCGAGCGTGACGATGGTGACGCCCGCGAACTTCAGGTGCTTGTAGAGCGTTGCGACATCGGCCTGATCGCGGCTGATGCGATCCAGCGCCTCGGCCAAAAGGATCGTGAACGCGCCGCCCTGCGCATCGCGCACGAGCTTCTGGATGCCGGGACGCAGAATGGTGCTGGAACCGGAGATCGCCGCATCCTCATAGGTGCCTGTGACCTGCCAGCGCTCACGGCCCGCATGTTCTCGGCATAGCCGGAACTGATCCTCGATCGACGCCGCGCTCTGGGCATCGGACGAATAGCGGGCGTAAAGCGCGGCGCGGGTCATGGCGGTATCCTTTTCTGTCTTAAAGAGCCTTCAAGTCCTTGATGAGCGCGAACAGGTGCAGCGGATCGGTGGGAGACGGCTGAAAGTCGAACCGCTCGTAAAAGGAGCGTGCCGCCTCGTTCTTGGCGTGAACCACGAGCGCCCGGACACCGGCAATGTCGGCCACTTGCAGCGTGCGCAGAACGGCGTCACGTAACAATCCCGCGCCGATCTTCTTGCCCTGCCATGCTTCGCCGACACCAAGCCGGGCCAGGAGCATCACCGGCACGGCATGGCGGGCAAGTCCCTTCGTCAATCGCTCGGGCGCTTCCTCGTAACGGACTTCGCCGACGACGAGTGTGTAAAAGCCGACAACCGCATCGTCATCGGTAAGACCGACATAGGTTTGTGAGGCATTCGCCATCTGATTGGGCAAGGCAAAGCGAATCAGGAAACGATTGAGCGCATCCTCGCCGCAATCGAATGACTCAACGGCGTGACGGCGATGCAGTTTTTCGATACGAAAGCCCATCACGCCTGCTTGTCGTTCTTAAAGATGTCCGGCTCACTCAGAAGCTTGCGCAAACGCGGCAGATCGCGCGGCGGAGCATCGAGCGCTTCAACGAAGGCGTCCCACTTCTCAGGGGAAAGCTGGAAAACGCGCCGGTCGGCAAGCGCTTCCTCGGCCCTGTCGAGGGCGCTTTCGAGAACGAATTCGCTCAATGAGCGGCGTTGCGCCTGCGCGGCGGCGGCAAGGGTGTGCTTGGCCTCTGCCGTCAGACGAAGATCGAGTTTTTCGGTGCGGTTAATACGTGTCGCCATGGCGCTGCCTCCTGTGACCACAGCATCTACATGCCAGACAATGTCAAGACACGCAAGGTAAATCATCCGCTTTCCCATCAATCCGGCTCCTCGCCGGGATTTGGCGCATTGTCATTGGCAGCCCGCAACGCCTCGAAGTGCTCGCGCGCCAACTGGCGACCGATCAGCCGGGCGATGGAGAACACGACCGCATCCACCCGTTCGGCTGCATCACCCGTGACTCCGCCTTCTCCGTCCGGAGCGTTGTTGTCGTTGGCCGCATCCTGTTTGCCGTCGCCCTCAGTCATCGAAGTCGAACTCGTTGCGGGTCCGGGGCCGCCACCCGGCGGGATCGGCGATCCAACGGTCGATCTCGGATTCATGCCATCCGGTGCCATTGGCGCTGATGCCGAGCTTGGCCGGGAACGTGCCATCCTTCATCTTTCGGTAGATGGTGGATTCGGACAGGCCTGTGCGGTCGCGCACGGTCTGCATACGGATGATACGGTCTGGCTGGCGCATGGTTTTTGCTGCCTCCTGCTGGCTGTTTCGGGCACGTTCAGAGCCAGTCAGGACAGAGATTTTCTGTTATGCAATAGGAATTTAGCGGTCGTAGGGCCATGGCGAACCATAGCGAAAAATCGGCGGTTCCGGCGAGCACGATTTTTACTCAAGCCACCGGAATCGATTCCAGATTTTTGTTCGCCGCAACGCCGATACGATCTGCAAACACTCGTTGCGGCTTGAGTGAGTCGCGGTAATGATTGATCGTCCGACGCATGATTTGCGTTGGGATGTCGGTTGGAATTGGAGTGCACCTGCACTCCCAATCCGTCCTGGTCTGCTTGAAGAGCCCACGCCGGGGCGAAGACGGGCGGTCAAGGCTGGCGCGGTACGCGCCACCGTGGAACACGGCTCGGCCTTGAGGGGCCGGCTTCGACCTGGCTTGCTGCTCGCCAGCAGCAAATGACGTCACCGCCCCTGATCTTGGCCGCCACAGACAACCGGTTCAAATCCCGATCCCACGTCCGCGCCCGAGGTCGATACCGGCATGGTAGGCTATTTCGTCGCCGAGTCGGCGGCCTGAGTCGAACGAAATGCCGAGTTCTCGCTTGCGGTTGGCGAGGATGGATTCAAGCTGCGGATCGCGTTTCAGGCTGTTCGCCATGTCG
Source organism: Novosphingobium sp. (assembly GCA_047605225.1). Classification (GTDB taxonomy): domain Bacteria; phylum Pseudomonadota; class Alphaproteobacteria; order Sphingomonadales; family Sphingomonadaceae; genus Novosphingobium. Next base: position 2,407 of record JASGGD010000333.1, read on the forward strand.
CCCATCGCGCGGCGCGTCGCCTTGTGGGCCATGATGTCGCCCGCCTCATATTGGCGCTGGCTGGTCTGGTCGAGCGCCTGCCAGCGCTGCACGAAGCGGTCGGCACGCTGCGCAGGCCCCATGCCGGTATCGGCCTCGCGTCCGGTGCGGATTTCCGCTTCGAGCTGAAGAGCACGCACCGTGCGTCCGATCCGACCGGCTCCCGCCTCGGTGGCAAGGCTGTTATCCTTGGAATAGGCGGCTTCCGCATCCTGCCAGCCATTCGGGCGCACCTCCTCGAACGCATCCCGCGCCGCACCGAGTTCGCGCCGCGCCTCGTTGGACGGCGTAATCCCCTGACGCTTGGCCTCGATGATCGCATCGGCGGCACGGGCATGGCGGACCAGCGCATCGGTACGACGCCTGCGCATGACCGCCTCGGGGTCTGCCGCCACCTCCCGCTCGGGGCCAGCCGACCGCTCCGGCACGACATTGCCCGGCGCGGCCCCCGCATCTCCCCTTTCCCTTTCCGGCCCTTTCACATCGCCAGCACCTGGCACAGCCCTGTCGATGGGCGCGCTCTCAAGCCGCAAGCCGTCGAGCATGCCTGCGATGCGCTCGCGCACCTGTTCCGGCAAGATCATTTTGACGATCTCGACCACACGCTCGCGGAAGCTGATGCCGCGCCGCTCGGCATAGCTTTGGGCCGGTTCGTAATCCGTCGCCATGTCCTTCGCCCGATCCCGCGACAGGGTGCGGGCAAGCCGGTTCTGATCGGCAAAATCGTCGCGGCCATAATGCAGGTCCATCCCGTCACGATGGCGAGACAGGGCGACATAGCTGCCATGGGCGTCCATGCCGGGTGTCGCCAGCACATGGGTGCGGTCCACGGTCATGCCTTGAGCCTTGTGGATCGTCGCGGCGTAACCGTGGTCGAGCTTGTCATAGTCCTTCAGGTCGAAGGCGACGGAGCGCCCGTCATCGGTGCATACCGCCATTGATTGCGTGTTGACGGTCTCGATGGTGCCGAGCGTGCCGTTCTTCACCCCAAGCCCGCGCTCGTTAGCCAAGAACATCACCCGGTCGCCGCTGGCGAAGTTTCTGGCTCCGCGCTCGACCTTCACGGCCACGTCCTGCCCAAGATCGCCCGCCTCGCGCATTTTCTCCCGCGAGGCCTCGTTGAGTTCGCGTACCTCGGCGTTGGTGTGGGTGAGGATGATGCGGCTGGCGTCGGGCGATGCCTGCCGGTCGCGATCCCAACGCTCGATCAGGTTTTCCCGCGCGGCCTCGCGGCTGTCAGCAACATGCACCATATCATGACTGCGGTAGGCGTGCAGCGCCATCCCCGTCCGGCCTGTTGCCAGATCGCGGGTGGCGTCCCGCTGCCAGTCCTCGCGCTGGCGGCGGACTTCGTGGATATCGACGCCGCCATGCCGGTCGTGGATCGAGCGGAAGGCCGCACCCGCCTCGATGGCCTGTAGCTGCTGCGGATCGCCGACCAGCACGACCTTTGCACCGGCATCCGCCGCATGCGACAGCACCCGCTCCAACTGGCGCGTGCCAACCATGCCCGCCTCGTCGATGACCAGCACATCGCGCGCGGTGAGCATATCACGGCCGTTCTTCCAGCCATGTTCCATACTGGCGATGGTGCGCGACGCAATGCCCGATCCGCTTTCCAGATTTTCCGCCGCGATGCCGGAAAGAGCGACGCCGCGCACCTCGTAGCCCGCAGCCTCCCATGCTTCCCGCGCAACGCCCAGCATGGCGCTCTTTCCCGTTCCGGCATAGCCGACGACAAGCGACAGATCGCGCCCATCCGTGA
>JASGGD010000334.1:0-4188 GCA_047605225.1 Novosphingobium sp.
TTGCGCGCCTCGTCCTTGAAGCTGGGGTCGCCGATCTTGCCGGTGCCGCCGCCCATGACGACGATCGGCTTGTGGCCCGCGCGCTGCAGCTGGCGGAGCATCATGATCGAGACGAGGTGCCCGACGTGCAGCGAAGGCGCCGTCGGGTCGAAGCCGATATACCCCGGCACCACCTGCTTGCCGGCCATGGCGTCAAGGCCCTCGGCGTCGGTGAGCTGGTGGATGTAGCCTCGCTCGTCGAGGAGGCGCAGCAGGGTCGAATTGTAGGTCATCGGTTCCGCTTCGGTTTGAGGAAGCCGCGCGCCTAGCACGAGGAGGGGGCGAAATAAACGCCGATGGGTGCGGCCGTGCCCACCCCGCTGCGACCAGGCGATAAATCGCCAGGTCTCGCTCCCCTCCCGCAAGCGGGAGGGGCTGGGGGTGGGTTTGTCGCAGGCATTCCTTCGTTTCGCCAAAACCGGATTGCCACGCCGCCCATCCAACGCATAGCGAGAGACCATGACCGAACTCGTCTTTCACCCCGCACATCCGCCGCTCGCCGTTCGCAGTGTGGAGGCGCGGATCATCGGCCATGACGCTCAGTGGCTCCGCGCGCGCTGGAAGATTATGGGCGCGGCTCAGTTGATCGTTCCGCCCTTCGCAGGCAAGGGCAGGGCCGATGGCCTGTGGCAGACGACGTGCTTCGAACTGTTCCTCCAGCACGGAGACGGGCCGGGCTACACCGAGATCAACCTTTCGCCCTCCGAGCGCTGGAACGTCTACGATTTCTCGGCGCGGCGCGAAGGGATGGTCGAAAGGCCGATGCCGCGCGAGCCCGAGTGTACGATCCGGCAAGGCACCGATATGGCGATCTTCGACGCCGCTATTCCTGCAGCCGGACTTCCCGATGCGCCATGGCGCTGCGGTTTCACGGCGGTGATCGAGGAGCGGGCCCCCGATAAGACAGGCCGTAAAAGCTACTGGTCGCTGGCCCACGGCGGCGATGCACCGGATTTCCACGATCCGGCTTGCTTCACGGCGACCATTGCGGCACCCACCGCGCCATGAAATTCGGTATCGACCGCCTGCTGGCGGACCCCGCCCTGCGTGCCCCGCTCGAAGGCAAGCGCGTCTCGCTCATCGCCCATCCGGCCTCGGTGACCGAGGGGCTGGTCCATTCGCTCGATGCGCTGATCGCAGCCGGTGTCAACGTGACCAGCGCCTTCGGTCCGCAGCATGGCCTCAAGGGCGACAAGCAGGACAACATGGTCGAGACGCTCGACGAGACCGATCCGGTTTACGGCATCCCGGTGTTCAGCCTTTACGGCGAAGTGCGGCGTCCGACCGGGCAGATGATGTCCACTGCCGACGTGTTCCTGTTCGACCTGCAGGACCTCGGCTGCCGCATCTACACGTTCGTCACCACGCTGCTCTACCTGCTGCAAGAGGCCGCCGCGCACGGCAAGAGCGTGTGGGTGCTCGATCGTCCCAACCCTGCCGGTCGCCCGGTCGAGGGCACCACGCTGCTGCCGGGGCAGGAGAGCTTCGTCGGTGCCGGGCCGATGCCGATGCGCCATGGGCTGACCTTGGGCGAGATGGGCCACTGGTTCATCCGCCACTTCGGCCTCGACGTCGATTACCGCGTGATCGCGATGGAAGGCTGGGAGTCCGAAGCCGCGCCCGGCTTCGGCTGGCCGCAGGATCGCATCTGGATCAATCCCAGCCCCAATGCCGCCAACCTCAACATGGCCCGCGTTTATGCCGGGACGGTGATGATCGAGGGCGCGACGGTCTCCGAAGGGCGCGGCACCACCCGCCCGCTCGAAGTCCTGTTCGGCGCGCCGGACATCGATGCCAAGGCGGTTCTCGCCGAGATGCAGGCCTTCGCACCCGAATGGCTGGAGGGCTGCGCGATCCGCGAATGCTGGTTCGAACCGACCTTCCACAAGCACGCCAAGAGCCTGTGCAATGGCCTGATGATCCACGCGGAAGGTTCCTTCTACGACCACCGCGAGTTCCGCCCGTGGCGCTTGCAGGCGCTGGCCTTCAAGGCGATCCGCCGCCTCTATCCCGACTATCCGCTCTGGCGCGACTTCCCCTACGAGTACGAGTTCGAACGCCTGGCCATCGACGTCATCAACGGCGGTCCGGCCCTTCGCGAATGGGTGGACGACCTAGCCGCCACACCCGCCGACCTAGACGTTATCGCCAGCGCGGATGAAGCGGCATGGCGCGCGGAAGTGGCGGACCTGCTGCTCTATCATTGAGAGATCGGGGCGAGGTTAACCCTCCGTCCACCAATCCGACCTAGGGAATTGCCCGTGGTTCGGATCGGAGGGCAGCATGACCGAATGCAACATGTGCGGCAGCGCGAGCGCGAAGCCGTTGTTTCGCGCCAAGGGCTACGACCTCGTGCGCTGCGTTCAGTGCGACCTCGCCTACGTTTCCAATCCGCCGGATGAAGAAGCCCTTCGCAAGCTCTATTCGGCGGGTGAGAGCGACTACCACTCCGAACTGCACGATCCGGACAGCACCGCCTCGCGCCGAATGGCGGCCATTGCGGCGCGGCACCTGAAATTCACGCGGCGCTTCGCCACTTCGGGTCGTTTGGTCGATGTTGGCTGTTCTTCCGGCGAGTTCCTGCTGGTGGCGCGCGACGCCGGATTCGACTGCTCCGGCATCGAGTTTTCGCACGAGTCCGCCGAGGAGGCACATCGCCGCACCGGTCTCACGATCGAGCGAGGCACACTGCAAGACACCGAACTAACGCCCGGTTCATGCGACGTACTCACCCTGTTCGACGTCATCGAGCATGTTCCGGATCCATCGGCCGATTTGCGCGCCGCCTTCGATCTTCTTGCGCCCGGCGGATGGCTGGTGCTCTCGACGCCGAACATCGACGGTCTGTTCCCGCGCCTGTCCTATCCGCTCGCGAACCGGCTGGATTACTGGCCGCATCCCGAGCCGCCGCATCACCTGTTCCAGTTCTCCGAGGCGACGCTGGCGAGAATGGTGGAGGCCGCCGGTTTCACGGTAGCTGGCACCCGCCATTGCAACATCGACCTTGCCTATACCTTCGGCGCCCCGTCGACGCTGGCGCGAATGCCCAAGCGTCTAGCCTATGCGGCCCTGTTCGCGCCTGCCGCCAAGCTCGGGCCGCTCGTGGGCATGGGCGACTGGCTTTATCTAGCCGCGCGCAAGCCGTCTCCGAATTAACGGCAGCGGCTCCAAGGATCAGCGAGCAGGCGCGACTTTCGCGGGACCGGATGCGAACATCGGCGGCTCAATCAACCGGCCGCTACCCGCTTCCCTCAGCACCGGGCAACCGTCGATACGGGTCTCGACGGCACGCAGGTGCATCGCAGCGTCCTGGCCGGGGTGATAGGAAGCAGCGCCGGAGCGGTTCGCCACGCGCTCAACGTTGTATTCGCATTTGCGGGACTGCGGTACGTCAGCCGGGGCAGGAGCGACAGCCCCAGCAGCGAGCATGAGCAAGAACGTCGTCATCGCATTTCTCCTTGGCCGCCAGTTTCCTAACACATTCGCGGCGGGTCATTCCAGCCGCTAACCCTTCTTCCGGGTCAACTCGCGCATCGCCGCATCCAGACCGTCGAGCGTTAGCGGATACATCGCTCCGCCCATGATCTCGCGGATCATCCGGGTCGATCCCGAATAGCCCCACTGTCGCTCGGCCGAGGGGTTCAGCCACACCGTCGCCGGATAAGTCTGCACAACGCGGTTAAGCCAGACCGCACCCGCTTCCTCGTTCATGTGCTCGACCGAGCCGCCGGGATGGCTGATCTCGTAAGGGCTCATCGCCGCGTCGCCGACGAAGATCACCTTGTAGTCGTGACCGTACTTGTGGAGCACGTCCCAGGTCGGGGTGCGCTGGCTCCAGCGACGGCGGTTGTCCTTCCAGACGCCTTCGTAGAGGCAGTTGTGGAAGTAGAAGAACTCCATGTTCTTGAATTCGGCGGTGGCGGCGCTGAACAGGTCCTCGACCAGCTTGATGAACGGGTCCATCGAGCCGCCGACGTCGAGGAACAGCAGCACTTTCACCGCATTGTGCCGCTCGGGCCGCATCACCACATCGAGCCAGCCCTGCTTCGCCGTTCCCGCGATTGTCGCGTCGAGGTCCAGTTCCTCCGCCGCGCCTTCGCGGGCGAAGCGGCGCAGGCGGCGCAGCGCGACCTTGATGTTGCGGGTGCC
>JASGGD010000335.1:0-4137 GCA_047605225.1 Novosphingobium sp.
TGCGCCGCAAGTTCGTGCCGATCTGGCTGTTCCACCGCTATTCGATCGACGCCACCGGCAAGCTGGTGGGCGGCGTGAACTACGAATACGCCGTCGTCGGCGACGGGCGCGGCGCACCCTCTCCAGTCCCTGCCGCGCAGCAGCTGGAGGCGATCGACGCGCTCGTCGGCACGCTTTCGCCCAGCGTCCTGACCGTGCCCGCATCGCTGGCGATGATGCTGTCGAGCGGCAGCAGCGCCCGCCCCGACGCCGAGGCCGTGCCCGAAGTCATGCGCGGCGCGGGCGCGGCGGTGTTCGACCCGCTCGTCGCCGCACAGGTCGCCGCGCAAGTCACGCTCGACAGCCTGCTCGCGCCCGCGCGCCTGACGCGCCTGCACATCCAGCACGGCTACGACGCGGGCCAGCCCGGCGTCGGCACGCTGCTGGACAAGCTCTCGCCAGTGGTGGCCGCGCACGGCGATGCGGTGTCGCGCCGGATTTCACAGGCCACCCTGCTCGCCATCGCCGCCGCGCGCCAGGATGCCGACACGCCCGCAGACGTCGCGGCCCTGCTCGACGGCTATCTCAAGGAGACGGCCGCCACGTTCGGCAAGGCCAAGGGCGGCTCCGAAGACGCGCTATGGCAAGTCTCCATGGCCGCACTGCTGCGCGATCCCACCCGCCTCGCGGTCGAGATCGGCAAGACCAGCCGCCCCCGCCCGCCAATCCCCGCCGGAATGCCCATCGGCGGCGACACCGGCTGGTTCGACAACATTCTGTCGGAATAACGCCCCCACTCGATCCCTTTTGTTTGAAATCCAGAGGACATTCGGCACTATGGTTTCGAAATTAAAAAGAGGGGCGCTCAACAAGATGGATATGCAGTCCGGTAAACTGCACTGGCTGGATGCTGCGCGCGGCAAACCTGCGCAGCATGAACTCGATGACACCGACCTCAGGCTGATGCGCGCCCTTGTTTCCGACGGGCGCGCATCGGACGTGTGGCTGGGCGAGAAAGTCCATCTGTCGAGCACCGCGGTCGCCCGTCGCCGCAAGATTCTGGAAGAAGCGGGTTACATCTCCAACTATTCCGCCAACCTCAACGTGCGTTCGCTGGGTTATGGGACGCTGGTGATGGTCTCGATCGAGCTTATTTCCCAGACGGAATCGGTGCTGCAGGACTTCGAGAAAGCGGTGCTCGACAGCCCCTCGATGCAGTTCTGCGCCTTCGTCACCGGCGACACCGACTTCCTCATGATCCTCAACGTGCAGTCGCTGGAGGATTACGACATGATCTATCGCAAGGAGCTTTCAGTGCTTCCCCATGTGCGGCGCATCCGCAGCAGCTTTGTCCTGCGCGAAGTGGCCAGCCGGCAGATCGCCCCGGTTATCCTGGCGAGCAGGTAATGCAATGTGTGAAATCTGATCGTATCTTGAAATTCGATCAGATTTCACACATATTCTGCATATGGCCACTGTCGTTCGATCCCATGAGCCCAGCCGGAGGGACCTGACCGGTCCGGCCTTGCGCACCTTCTTCCGCATCGCGGATGCCTGGGGGCTCAAGGAAGGCGAGCAGATGCGCCTGCTTGGCCTCGACAGCCGCTCGACATTCCAGTCGTGGAAGCGCGGCGCCGTCGCTGCCATTCCCAAGGATGCGCTGGAGCGGATTTCCTACGTTCTCGGTATCTACAAGGGCCTGCAAATCCTGCTGCCGCGCACGGCCGACGACTGGGTGCGCAAACCCAATGCCGCGCCAATCTTCAATGGGGGTTCGGCGCTCGACCGGATGGCCTCGGGCAACGTCGCGGACCTCTACGTGGTGCGGCAGTACGTCGACGCCCAGCGCGGCTGACGGCGCGCGCACCCTTGGACGTTCCGGTAACCACCCTGCGCTGGACGCCGTGCTATCGCATCGTGCCGAGCCGGTTTCCGCCCGTCTCGGTATTCGACGAGGTCGCCGATCCTGCCGATCTGGAAGCCGTGTTCGCGATCGAGGCGATGACCAACGACCGGCTGCGCGAAGAAACCGGACAACTGGCGCTGGTGCCGCCCGGGGACCGCGTCTCCGGCCCTGGTTCGACGCCGATCATGGCGGCCTTCACTCATCTCAATCCGAAGGGCGACCGGTTCACCGACGGGTCGTTCGGAGTCTTCTACGCGGCGCGCTCGATCGATACGGCGGTTGCCGAAACCTGCTATCACCGCGCCCGGTTCATGGCCTTCACCGCAGAGCCTGCGCAGGAACTCGACATGCGGGTCTATGCGGTCGATCTCGACGCGCGGATGCACGACATCCGCGAGAACCGGGAAGATCACGCGGCGATCTACCACCTCGACCACTACGGCGCATCGCAGGCTTTTGCCATAGCCCTGCGCGGCGAAGGTTCGGACGGCATCGTCTATGGCAGCGTCCGCCACAAGGGCGGCGAATGCGCGGCGGTGTTTCGACCGCGCCTGCTCTCCAACTGCCGACAGGAACGCCACTTGTGCTACGTCTGGGACGGCAGCGTGATCGCCACCGTCTACGAAAAGCGCGCGTTCGGCTGAGCGATCAACCGCGAAGACGCTCCGCGTGCCAGGCGACATGTTCGGGCATGAACGTGGAGATGAAGTAGTACGAGTGGTCGTACCCCTCCTGCATGCGGATCGTCGCGGGCTGCCCCGCCTTCTCGCATGCTGCGGCGAGCAGCGGTGTGCGCAACTGCTCTTCGAGGAAGCCGTCCGCTGTTCCCTGATCGACCAATAGCGCCGGAACGCGCGCGCCGTCCTCTATCAAGGCGCAGGCATCATAGGCGCGCCAGTCGGCGCGGTCATCGCCGAGGTAGCCCGTCAACGCCTTGTCTCCCCACGCGCAATTGAGCGGCGAGACGATCGGCGAAAACGCGCTGACCGAGCGGAAGCGATCGGGATTGCGCAGCGCGATCGTCAGCGCACCATGGCCGCCCATCGAGTGCCCGGTGATGCCCTGTCGCGCCATGTCGGCTGGAAAATGCTGCGCAACAAGCGCGGGCAATTCAGCCTCGATATAGGAGCGCATGCGGAAATGCTGCGCCCAGGGATCGCGGGTCGCATCGACGTAAAAGCCCGCGCCCTTGCCGAAGTCGTAGGCTTCGTCGTCAGGCACATCGTCGCCGCGCGGGCTGGTGTCCGGCGCCACGAAAATCACGCCATGCTGCGCGCATGCTGCACGAAACTCACCCTTCTCGGTGACGTTCGCGTGGGTGCAGGTGAGCCCGGAGAGATACCATAGCACCGACAGCTTCGTGCCCGGCTCATGGTCGGGCACGAAGACCGAGAACGTCATCGGCGTTCCGGTCTCGGTGCTGTCATGGCGATAAACGCCTTGCGTGCCGCCGTGGCTGCGGTTGGTGGAAATCGTCTCCAGGCTCATCGCGTCAGGCCTTCGGCGCCTGCCAGAGGCAGAGCTTGTTGCCGGTCGGATCGCGCAGGTATGCACCATAGGCGCCGGGGAACATCTCACGCGGGCCGGGTTCACCTTCACAGGTTCCGCCTGCAGCAAGACCTGCAGCATGAGCAGCGGCGACGGCCTCGGGACCGGGTGCGGCGAAGCCGATCGTGCCGCCGTTGGCGAACGTCGGGGCATTGCCGTCGCGCGGGGTCACCGCCGCGAAGAAGCCGCCGGACGTCGCGTAGCCGACGCCGTGTCCTTCGCCGATCAGGTTGCCCTCGCCATGGCCGAGCGCACCGAGAACGGCGTCGTAGAACGTCTTGGCGGCCGGGACGTCATTGGCGCCGACCATGATATGCGTGAACATCGAAATTTCCCTCTTCAGAAGACCACGACCGAGCGAATGGATTCGCCCGCGTGCATCAGATCAAAGGCGGTGTTGATTTCTTCAAGACCCATGACGTGAGTTATCATCGGGTCGATCTCGATCTTGCCGGCCATGTACATGTCGACGATCTTGGGCACGTCGGTACGGCCCTTGGCGCCGCCGAACGCGGTGCCGCGCCAGTTGCGGCCGGTGACCAGCTGGAACGGGCGCGTCGCGATCTCCTTGCCCGCTTCCGCCACACCGATGATGATCGACGTGCCCCAGCCGCGATGGCAGGCTTCGAGCGCGGTGCGCATCACTTCAGTGTTGCCGGTGGCGTCGAAGGTGTAGTCGGCGCCGCCGTCGGTCATCAGCACGA
>JASGGD010000336.1:0-4107 GCA_047605225.1 Novosphingobium sp.
CTCCGCCGTCGAGGTCAGCGCGGCCTGTCCGCCGAAGCAGGCCACCAGCGCCAGCGCTCCCGCAGCGGCGAGGCCCATGCGCTTCTGCCTGATGTTCATGTCGTGTCTCCCGTTATGCCTGTCCTGTGGCCTGTCGCTTTCGCACGCGGGGTGACGGGTCGATATTGGACTTTGGACCGGGCCAGCCTTTGACCAAGGGGCATCGTACCAAGGGTCACTTGTCCGCCCCGCACCCGCAGGCGCAGTCTTCCACCGGGCAAAAGGGGGAGGCGGACTTGCTGAACGAGCACGAACTGCGCCGCATGGTGGTGAGCGAGATGCACTTGCGGCGCTGGCCTCTGGTGCGGGCGCCGGCCTCGATCGTACAGTTCGTGCGTGTGCTCGATGCCGCCGACCGCGAGGAGGAACTGGCGGCGATGCGCGCGCTGCCCTCGGCCGGGCCCATCGGGCCGGGCAGTCGGCCTCGCCACCTTGCCGGGACGCTCGCGCCGGGCCTCGCCTTTACATGGGAGCGGCACAGCGAGGCGAGCACGACGACGCTGTTCGTGACCGGCGGCACGGCGGCCCGGCCCGCTCTCAGCGATGCGCTGGCATGGGCGGGCAGCCTGCCGGGCAAGGTCATCCGCGCCTCGCGCGTGCAACTGGTGGAGGACGAGGCGGCGGCGCTGGCGCTGCTGCCGGAACTGGGCTTCGCGGCGGACGACCTCGTCACCTGTTACATCGGCGACGCGCCCGGTGAGAAGCAGGCGCGGATATGGTCCGACTTCCGGCTGCGGGAAGACGGTTTCGGGGTAATTCTCGCAGCGGCTTGCGGGATGGCTCCCGGTGCCTTGTCCCGCACTCTGCAGCGGCTGCAGGAACTGGGCAACTACCGCAATCTCGCGCTGCTCGGCCTGCCCGTCGCGCGCGAGGGCTGGCGCGCGCTCGACCGGATCGAGGCGATGCTGGGCGAAACCAACCGCGCCGTCGCCCGCCCCGAAGTCACCGACGACGATCTGCTGGAGGACGTCACCCGCCTGTCGATGGAACTGGTGGCGCAGGCCAGCGCCTCCGACTTCCGCATGAGCGCCACCGCTGCCTACGCCACCATCGTCGAGGAGCGGCTGGCCGAACTCAATATCGCGGCGATCCCGGGGCAGGTCTCGCTGGCGGACTTCACCCAGCGCCGCTTCCTGCCCGCCGTGCGGACCTGCGCCGCCCATCGCCGCCGGGCCGAGCAACTGTCGCAGCGCACCTCGCAGGCGCTGGCGCTGCTCAGGGTGCGAATCGAGACGCGAATCGAGAACCAGAACGGCCTGCTCCTCGCCTCGATGGAGCGCAGCGCCTCGCGGCAATTGCGCCTGCAACAGCTTGTCGAGGGGCTCTCGGTCGTCGCGGTCAGCTATTACGCGCTCGGCCTGATCGCCAAGATGCTGGAAGGGCTGGAGGAACTGGCACCGCAGATTCACGCCCATGCGGCCACGGCGGTGCTGGCCCCGCTGGTCCTCGCGGGGGTGTGGCTGGCGATCCACCGGATGAAGCGGCGTATTCTCGGTCCGGAGGACGGAAAATGACGTTCGGTGAAAATAATCTGCAAGACCCGCTTGCCGGGTCCGAATTCTTGCGCTAGTGGCGCGCTCCTGCCTCGGAGCGGATACAAATCCTGCTCCAAGATTTAGCGGTCGTGGCGGAATTGGTAGACGCGCAACGTTGAGGTCGTTGTGGGCGAAAGCCCGTGGAAGTTCGAGTCTTCTCGACCGCACCAGGCAGATTGCAGAACAGCACTGATCCTAGCCTTCGGGCCCCCTCGCAAGAGGGGGGATCGGCTGTTTGCGTGCCATCCACTCCCGTCATTGCGAGCGCAGCGAAGCAATCCAGAGTCGCTTAGACCGCCCTGGATTGCTTCGCTGCGCTCGCAATGACGAGGGTTGGGGGAGACGGGCAAGAAGCATCACCCCAGTCGATGCTCCGGAATCACCAGCGAGACCCGCAGGCCCGGCTTTGCATCGGTGAACTCCAGCGCCGCGCCGTGGGCGTGGGCGATCGCGGCGACCATGCTGAGGCCCAGCCCGTCGCCCGGTACGCCGCCCGAATCCCTGCCGCGATAGAACTGCTCGGTCACGCGCGCCGCTTCGTCCGCCGCAAGGCCGGGGCCGTCGTCGCGTACGCTGAGGTCCAGCCCTCCGGCCCGCCGCGCCGCCGAAATCTCGATCCGACGACCCGCCCCGGCATGTTTGAGCGCGTTGTCGAGCAGGTTCGACAGCGCCTGAAACACGAGGTCGAGGTCGAGATCGGCCACCAGCGGCCGCCGCGCCGAGAGCACCAGTTCGATTCCCAGCCGCTCGGCTTCGGGCTGATAGAACTCGGCAAGGTCCTCCAGCAGTTGCACGACGTCGGTGCGCTGCAGTTCGAGGGGATGGCGCCCGTTCTCCAGCCGCGAGATGCGCATCAGCGCCGAGAGGATCCGCTGCAGCCGGTTCGCCTCGACGATCGCATCGGAAGCGGCGATGCGCATCGTCAGGTCAACGCCGGCCATCTGTTCCAGCGTCTCCAGCCGCCCGATCAACCGCGCCAGCGGCGTGCGCAGTTCATGCGCGGCATTGTCGGAGACGCGCTGCACCGCCTGGAACAGCGTCTCGATGCGCGAGAGCATGAGGTTCAGCGTCTCGCCCAGCCGGTCGAAGTCGTCGCCGCTGCCGCGCAGGTGCACGCGGCCGGTGAGGTCGCCTTCCATGACCTGCCGCGCGGTCAGCGTCACCGCCTCGATGCGGCGGCCGATGGCAAGGCTCATCAGCCAGCCGATGCCGAGCCCGAGCACCACCGTCACCCCGAAGATCCAGATCGCGGCGAAGCGCAGGATTTCGGCCTCGCTGGTCAGTTCCTCGACGTCGCGGCCGACCAGCAGCCGGGTGCCGTCGGGCAGCATCCGGTCGAGCACCAGCGCGTCGTAGTCGATCTCCACGCCGTCGACGAAAGTATCCGCCTCGATCAGCGACATGCGCTCGACTGCTCGTGCAGGCCAGCCGGGCAGGTTCGAGGTGACGACATGGCCGCCGGGCGCGAGCAGGGCGTGGAACGCCTTGGCGCCGTCCGAATGCTGCGCGCGCCGGTCGAGTGCCTCGGCGGCTGCGCCGATCCCGTGGGCCTCCTCGATGGCGCGCAGGGTCTGTGCCTCGCGCTCGACCATGTGGCGGGTCCGGTCCATCGGCACGACGACGCGCAGCCAGTACCCGGCCCCCATCAGCAGCGCCACCGAGAGGCAGAACAGCCCCGCATAGATCAGCGTGAGCCGGAACGAGAGGCTGCGCAGCAGACGGCTCATGCGGCTCTCAGGGTATAGCCGACGCCGCGCACGGTATGGATCAGGTCGGCCTCGCCCTCGGCGGTGATCTTCTGGCGCAGCTTGCTGATGTGCTGGTCGATGATGTTGGTCTGCGGGTCGAAGTTGTAGTCCCACACGTTCTCCAGCAGCATCGTGCGCGTCACCACCCGCCCGGCATTGCGCGCGAGATAGGCGACGATGCGCAACTCGCGCAGGGTAAGGGGGATGCGCCGCCCCGCGCGCGTCACCGTATGGGCGCCGAGGTCGATCTCCAGATCGGCGACGCGCAGCACGCTGGCGTTTTCCGCCACGGGGGCATTGCGGCGCGCCAGCGTCTCCAGCCGGGCGAGCAGTTCGGACATCGCGAAAGGTTTGGCCATGTAGTCGTCGCCGCCCGCGCGCAGGCCACGCACCCGCTCGTCGACATCGCCCAGCGCGGAGAGGATCAGCACCGGCGTGGCATCGTCGGTGGCGCGCAGGGCGGCGAGCACCTTGAGCCCACCCAGCGTGGGCAGCATGCGGTCGAGGATAATCGCGTCGTAGCACTCGCACGTCGCCCGCACGAGCGCGTCGCGGCCATCGGCGCAATGCTCGACCACGTGCCCGGCCTCGCGCACGCCCGCCATGATGTGCGCCGCCAGCGCGGCATCGTCCTCGACCAGAAGTATCTGCATGTGGTGTGAGCCTTATCCCGGAGAGCGCGCGGCGTCGAGTTTGGGAAAATGTCTGCGATGGCCGCTTTTGCCCCATTGCTGACTTTGCCTTATCCTCCCTGTCGCGCAGCGATGGGGAGGGGGACCGCTCGC
>JASGGD010000337.1:0-4102 GCA_047605225.1 Novosphingobium sp.
GCAATCCAGGGCAGTTGAACGCCGCCCTGGATTGCTTCGCTACGCTCGCAATGACGAAAGAGGGGAGTGGCGGCTTGGCCGTTATGCCTCAGGCGCCCACCGGCCGCTCGTTCGGTCCCGGTGCCTCGTCCGGCACGGCCACCTCGATCATGCCGCCCTCGATCCGCAGCGGGAACACGCGAAGGTCCGCATAGGCGCCGCCGATGCAACGCCCGGTCGCGGCTTCGAAGCGCGCGCCGTGCAGCGGGCACATGATCGCCCCGCGCCGCACGCGGCCGGGCGAGAGCAGCGCCGCCTGATGGGTGCACCGGTCGTTCACGGCGCGAAAGCCGTCCTCGACCTTGACGATCAGCACGCTCCAGCCGCCCAGCATGATCGCGGCCTTGCCCTCCTCGGGGAAGTCGGCCTCGGCGATGACGGGATGGAAGGTTTCGCTCATGGTAGCCATCGTATCCAAAACTCAGATGCAGACCAGTGTCTTGCCGATGGTGCGGCCCGACATGAGGTCGATGAAGGCGGCAGGCAGATTCTCGAACCCGTCGCGCAAGTTGGCCAGCGGGCGCAGCTTGCCCTCCGCAACCCACTGGTCGAGTTCGGCCTGCGCCTCGGCCAGCACATGCGGGTAGTCGTAAGTGATGAAGCCCTGCATCTTGATGCGGTTCACCACCAGTTGCCAGAGCGTCTTTACGCCGTACGGGTGGTCCGCGTCGTTGTACTGGCCGATCATGCCGCACACCGCGACGCGGCCGTGGAGGCGCATCAGCGGGAGGATCGCTTCCAGCATCTCGCCGCCGACGTTGTCGAAGTAGACGTCGATGCCATCGGGCGCGACTTTCGCGATTTCGGCGGCGATGTCAGGGGTGGCGCGGTAATCGATCGCGGCATCGAAACCGAGTTCGCGGATGACTTCGGCCTTTTCGGGAGAGCCGACGATGCCGATCACCCGGCAACCCCTGGCCTTGGCGATCTGGCCCACGGTCGAGCCCGTCGCCCCGGCGGCGGCGCTGACGAGCACGGTCTCGCCCGCCTTCGCCTCACCCACCGCGAAAAGGCCCACCCACGCGGTCAGTCCGACCGGGCCGAGCGCGCCCATGTAATGATGCAGGTCCGTCCCCGGCTGCTGGTGCACCGTCTCCAGCCCCCAGCTTTCGCCCGAGAGGATATAGTGATCCTGCCACGTCGCGAAGGCGCGCACGAACGTGCCCACCGGGTAATCCGCATTGTTGGACTGCACGACTTCGCCCAGCGACATGCCGTTGATCGGCGCACCCAGCGCGACCGGCTCGATGTAGCTCGGCCGGTCATCCAGGAAGCCGCGGATCGCCGGATCCACCGACCCGACCCGCATGGCCACCAGAAACTCGCCGTCACCCGGCTCGGGCATATCAGCCTCTGCGAGCGTGAAGTCCTCGGGCACCGGCATCCCGTCGGGGCGCCGCGCCAGCAATATCTGTCTTACCTTTCCCATCCCCCTTGCTTACCCGCGCCGGGCCTGAGCGGAAGGCTGGTCTAAACGCTAGGTTCGTGCCCCGCGCCTCGGGAGCAAACTCCGCCGCAAACAGATGTGGAGCAGGATTCATGAGCATGTCCCCCGAAGAGATCGCCCAGCTTGTCGATGCCCTCTATGCCGCCGCAGGCGCGGGCGACTGGGAGACCGCGAACGCCATGCTCACCGACGATTTCGTGGCCTATGAAGCGGATTCCCTGCCGATGGCCGGCGCCTATCGCGGCAAGACGGGCCTGCAGGATCTGTTCGCCAAGGCCATGGGCATGGCCGATGTCGTCGGGCTCGACCGCAGCGACCTTCTGACCGGCAAGGACAGCGCCATCGCGGTGCTGACGATGCGCTTCGCCGATCCTGCGCTTGCGCCCGCCGAACTGTGCGAGATGTTCCGCTTCCGCGACGGCAAGTGCTGCGAGATCAAGCCGTATTACTTCGACGCGACCAGTTCGCCGCGGCAGCGCAGGCCAAGCAGCGCCAGACCGCATGACCAAGGCGGGGCCGGGCGCTCCGGCCTCTCGCTTTCCCGGGCGCGAAATGGCCGAGCACGCGCAGCGGGTCGGAGCCGTCCCAATCGCGGGCGGCCTTTTCATCATGTCGAGCAGCGCGTCGGAGCCCGCTGCGGGCTGGAGCAGTTCGACCACATGGCCGGGGCCGTTCCCGGCATCGACGTAGATCACTTCGCCCGTGTCGCCGACTTTGCCTTCGACCAGGATTTCCGCACCCACGTCCGCACAGGCCCGCCGCGCGTCGGCGATGAAATCGACGAAGATGCAGATGTGGTGCATCCGGTCCTTCACTGCATACTCGCCGGTGTAAATCGAGGGGCATCATTTTCCGCACGGATCAGTTCGATCTGGATATCGCCCCAGTATCCGATGGCGATGGAGAACGCCGCGTCCGAAGGCTGCCCGCGATATTTCATGTCGCCCAGCCGGATGTTCTCCATCAGGAAGAACGGGCCGACGCCCATGGTTTCGGTCCAGTATGTCAGCGCTGCATCGAAATCCTCGGGCAGGTAGGCGATCTGGATCACGTCGCCCAGGGCTTTGATCGGACCGGGTCGGGGCATGGCGGTGGTTCTCCCTTCTGCCGCGCGGGCAGTCGTCTGGTGAAGTTCGTTCGGTCCGCAGTGTGTGACGGCGCCTGCACGTTCATCACCTTGCCGAAAGCATAGGTCAGCGGCGAAATATCGGCCAACCGATGGCGGAACAATATGGGAGAATGCCATCAACGAGCTTGAAGGAAAGGTCGCGCTCGTCACCGGCGGGACCTCGGTATCGGCGCGGGCACGGTCCGGCGTCTGACGGCCGAAGGAGCGCAAGTGGTCTTCGCCGGATCGAACCGGTCGGCGGCCGAGGCGCTGTGCGGCAACCGGCGCGCGGTTCGAAGCGCTGCGAGTGCAGGACGCGGATGCGTGGCCCGGCCTGATGGAGCAAATCCTGGCCGATTACGGCCGGTTCGACATCGCTTGCCAATGCCGGGACGGAGCAGGGCGACGGGAGCGTCGAAAGCATCGACATCGAAGGCTGGAACAATGTCATCGCCGTCAACCAGACAGGCGTAATGCTGACTGTCCAGCACGCCATCCGTGCGATGAAGCGGAACCCGGACGGCGCGGCGGGATCGATCCTCGTCAACTCCTCCATGAACGCGCACCGGGCGATGGGCAATTTCGTGGCCTATTCGGTGTCCAAGGCGGCGGTCGTCGCGCTGGTGAAATCGGCGGCGGTCCATGCGGGCAACCGCAAGTACCGCATTCGCGTGAACGCGATCCTGCCCGGCGTGGTGGAGACCGCGATGATCCGCAACCTGATCGAAACTTCCGGCGATCCGGCGGCCACGCGCGCCGCTTACGAAGGCATGTCGCCGCTGGGCCGCATGGCGCAAGTGGATGAGATCGCCGGGCTGGTGGCGTGGTTCGCATCGGACGAATCGCAGTTCGTCTCCGGCAGCGAATACGTGATCGACGGGGCAACCACGGCAGGGATGATGGGCGTATGAGCGATCTCGGTGCACAGCGCTTGCAAGGCAAGGTCGCGCTGGTTTCGGGCGGCTTGCGCGGCATCGGCCTCGCCTGCGTCGAGCGCTTCCTGGCCGAGGGCGCCGAGGTGGTGCTGTCCGACCTCGACGCGCCGGGCAGCGCGCTGGCGAGCGAGGTGCTCGGCCGGCTGGGCCAGGCGGCGAGCTATGTCCAGGCCAACGTCACGCGGGAAGAGGACTGGCAACGCGCGCGCGATCTGGTGCAAAGCCGGCACGGCAAGCTCCACGTCCTCGTCAACAACGCCGGCATCGACCTGACCGGCCCGGTCGAGGGCCTGTCGACGGACGGCTGGCGGCGGATCATGAGCATCAATGTCGACGGCGTGTTCCTGGGCGTGCGCACGTTCGTGCCGCTGATGGCCGCGAGCGGGGCGGAGGTGCCAGGCGGTGCCTCGATCATCAACGTCAGTTCGATCATGGGCCTTGTCGGCATGAGCGAGGTTTCCGGATACAACGCCAGCAAGGGCGCGGTGCGGCTGTTCACCAAGTCCATCGCGCTGGAATTCGCCGGCAAGCAGATGCCGATCCGCGCCAATTCGCTGCATCCCGGTTTCGTGA
>JASGGD010000338.1:0-4100 GCA_047605225.1 Novosphingobium sp.
GTCGAACTTGAAGCCGTCGGGCATCGTCGCGAGGGTGTCGATCGGCTGGCCCGCATCGACCGTGCGCCACTGGCCCACTGCGTCGAAGTTTTCGAGGGAGAAGCCCATCGGGTCCATTTTGACGTGGCAGGCGGCGCACGTCGGGTTGGCGCGGTGCAGTTCCAGCTGCTGGCGGGCGGTGAGGAGGCGACCGTCGTGGCTGGTCTTGAGCGCGGGCACGTCCGGCGGCGGCGGCGGCGGCGCGGCGGCGAGCATGTTCTCCAGGATCCATTTGCCGCGCTTCACGACGCTGGTGTGGTTGCCGTAGGAGGTGACGGTCAGCACGCTCGCCTGCCCCAGCAGCCCGCCGCGATGCCATTCGGGGCGCAGCGCCACGCGGCGGAAGGCGGGGCCGGAGACGCCGGGGATGCCGTAATGCTCGGCAAGGCGCTGGTTGAGGAAGGTGTAGTCGGCACTAATGAAGTCCAGCACCGGGCGGTCGTTTCGCAGTACGTCGGCGAAGAACATCTCCGTCTCGGTCGCCATCGCGGACTTCAGGCGCACGTCGAATTTCGGGAAGACCTCGGTGTCGGGGCGCTGCTGTTCGAGGTTGCGCAAGTAGAGCCATTGCCCGGCGAAGTTCGTCGTCAGCGCCCTGGCGCGCGGGTCGGCGAGCATCCGGGTGATCTCGGCGTTCAGCACGGCGGACTGGCTCAGCTTGCCCTGTTCCGCGAGGGTCAGCAGGCGGTCGTCGGGGATCGAGCTCCACAGGAACAGCGAGAGGCGCGTCGCCAGTTCGAGGTCGGAGACGCGGTTGACGCTGCCGGGCATCGCGCCTTGCGGGTCGCGCTCCACCACGAACAGGAATTCGGGCGAGACGAGCACGGCTTCCAGCGCGGCCTCGATGCCGTGCTCGAAGTCCGAGGCCTTGCGCTCCTCGGCATAGATGCGCAGCAGCGGGGCGACGTCGAAGCCGCCGACCGGGCGGCGCCAGGCGCGGCGGGCGAGGGTGGTGAGGATCTTCGTCGCGCAGGCGTCCTCCTCGCTCGCCTTCTTCGGGCGGCAGAGGAACACGGCGCGGCGGCTGGCGGTGTCGGGCACGCCGGCGGCATCGAACGGCCCTGCCACGTCGACCTGCAGGACGTCGCGCGGGAAGTTCTGCTGCGAGTAGCGCTGATGCATACGGTAGCTGGGAACGCTGAGCGTCTTCGCCAGCTTACCGTCCACCCAGACGTCGAGCGGCAGCATCACCGGCTTGTCGAGCGGCAGCGGCACCTTGTCTGTATCGTTGCGGAGCACCTGCACCGCCTCGGAAGGCGCGATGGTGCGGCGGAACGACAGGGCGACGAGGTGCGAGCCCGCCTTCATCGGTACGCGGGCGGTGAACTTGTCTTCGGCCAGACGGTCGGTTTCGTTGTTGGTGTTGGCGTTGAGCCATGCCGAAACGTCGTACTGGCCGTCGTAGCGCGCATAGTAGTGCTGAGCGTAGCCGCCGCGCGAGGCGAGCGGGAGGTTCGCGCCTGCCCTTTCGTTGTAGCCCGGAACACCCGAGTTCTGGACCGAGCCGTCCTTGGGCACCTGCCATGTCGTCACCACCTCGCGGCGACTGGTGAGGCCGGTGGCCATGCGGCCGACCTTGCCCGCGACGGCGACGTAGCGCTCCATCAGCGTGGGCGAGACGGAGAGCACGTCGGCGATGTTGTCGAAGCCGAAGCCGGAGTTGTCGGCAGGCAGTTCACGGCTGAAATCGACGTCGAGCGCCAGCAGGTCACGCACGGCATTGGCGTATTCCATGCGGTTGAGGCGCCGGATCGTCCCTCGGCCGGGATCGGGGTTGCCGGCGAGATAACTCGCGCGCGAGGTGTCGAGCCAATTCACGAAGGCGGCGCGCATCTGCGCCGAGGGCTGGGTCTTGCCGTGCGGCGGCATTTCCCCGGCAGCGACGCGGCGCAGAATCTTTTCCCACTCGTCGGCGTGCTTGCCGGTGCGGATGTCGTCCGCCTTCAGGTCCTCCACCGAGAGATCTGCGATCATGTCGATGTCGTTGTGGCAGCGCGAGCAGTATTCGCCCAACATCGGCTCGACGAAGTTCGCGGCCTGCTGCGGGGTCATCGCGGCGAAATCGGGTGCTTGATCCGGCGCGGCGTCCTGAGTGGCCGCGTAGACGGTGGCGGCGGTGACGAGCGCGCTGAGCGCGAGCGTCGTCCTGCCAAGGTTATGTCGCCCGAAAAGGCTCATCGAATGTCCCGACCCCATGGCCGGGCTCGCGTTTTCGCGGATGTCCCGGCGTGCCCTGTCCCGCCGCAGCGGGTCCTGTTGGGCGGATGGGTTATCGGGTGGGGGTGTTGACGTCCAGCGTCAATAACCGGACATGGTGTTCGGGAAATTAGAGCAGGGTGCGGCTGTCTGCGGGGGCTTCGACAAGCTCAGCCTGAGCGGATTTGAGAGGAAACCTTCTAACCCCGCTCAGGCTGAGCTTGTCAAAGCCTCCGCAGCCCACACCGACGGGTGGGCTGTTCACGGCCAGCGGTTCCGGATCAAGTCCGGGACGACGAGGGGCTTAAAGCGAACCGATCGCCAGGAAGCGCTCTTCGCGCTGGCGGATGAGGTCGGCGCTCGAACGGCGGCTGAGCGCGTCGAGTTCGCGGCCCACGGCATCGGCCAGCGCGCGCGCCGTCGCGGCGGGGTCGCGGTGAGCGCCGCCGGTGGGTTCGGGGACGATCCCGTCGATGACCTTGAGGCCCAGCAGATCCTGCGCCGTCACCTTCATCGCCGTCGCCGCATCCGCAGCCTTGTCGGGCGTGCGCCACAGGATCGAGGACGCGCCCTCGGGCGAGATCACCGAGTAGACCGAGTGTTCGAGCATAAGCACGGTGTTGGCGGCGGCGATCGCCACCGCGCCGCCCGAGCCGCCTTCGCCGACGATCACCGCCACCATCGGCACGCCGAGGGCAAGGCAGGCTTCGGTCGAGCGGGCGATGGCTTCGGACTGGCCGCGTTCCTCGGCCTCGACGCCGGGGAACGCGCCTGCGGTGTCGACCAGCGTGACGACCGGCAGGCCGAACTTGCTCGCCATCTCCATCAGGCGGATCGCCTTGCGGTAGCCTTCGGGCTTGGCCATGCCGAAGTTGTGCTTGATGCGCGTGGCGGTGTCGTTGCCCTTTTCGTGGCCGATCACCATGACCTTGCGGCCGTCGAGCGTCGCCAGACCGCCGATGATCGCGGCGTCCTCGCCATAAGTGCGGTCACCGGCCAGCGCGACGAAATCGGTGAAGATCAGGCGCAGGTAATCGACGAAGTGCGGGCGCTGCGGGTGGCGCGCGACCTGCGTTTTCTGCCACGGGGTGAGCTTGGCGTACGTCGCCTCCAGCATGCCGGAGCTTTTCTTGGCGAGCTTGTCGATCTCGCTCTCGATGTCGAGGTCGCTGCCGTCGGCGGTGGCGCGCAGTTCGGCGATGCGCGCTTCCAGCTCGGCGATCGGCTTTTCAAAATCGAGGAACGAAATCATGCTCTTCCAGTCCGTGTCGTCGGCCATTCAGCCGATACCACTATGCGTTACTTCAAACGAGGAGGGGCGAGCGCAAGGCCCGCCCCGTCCGTTCAGTCGGCGGCGCGTTTCGCCAGCCAGTCTTCCAGCCACTTGATCGTGTAGTCGCCCGAGTTGAATTCGGGGTCTTCCAGCAGGGCCTGATGCAGCGGGATCGAGGTCTTCACACCATCGATCACCATTTCCTCGAGCGCGCGCTTCAGGCGCATGATCGCGCCGTTACGGCTGCGGCCCGAGACGATCAGCTTGCCGATCATGGAATCGTAGTACGGCGGGATGCGATAGCCGGCGTAGAGCCCGCTATCGACGCGCACGTTCATGCCGCCCGCTGCATGGTAGCCCGTCACCTGACCCGGCGAAGGGGTGAAGTTCCAGGGGTCTTCCGCGTTGATGCGGCATTCGATGGCGTGGCCCTTGAACTCGATCTCGTCCTGCCTGAACGAGAGCGGCTGGCCGTCGGCGATGCGGATCTGTTCGCGCACCAGATCGACGCCGGTGATGGCTTCCGTCACCGGATGCTCCACCTGCAGGCGGGTGTTCATCTCGATGAAGTAGAACTCGCCGTTTTCCCAGA
>JASGGD010000339.1:0-4083 GCA_047605225.1 Novosphingobium sp.
GGCCTGCTGGTGGGCGCGAACGGAGGTGCTATCGATCATCTGAATGTCGCCGTCATGCGCTGCGGTGATGGCGTCCATCATCCGGTCCCACACCCCTGCTTTCCGCCATCGGGCAAAGCGGTTGTAGCAGGTGGTGCGCGGACCGTAACGCTCCGGCAGGTCACGCCATGGCGCACCGGAACGCAGTACCCAGAAGATGCCGTTTAGAACGCGCCGATCATCGACGCGCGGCACGCCTCGGGGCTTGTTGGGCAGCAGCGGCTCGATCACGCGCCATTCGAAGTCGGTTAGGTCGTATCGGCTCATTGTCAGCTTGAATCAGAAATCGGAGCGATACGAAAGGGGCCACTTGCGGTGGAGAGTTGCAGTCCGACACCTTCCGCTACAGGATGAGCGGCATGTTCAATTACTATCTGATCTCGCCGGGTGAGAGGCCACTATCCATCTCGGTCGCACGCCACCTGTGGGGAAACGACTGCGACTTCGATTCAGATGGAAATGACGATGAAGCGCCTGTCGGTGGCTGGACGGAACTGACCGTTGCACTCCGCCCGGAATGTGAAGAGCGCGTCGATGTCGATCCCATCTACGGCAAAGAGCCTCTTGTGCTCGCAATCCGTTCAGAATCGGCTGATCTCGCCAAGAAAGCCGCTCTATTTCTCCAGCTACATTCCGGCGGAGAACTCAGCGAACAAGCGCCTCGCTAAAACCATTGCGTCCCATAAATTTTATGGGTTCACGGCCTAGTTTCGCCCCGGCTCGTTGCCCATTCGCCTTGCCGTGTGGCGTTGGTACTCACGGTGCGGCGACCGGTTCCCATCGAGCAGAAATGGGTGAGTGTACCGCCGATCAGTCTGCCGCAGCGCCCGGTCGCGACGGCGCTGAAGACACCGTGCGTGGTCATCGCGAAGAACAGCAGCACCAGCGTCGTCCGCAGGGCCTGCACCAACATCGCCCGCCCACGAGCGCGGTATTGGCGGTGAGTGTCAGCCCGGGCAGGGCAGCCCAGCGGATGGTGACGCTCGCGACGACGCTGGCCACGAGCGAGAACAGGACCAGCCTGGGGGCGCATGATAGCAACTCTTTGTGGGCGGAAAGGCGAAATCCGCAGCAGCTCTCGTAAGCAGGCGAAGTGCAAACCATTGCGTGGCTTTCGAAAAGTCGGCAGGAGGCGCCGCCCACTTGGGTCTCGGATGCTCTCATGAGGCCCGCAGTGCATTTTTTGTCGTGACACGTCGGGGCCGGTCGAGATCGGCGTATTCAACTTGAGCCACAAGACGCTTTCGCAATGGTCCAAGGCGTTGTCCGATCCGAACTCTTTCCCGATGGAGCGCCAATCGAACGTAAAGCCTGCTGGCGCGTCAAACTTCAGGCAGCTGACAGCATAGACGGCGCATTCGCGCGCCCTGCTGCCTCATTGCGTGCGCTGGGCGTAATCGCGTGCCCGTGCGGAGACCTGCCGGTTGCGCTGCGCGGGAGAGATGGTTGCAATACCTGGAATCCTAGCTGCTTCGCTGGTCTTTATAACGCGAAACTCCCGCACAAAGGCCTGCGCGTTTGCTCCCGCCGGTACGTTTTGCCAACGCAGAATGGCAAAGCCTTCGTGCAGACCCGCGGTGTCGAGCCAGTTCGCCGTGCCGGGGTCGCGGGCGGCGATGACGAAGCTGTAACTCGCGTCTGTGTTGGCCTTGGCCTGCGCCGGGTTGAAGCTGGTCAGGTGTCGCCGTCCGTCTGCAGCGATCATCCAGGGGTCAACGACCTGGATGCCCTGATACTGCGCGCCCCCGCGCGTAGTGGTTACCAGGATCGCCTCGTCCGCCTTGAGCTGGAACCGCAGTCCGGCGATATAGCCCCATCCGCCTTCGCGCGGCAGTGGCCCGGTGATCGTATTGGGCTTGAGGCCGCCGAACCAGCCAACCGGAAAAGCCGACCACAGGCGGATGTACGGCTCGAGATGGGCCAGCACGCGGCGCTTGACGTCGGCGGCACCGGGCGGCTGGTCACCAGCACGGTCAAGCCGACGGATTTGCAACTGCGAAGGGCGCTGGTTCCAGTCCGACAGGACATCGCGAAAGCCGATTGCGAAGCGGCCGGGGCCTAGCGCCAGGAAATTGCGCTCGCTTGTCGTCCCGCCAAGGTGCAGCTCAAAGCTTCCATCCGGCGCGGTGATGATATCACGATCGGTGAGGACACTGGCTTGCATGCCGGCGCCCGCTGCAGTGGCCGACGGGGGCTTGGCCAGTCCGTCGGTCTCCAGCGGCGCAGCAGAGATAACGAATTGTGTCGCACGCCGGCTCGGGTCGAACCGGCCGGTGATGATATATTCACCGCTGCCGTCGACGATGGTCGAGCGATAGATGTGGTCGGGATTGTCGCCCGACGTGCCTACGCCGCCGATCGTGTGCCCCAGCCAGGTCCGCGGCGTGTCGTCGGTTCCCCACAGGATGATCGGCTGCGCACGATCCTGTAGCAGTTCCTTGAAGATGAGCGACCGGGTCCACTGCGCAACGACTTCGTCCAGTCGTCGGCGGCCATCGCCTGTGCGTCCGATCTCGGTGCGCGCCAGATCTGCCTTAATTCTGACCTGCAGTGCCTTGATGTCGGCGTCTGCCAGAAGCGCGAGCAGTTGCGCTTCGGCGTCGATCTGTGCCGGTGTCGCGAGGAGAGGACGGGCCGCCCTGGGTAGGCTGGTTACCGGGTGCAGCGAGGTGCCGGGGCCGGCGGCTAGCAAGGGCTGGGTTCCGGACGCCAGCAAGGCAAGCGCGGTCAGGATGGTCAGGCGATGGCGTGGCATTTCGGTGGTCCTCGGCGCGATAGGCGCAAGTTTCGGGCTGCATTATCGGGCGGCAGCGGGGGCGGTCCGTTCAACGGCCGGCGGCGTCCAGTCGCCTTCGATAGCCTCGGTGGTGGGCCGGTAAATGCGTAGCGACAGGTTGAAGGCTCCTGGCGGTACGGGCAGCCAGTTGGCCCGCTGAGCTGCGTCCGGCGCGTCGGCCTGAAGCAGGAGGTCGAGCGACCCGTCTGGGTTGAAGACGAGAGAGTCGCGATCGCCGATCGCATAGCGATTGACTGCATTGGGTTCGGTATAGCCATCTGGCGTATAAGCGGTCAGCGACCAGAACGCGCGCGCAGGTGGCAATTTTCCCGCCTCGAAATGGATGCGATAATGCTGGGTCCCGGTCAGGGGCTTGCCGTCGCTGTCGCGCACGGTGCGCGGGTAGATCGAATCGAAAGGACGGTTGGCCCCCAGTCCCGTCATCGCTACCGCCGCGCGCTGCAGATAGTCGGTCCCGTAGGTGCCGACCGAAAGCGTGCTCAACCGCCAGCCGCCACGCTCCTGGCCCGACCGCAACGCATGGCGCAGGAGCCGGCTCGGCCCTTGGTCTTTCGCCTGCGCCAAGGCTTCCTGAACTTCGCCGGGCAGGCGATTGAAGGTCGCGCCTGGCTTCAGACCCAGCAGTTCCAGGCGTGCAACCTGCGCCTGGTCGAAAATGTGGGGAGGATTGTCGGCGAGAAGACGCAGTGCGGTCTCGAAGAACTCGGCCGCGCTCATGGCATTGACGATCGCGACTGGCGTGGTCCTGGTGTCCACGGCTGGCTCGGCTCGATTTGGCCAAGGGTTCCGTTGGAGCGCCGTGCGCGCGGCGTGCACGTGACCCAATGGGCTGAGCGCGATTTGCTGCTGGATTGAATGGACAAAGGAATAGTCTTCGGGACCATTGGTCTGAATCCGGCCAATGATCCAGGCGTACCTTGTGGGCGACACGATCTGCCTTGTGCCGGTGGGCAGGGTGCCGTGCCAGCCGGGCGCAGTGATCGCAAAGCGCACTCTTTGGCCTGCCGGTAGCGTCTCGCTGCCGGGTACTGCGAAGGTGTCCGTCCACATGTCATAGACGGGAAGCAGATAATAGCGTCCCTTCGTATCGCCAATCGTCAGCTCCACCGGCCCGTCAGCCAGGTCCAGCCAGGCCGAAGAATAGAGCGTATCGAAATTGGGCCGCACGACGGCGCGGAAATTTCCGGATGGAAACGCAAGATTGTGATGGAAGGCGTTGAGCGGCGCAGCGAGTTCGGCACTTGCGC
>JASGGD010000340.1:0-4038 GCA_047605225.1 Novosphingobium sp.
ATCCAGGGCGGCTCAAGACTGCCCTGGATTGCTTCGCTGCGCTCGCAATGACGAGGTGGGGTGTGGGGCAAGTGCATCATCGCATGCACAACCCGCGCGCGACATCGGGGCGCAACTGCCAGCGGCCCTGCTTGAGCAGCCAGCTGCGCGCGCCTTCCTTGCTGACCGCGTAGCCCTCTATGTCCTCGCGGCGGTTCATGCCCGGCTGCTGCGGCTCGATCGCGCAGGACATGAGCCGCCCGGCGCTGTCGTAGACGAGGCAGGCCCCCGTCGCCGTCATGAACCCGCTGGCGTCGCGATCGGTGAAGTTGCGGCAAACGACCTCCAGCACGGTGCCGAACTCGGTCATGCCGCCGGGGCCGGGCCGGGCAAAGCTGCGCAGGCCGACGATGTCGGCGCGGGTCTCGCCGCCCGCGCCTTCCAGCCCGAGCAGCGCCCGCCACGCCGCCGCTTCCTCGCCGTTCATATGCGCGGCGACCCGCGCCGCCTGGATCGCGGCGATGTCTAGCGAGAGCAGGTCGCCCGGATTGCCCTGGAACGCGGTCTGCGCGAAACTCAGCATGTCGAGGTCGAAAGCCCCGACATCCTCCGGCAGAGGCCATGCCAGTTGCTCCTCCGCGTAATGCAGGCCGTCGGTCGGGAAGATGCGGTGATGGCGGAACGCCTCCATCCACGCGACGCGGATGTTCTCGTCGTCCACCGGCACGAGGCGCATGTCGGCCGAGATCACCGCGCGCAGGAAGGTGAAGAAGGTGATCCCGAACGGCGGCGCATAGTCCAGCGCGCGGATCAGCATCGACTGGAACATCTGCGCCGTCTTGCCCAGCCGCGCGGCGATCTCCTGCGCCAGCGCGGGCGACAGGGCGCCGCGCGGAAGGATGCCGCTTCCGTTGCTGGCGATCGCGATCAGCCCCTCGATCCGCGCGCTAGCGACCTTCTGAAAGGCGCGGTAGACCGCCTGCACCAGCACGTTGCCAAGCTGGTGCGGCTCGTCCCCGATCTCCGGACTGTCGTAGAGCAGTTCGCCGATCAGCGGGCGCAGCGAAGCGCCGCCGCCCGCCGTCTCGGAAAAGGTGCGGGCGAGCGATCCCAGCACGCCCAGCCGCTCTATGTCGCCGCGTGCCTCGGTGATCTGCGCGGCAACGAGTTCGCCGTAGGAATAACGCTGGAAGATCGCCACGAGGTCGGCGAAAGCCTCGTGGAAGGCAAGCACGTCGCGGTGAGTGGCGGTCATGAATTCCGGCTTCACCGCATCGAGCAGGGCGTGGGTCATCTCATGGACGATGACGTCGTGCGACAGCGCGGTGAAGACCTGGCTGCCCGGCGGATAGCCGACCGTGTCGCTGCGCGCCTTGTAATGGCCGAAGACCACGCAGGCCCGCGCCGGATCGAACCACGCCTGCGCCTCCTCGACCTCCCACGGCGCAAGGTGGAAGCGGTCGGCGCGCGACCATTCGCCGGTCGCCGGATCGTGCATCAGGCCCAGTACGATCTCGCGCCCCAGCGCCTTGCGGAACGTGCCGTAAAGCTGCGAGGCGGTGGCGTAGACCATCTGCACGATGAAGCGCGGATCGTTGAGCGAGGGCGGATAACCGGCGTCGGCGATGGTGACGATGCTGTTGGGCTTCATCCCTTCGACGATCGCGCGAACCGGGCGCCACTGCGGCTTGTCCTCGGTCCAGACCGGCAGGGTGACGGCGAAGCGACGGCCGCGCAGGGTCTTGCCGTCGGCGGAGAACTCCAGCGGCTCGTAGGGCTCGGACACGGTGACGACGCCGCCCCGGTCCGCCCGCGCAGTGGGGTCGATGGCGAATATCCGCATCCGGCGCACCATCGGCATGTCTAGATCGGGAGCCGGGCAGCGGTCCCCAGCCCGTCTGCGCTCGTCCGCCTCGTCCTCGGCGCTGCGCACTTCGCGCAGGACGCGGGGGGAGACGGTTATGACGACGCCCTCACTCATGCGGGCAGGCCGAAAAGCGGCTGCGCGCTGTAGAGCGCCGAGCCTTCGAGGAGCGGCTTCTGCTCCTCCCCCGCCATCTCGCGGGCGATCGCGGCGAACATGTCCTGCGCGCTCAGCCCCGCACCCTGCCCGCGCAGGATCTTCGTGGCCGCGCGGGTGAACACGCCCGAGCCGCCCTCCTCCATCGCCGACTGCTCGGGCAGGCAGGCGCAGAAGGTGACATAGGACAAGTCCGCGCCGTAGATCTCGGAAGGGCTGGCCGCCCGTGCCCGGCTTCCGCGCGCGGCCTTGCGCGCCTCGTAAGCCTTGAGCGCGATCGCATCCGGCAGGCTGACGCTGCGTGGGCGGCGGTCGGTGCGCCCGCCGAGCATCATCCGGCTCGACCGGCCGGAATGGCAGAAGTCGTGGAAGCGGATGACCTTCACGCCGTCGGCCACTTTCATCAGGTCGGGCCATTCGTCGTCGATGATCAGCCCGCCCTCGCGCCAGTCGAGCGCCACCAGCGCCTCGTCCTTGTCGTCGGCGAACTGCTTGTCCTGCAGCTCGTCACCATCGACGTCGAGA
Organism: Novosphingobium sp.; assembly: GCA_047605225.1. GTDB lineage: Bacteria > Pseudomonadota > Alphaproteobacteria > Sphingomonadales > Sphingomonadaceae > Novosphingobium. The sequence continues at coordinate 2,525 of JASGGD010000340.1, forward strand.
ACGCGCGTGCCGTGGGAGGAGATGTGGATCATCACGCTGTCCCCGGCCCGCGCCTTGCCGAGAATGCCGCGCAACGCCTCGCGGATCTGCCCGGCACTGGCGTCGGACAGCACGGAGGCGTCATGGCCCTGCTGCCGGAACGTCTCGGCCCAGGTATTCGCATCGTTGACGCAGCCGTAGAGGCGCATCCCCTCGGGAAAAGCGTCGTTGCCGATGCACAGCGCGATCTTCTGGCCGCCAAGCTGCACTGCCGTCGTTGCCTGAGGCGGCGGCGCGAGGGGCACGAACTCGGCGGGCTGCTCGAACAAGCCTGCAGGCATCCCGTAGTAGTTGGCCGCCACGATCGCGCGGCCGACGCGCGGCTCACCCGCCGGAAAGCGCGGCTTGACCACGCCCGCATCGCCCAACCCCAGCATCCGCCGCAGCACGTTTTCGAGCGTCGCCACGTCGTTGTCGAACCCACCATGCGAGCGCGATCCCGAGGCCATGGTCGGCTTCGCGGCAGGCGCGGTCGGCGACAGGATCACCGCGTCGCGGAACGCTCGCTTCACTTCCGGGTCGGTGCGGATGAAGTCCTCCATGCCGAGGATCGGCGTCTCCTTCTTCGGCTCGAACGCCCGGCTGACGAGGTAGAGCAGCGACTTGCGGTAGATATTGGCGCAGTTGTCCGCCCGCTCCGCCTCGCGCGTCATCGCGAAGAGGCTCGCCTCCTCGATCTTCTTCTTGCCGATCAGGCTGCCGAGCGTCTGCGCGAACAGGTCGTTGGTGATCGCCGGGGCCAGCAGGTGCATCTGCTTCACGCGCAGCTTGTCGGCGCAGAGCACCGGCAGGAAGTACGCATGGAAGATCGAGCCCGCACTGTGCCCCAGCACGAAGATCGCGGTCGGCTCCTTCCACGCCGCCGCCAGCTTTTCGGCGAACAGCCGCGCGCCGCCGCCGGTGTCGCTGGAGCGGCGGGCGCTGTCCTTCATCGCGTCCCACAGCAGGGTGCCGACCTTGCCGCCGATCAGTTCCACCGCCGGGTCGGTGGTGAAGTCGTAGATGTCGCGCGAGAGGGCGCGGCCCTTGCGGCGATCACCCTCGACGATCTGCCAGAACGTCTCCAGCCCGCCGGTCTCCCAGATGAAGTAGACCGGGTAGATGCCGTGCGCCATCCACCAGCGGTGATAGGCCCATGCCGCCGCGAGGCCGCTGCGCTCGTCGGTCAGCCCGCCGTGGGCGTAGAGCATCAGCCGGTAGCCCTGCTTCGCCTTGTCGACGATGCCGGCGACGATGCGGTCGAGGTCGGTCTCGTGCGTCGCCATGATCCCGTCGTCGGAGAGCACGCCCTTGCGCAAGTTGACGACATGGAGCGCCAGTTCGCGCAGCTGCTCGGGCGCGCCGGTGAACGGGCCGGGATCGACGAAGACCGGCCAGGGCGACACCGCAACGGCGTCGCCACCGCGCGTCCTGGCCTCGGCGGCCTCCCCGGCGCACGGCATCTACCCGGTCTACTTCATCTGGGAGACCGGCGG
>JASGGD010000341.1:0-4036 GCA_047605225.1 Novosphingobium sp.
CCTGCGCCATGTCGGCGCGGCCGCCGCCGCCCTTGCCGCCGAGCGCCTCGACGCCCTTGCGCACGAGTTCGACCGCGCTGACGGTGCCGGTGAGGTCCTCCGTCACGGCAGCAGCGATGCTCGCCTTGCCCTCGTTCACCGCGACGATCACCGCGACCCCAGAACCAAGACGCTGCTTCGCCTGATCGAGCAGCCCGCGCAGTTCCTTGGGGTCGAGCCCTTCGAGAACCTGCCCCGAGAACTTGACGCCGTTTACTTCTTCATCGGCAGCTTCGGCCTTTGCCCCGCCACCGCCGAGAGCGAGCGCCTTCTTCGCTTCGGCCAATTCGCGCTCCAGCTTGCGGCGCTCTTCGAGCAGCGCGGCGACGCGGGCTTCCACGTCCTCCGGCGTTGTGCGCAGCAGGCTGGCGGCGTTCTTGAGCGCATCCTCGCGGCCGACCAGCCACTGGCGCGCACCTTCGCCGGTCATCGCCTCGATACGGCGCACGCCCGAGGACACCGCGCTTTCCGATACGATACGGAACACACCGATGTCGCCGGTGGCGCGCACGTGCGTACCGCCGCAAAGCTCGACCGAATAGGTGCGGTCGCCCGAGTGGCGCCCCATCGAGAGCACGCGCACTTCGTCGCCGTACTTCTCGCCGAACAGCGCCATGGCGCCTGCCCCGATGGCGTCTTCCGGCGTCATCAGGCGGGTGAGCACTGCCTCGTTGGCGCGGACTTCAGCGTTCACTTCGGCCTCGATCGCGGCGATGTCCTCTTCGGACAATGCCTTCGGGTGCGAGAAGTCGAAGCGCAGACGATCCGCCGCGACGAGCGAGCCCTTCTGCGTGACGTGGTCACCCAGACGGTTGCGAAGCGCCGCATGCAGCAGGTGCGTGGCCGAGTGGTTGGCCCGCACCGCGTCGCGGCGCTCGACGTCGACCGCCATGGCGACGGCGTCACCGACCTTGATCGTGCCACCTTCCACCGTGCCGCTCATCGCGTGCAGACGGCCGAGCGGCTTGGCGGTGTCGGTCACGGTGATCTTGAGGCCACCGGCACCCGAGATCGTGCCGCGATCGCCTTCCTGACCGCCCGATTCGCCGTAGAACGGGGTCTGGTTGGTGAGCACAACGACGGCATCGCCCGCGTTCGCCGACTGGACTTCCTTGCCGTCCTTCACCAGTGCGACGACCTGACCTTCGCCGGTGGTGGAGGTGTAGCCGGTGAACTCGCTGGCGCCTTCGCGCTCGGCGATGTCGAACCACACTTCGCTGTCGGCGGCCTGGCCCGAGCCCTTCCACGCAGCGCGGGCGGCGGCCTTCTGCTGCGCCATGGCAGCGTCGAAACCGGCGCGGTCGACGGCGATGCCGCGCGAACGCAGGGCGTCCTCGGTGAGATCGTAGGGGAAGCCGTAAGTGTCGTAGAGCTTGAACGCGGTTTCGCCCGGAAGCTCACCGCCCTCGCCCATGCCGGCGGTCGCCTCGTCGAGCAGCTTGATGCCGTTCGACAGGGTGCGGCGGAACTGGATTTCCTCACGCTCCAGCGTCTCTTCGATCAGCGGCTGCGCGCGGCCCAATTCGGGATAGGCCTGGCCCATTTCGGCGACCAGCGCGGGCACCAGACGGTGCATCAGCGGATCCTTGGCGCCCAGCAGGTGCGCATGGCGCATCGCGCGGCGCATGATGCGGCGCAGGACGTAGCCGCGACCTTCGTTGGAAGGCAGTACCCCGTCCGCCAGCAGGAAGCTGGTGGAGCGCAGGTGGTCCGCGATCACGCGGTGGCTGGCGCGCGTTTCACCCTCTGCGGCGACGCCGGTCAGGCTTTCCGATGCGGCGATCAGCGCCTTGAAGGTGTCGATGTCGTAGTTGTCGTGGACGCCCTGCATGACGGCGGAGATACGCTCCAGCCCCATGCCGGTGTCGATCGAGGGCTTGGGCAGGTTGCCGACGATCTCGCCGGCAGACTGCTCGAACTGCATGAACACGAGGTTCCAGATCTCGATAAAGCGGTCGCCGTCCTCTTCCGGCGATCCCGGAGGGCCGCCCCAGATGTGGTCGCCATGATCGAAGAAGATTTCCGAGCACGGACCGCATGGGCCTTCGTCGCCCATCGCCCAGAAGTTGTCCTTCGTGGGAATGCGGATGATCTTCTGCTCCGGCAGACCCGCGACCTTCTTCCACAGGTCGAACGCCTCGTCGTCGGTGTGGTAGACGGTGACCAGCAGCTTCTCGACCGGCAGGCCCCATTCCTTCGTCAGCAGCGTCCACGCATGGGTGATCGCCTGCTCCTTGAAGTAATCGCCGAACGAGAAATTGCCGAGCATCTCGAAGAACGTATGGTGCCGCGCGGTGTAGCCGACGTTGTCGAGATCGTTGTGCTTGCCGCCCGCGCGCACGCACTTCTGCGAGGACGTGGCGCGCGGCGTGGCGCGGGTCTCGAGGCCGGTGAACACGTTCTTGAACGGCACCATGCCCGCATTGACGAACATCAGCGTCGGGTCATTGTAAGGAACCAACGGCGCGGACTGCACGGCCTCATGACCATTGCTGGCGAAGTAGTCGAGGAAGGACCGGCGGATGTCGTTCGTAGTCTGCATGATGTGGGCCGATAATGGACACCGCGCGCGGCGGCAAGCGGGAGTCTGCGGTCAGACTGGTCGGGAATTGCGATGATACGCCGGTTTTTGCACCATAGTGGCGGGTGGGTTACGGAAGAAGAGAAAGAAGAAGCAGGGGAGCATAGCCCCCCTGCACCCCCGTTACCTGTCGTCGTCGTGCCTGCAGCGGCGTTGGGTGCGCATTGAAGCACCGCAGGCTATGGGAATTTGGAAGGCGGCTTCGCCGCGGTAAAACGAAGCACTGCGCCCGCCACCACAGACCGAGGCTGCTGCAAGGCGCAAGGCCGACATTCCCGGGAGCGCGAGGGTGTTAACCCTCGCATTTCCCCTTAAACCTCTTCCCAAACAAAAAGCCCCGACATTCCTGCCGGGGCCTTTCGCTCTATCAGTCGTCGCCCTCGGAAGGCCCGACCATCATCTCCTCGGCCAGACCGTCGGTCTTCGTGCGGATCGCCTTTTCGAGGCGGTCGCAAACTTCGGGGTTGGTCTTGAGGTAGGTCTTGGCGTTTTCACGCCCCTGCCCGATGCGGATCGAATCGTAGCTGAACCATGCGCCCGACTTCTCGACGAGACCGGCCTTGACGCCGAGGTCGAGGATTTCGCCGATCTTCGAAACGCCTTCGCCATACATGATGTCGAATTCGACCTGCTTGAACGGCGGGGCGACCTTATTCTTGACGATCTTCACGCGGGTGGCGTTGCCGACGACTTCGTCGCGGTCCTTGATCGCGCCGGTGCGGCGGATGTCGAGACGGACTGAGGCATAGAACTTGAGCGCGTTGCCGCCCGTGGTCGTCTCCGGGTTGCCGTACATGACGCCGATCTTCATGCGCAGCTGGTTGATGAAGATCACCATGCAGCGCGAACGGCTGATCGAGCCGGTCAGCTTGCGCAGCGACTGGCTCATCAGGCGGGCCTGGAGGCCGACGTGGCTGTCACCCATCTCGCCTTCGATTTCAGCGCGGGGAACGAGGGCTGCGACCGAGTCGACCACCAGCACGTCGATCGCGTTGGAGCGCACCAGCGTGTCGACGATTTCCAGCGCCTGTTCGCCGGTGTCGGGCTGCGAGACGATCAGTTCGTCGATGTTGACGCCCAGCTTCTTGGCATAGACCGGATCGAGCGCGTGTTCGGCGTCGATGAAGGCAGCGGTGCCGCCGGTCTTCTGCGCTTCGGCGATGGTGTGCAGCGCGAGCGTGGTTTTCCCTGAGCTTTCCGGACCGTAGATTTCGATCACGCGGCCGCGCGGCAGACCGCCGACGCCGAGCGCGATGTCGAGGCCGAGCGAGCCAGTGGAGATCGCTTCGACCTGCATCGCCTCCTTCGAGCCCAGCTTCATCGCGGAGCCCTTGCCGAACGCCTTGTCGATCTGCGCGAGCGCGGCTTCGAGCGCCTTCTGACGGTCCATTGCGTCCTTTTCCTTGCCTTCCTGGA
>JASGGD010000342.1:0-3959 GCA_047605225.1 Novosphingobium sp.
TCATGAGCATGGCCGACGACCGCGTCGTGCTGATGGTCGGCGCGCGGCGGCAGAAGGTCGGGCAGAAGACCTTCTCCGCCGCCGGTGACCTGACCCGCCGCTACAACCGCAGCCGCGTGTCGCCTTCGGTCGGGCTGGTGGTGAAGCCGGTGGAGAACCTTTCGGTCTATGCCAGCTACATCGAATCGCTCAATCCGGGCGGCATCGCCAGCAGCTACTACGCCAATGCCGGCGACATCTTCATGCCCTTCGTCACCGACCAGTACGAAGCGGGCGTGAAGTATGATCTGGGCACCTTCACCGTCACCGCCGACGTGTTCCAGATCGCGGTGCCCAGCGCGGTGGAAGTGGCCAGCACCACCGGCGGCTCCCCGACGCTCGAATACGATGGCCTTCAGCGCAACCGGGGCATCGAGCTGAACCTGTTCGGCCAGCCCTTCGACCACCTGCGCCTGCTTGGCGGCGTGATGTATCTCGATGCCGAGATGACGAAGACCGAAGGCGGCCTCAAAGACGGACGCCGCGCGCGTGGTTCGCCGGAGTTCAACGCCAACCTCGGCGCCGAGTGGGACGTGCCGATGGTGCCGGGGCTGACGGTGACCGGCCGCGTCGTCTACACCAGCCGCGAGTACATCGACCTCACGACCACGAAGGCCCGCAGCATCCCGGCCTGGACCCGCGTCGATGCGGGTATCCGCTATGCCTTCGAGGCGGCGGGCCGGCCGATGCAGTTTCGCCTGACCGCCGACAACCTGTTCGACCGCAACTACTGGGCTGCGGCATCGCGCGGAGTGCTGACGATGGGCGCGCCGCGTTCGATCCGTGCGTCGCTCGCCATCGACTTCTGATCGGGCCGATGGCCTATCGCCAATCCCGGGCGGATCGCCTTCGCGGCCTGTCGATCACGCTCCTCCTGCACGCCTGTGCGGGGGGAGCGTTGCTCGTCGGCTGGTCGTTCGTGGCCGCCGCCCCGCCGCTGCGTGATCCGCTGACGGTGATCGACCTTGCCGCGCCTGCCTCCCCGCCGCAGCCGGAACAGGAGACCCGCAAGGATGCGCCCGAACCGGTCGAGCAACAGGATCCGGTGCCGCCGGTGGCACAGCGGATCGAAGTGCCGCAGGCGGCGATGGCACTGGCCCCATCCTTGCCGTCGGCCCGCCCCGTGGCTGCTCCGCAGCCCCGCCCCGCACAGGCGGAAGCCGCAGCTCCCAAGGCGATCGAGGCGCCCCCCGCCGCTACCGTGTCCTCCAACGCGGCAGACAGTTGGGAAGGTCGCGTCCTTGCCCGGCTTGCCAGCCGCAAGCGCTACCCTGCCACCGCCCGCGCACGACACGAACAGGGCGTGGTATGGGTGCGCATCACCATCGACCGTCAGGGCCACGTTCTCGCGATTGCGCTGGCGCAGGGATCGGGAAGTTCGGCGCTGGATCGAGAGGCGCTGGTGCTGCCGCGCCGCGCTGATCCCTTGCCGGAACCGCCGAAGGAGCGCGGCGGAGCGACCCTGGACCTCGTGGTGCCCGTCGAGTTCATGCTCCCACGCTGACCCTCACAAGGTCTGCAGGAATGCGACCAGCGCCTCGCGTTCATCACGGGTCAGATCGCGCGGCCTGAGCAGTGGATCCGCTTGAGGAGGTGGCGCGGCCTGACCGGGCGCCTGCTTGACGTCGTTCGGACCACCACCACCGGCGTAGAACATCACCACCGGCTCCAGGAACGGGAAGAAGCCGTTGTGCATGTAGGGCCGGGTGTGGATCAGTCCACGCAGCGTCGGCGTACGAAACGCGCCGAGGTCCTCCGCCTTGCCGGTGACGTTCCAGCGGCCGAGGTCCTGACGCTCGGTGCCGTAGATGCTCAATCCCAGGTTGTGGAACCGGTTGTCCGTCAGCAAGGGACCGCTGTGGCAGTTCGCGCAACCTGCCTTGGTGCGGAACAGGTGAAGACCCCGCAACTGTTGGTCACTCAGGGCCGACACCCCTTGCGTGAATACACGGTCCCAGCGATTGCGTGGCGGGGCCAGGCTGCGTTCGTATGCCGCGATCATTCCGGCGATATCGGCAAGACGGATGCGACGCGTGCCGATGAGTTCGGCAAAAGCGCTGCGATAGCTGACCTCGCCGTTGATCCAGCGTTCGATCCGCTTTCGGTTTCCGGCCATTTCGAGTGGGTCGGAAAGTGGCCCCATGACCTGGCCTTCAAGGGTCGCTTCCCGCCCATCCCAGAACAGGTCGTGCGTCCATGCGACCGCGAACAGCGCCGGAGCATTACGGCGCCCGCGCTGGCGGTCATGTCCAACGGAAGTACGCAGGCCATCCGTAAAGCCAAGGTCCGCATTATGGCAGGAAGCACAGGCGATTTGCCGTGACCCGGACAGCTTCGGCTCTTCGAACAACCTTTGGCCAAGGGCAATCTCGGCTGGCCTGTTCGGCGCAGGAGAGGGTGGGACGGGGCCGAACTCGACGAACTGCGCTCCCGGCTCCAGCCAGGGGCGCGGCCAGGTATCAGGTTGTCCGGCATAAAGGATTCGCAGTGCGCCATCCTCGTCACCGATCGGCTCGGCCCGTGTCCCGGCTGTGTGCGATGCAAGAGCCAGGGCAACGCCTGACAGAGCAAGCAGCATGGAGCCGACGGATGATGTCACGGGTCACTCGTGCAATGAAAGGGCCATCCAAAGACGATCGAGCGGCCTGGTTTTTTCATGACTCCGGTGCCGTTTATGAGTTTACACCCTACACAGTCCTTGCCCCATCGCCGACACCGATCATGGGATCAGACATCGCCCATTCCCTCAAGTTCGACGTCGTCGCTGCCCAGGATAACGAAGCGTTCCAGCAGCCATGTCGCGGCGGGACCGGGGGGCGCGTCACGGCGCCATATTCCGGAGAAGCGATAAGTGCCGCCGACATGGTCGGGCATCGCAAGGCGCACCAGCGTGCCGGTGACGAGATCGTCCTCGATCATCGGCAGCGGCATGTTCCCCCAGCCGATGCCCTGCCGCAACAGGGCATGCTTCGCGCCAAGGTCGGCAAGGCGCCAGGTCTTGGGACTGAACACCGAATAGTCGCTGCCTTCGGTGAAACGCGAGCGGTCGGTCAGCACCAGCTGCGTATAATCCCGCCCGGCGCCCGGTTCGATCGTCATCATCCGGCCGAGCGGATGGTCGGGCGCCGCCACCGGCACCATCGCCACCGAGCCCGCCGAGCGGCTGTCGATTCCTTCGACACCGGCAGACAACGGCCCGGACAGACCGACCACTGCTTCCCTGTCCAGCACCAACGCGGTGATCGCCCCCAGCGCCTCTACATGAAGACGAAGCTGCACCGTCGGGAAAGCCGTCGCAAATTCGCGCAGTACCTGCCCCACTCGCTCGGCGGGCAGCATGACGTCGAGCGCCAGGTTCACTTCCGCTTCCAGCCCGTCGAGCATGCCCTTCACCTTGGCGCGCAACCCGTCGACGCCTTGCGCAATCGCCTTCGCCTCCGCCAGCACCGCGCGGCCCTGCTCCGTCAGCTGCGGGCGTCGTGTGCCCTCGCGCTCGAACAGCATGACGCCCAGCTGCGCCTCCAGATTGGCGATGCCGTAGCTGATGACCGAGACCGCGCGGTTCAGCTTGCGCCCGGCGCCCGCGAAACTGCCGACCTCCACTACAGTCAGGAAGATCGTCAATTGATCCAGCGTAGGGGTTCCGGGATTGCTCACTTTTCTATTTCCTCGAAAAGACCGATCGGTTTTATCTATCTGAACGGAAAAGATCGCAACCCATACAAAGGGCTCAACGAAGCGGCACTCTCAACCCGCCGCTTTCACCGGAGACCCAAGATGATCGAACTTCGTCCCTTCGACAGCCTCGGCGGCGCCAACCACGGCTGGCTCGACGCCAAGCACCACTTCTCCTTCGCCGACTACCACGATCCGGCCCGCATGCACTGGGGCAACCTGCGCGTGTGGAACGACGACACCAT
>JASGGD010000343.1:0-3957 GCA_047605225.1 Novosphingobium sp.
GGCAAGGGCAAGGGCACGCTCGACGGCAAACCGATCAACGGCTCCGACATCGAGGCGGAGATGGGCAATCTGCAGCACACTCCGGCCGAGTTCGCCGAGATGTGGACTTCGTGGCACGACAACGTCGGCAAGCCGATGAAGGCGGACTACGCGCAGATGGTCGGCATCGCCAACCAGGGCGCGAAGGAACTGGGCTATGCCGATGTCGGCGCGATGTGGCGTTCCGGCTACGACATGACACCCGAGCAGTTCGCGGCGGAAACCCAGCGCCTGTGGGAAGAGACCAAGCCGCTCTATCTGGCGCTGCATACTTACGTGCGCCGCAAGCTGAACGAGAAGTACGGCGATGCCGTGCAGCCGCGCACCGGGCCGATCCGCGCCGACCTGCTGGGCAACATGTGGGCGCAGGAGTGGGGCAACGTCTACCCGCTCGTCGCGCCGCAGGGCGCGGGCGATCTCGGCTATGACATCGGCGATCTGCTGAAGGCGCAGGGCAAGAAGCCGCTCGACATGGTGAAGGCGGGCGAGGGCTTCTACTCCTCGCTGGGCTTCGATCCGCTGCCGGGCACGTTCTGGACCCGCTCGATGATCACCAAGCCCGCCGACCGCGAGGTGATCTGCCACGCCTCGGCATGGGACGTCGACAACAAGGACGACATCCGCATCAAGATGTGCACGAAGGTCAATTCGGAGGACTTCGTCACCATCCACCACGAACTGGGCCACAACTACTACCAGCGGGCCTACAACAAGCAGCCGTATCTGTACCTCAACGGCGCCAACGACGGCTTCCATGAGGCGATCGGCGACTTCATCGCGCTGTCGATCACGCCGCAGTACCTCGTGCAGATCGGCCTGCTCGACAAGGCGAAGGTGCCGAGTGCTGACAAGGACATCGGCCTGCTGCTGCGTCAGGCGATGGACAAGGTGGCGTTCCTGCCCTTCGGCCTGATGATCGACCGCTATCGCTGGGGCATCTTCGACGGCTCGATCCAGCCCGCCGACTACAACAAGGCGTGGACGAAGATGCGCCTCGACTATCAGGGCATCACCCCGCCTTCGGCCCGCGCGGACGATGGGTTCGATGCGGGCGCGAAGTTCCACATTCCGGGCAACACGCCCTACACCCGCTACTTCCTCGCGCGCATTCTCCAGTTCCAGTTCTACCAGGCGGCGTGCAAGCAGGCAGGGTGGAAGGGGCCGCTGCACCGCTGCAGCTTCTACGGCAACAAGAAGGTTGGCGAGAACCTGAATGCGATGCTCGCCATGGGCCAGTCGAAGCCCTGGCCCGAGGCTCTGAAGACCTTCACCGGCTCGCCGCAGATGAGCGCCAAGCCGATGCTGGACTACTTCGCGCCGCTCAAGAAGTGGCTCGACGCGCAGAACAAGGGCGAGACTTCAGGCTGGTGACCCTGACGGCGCCGCGCCACAAGGCATAATCCCCGGCGTAGAAGTCCTCGATGAAGGCTTCCTGGCTGGGATTGAGCCGGATCGGTGCGGTGCCGGAGCGGCTGTTGCTGCTGCCGTTCAGGCGGGGCAGGGCGTCGAGTTCGTCCAGCCCCATGATCTCGCCGAGGCTGTCGATCTCCTCGTAGGGGATCAGGTTGTCGACGCGGCAGTCGCCGTTCGCGTCGGTCAGATACCAGGACTGCGGGCGGAAGATGTGGTCGACGTCGAAGGGGCTGCGCGCGGTGGCGAGGTGGTCGATCGCGTCGTCCACGGTTTCGAAGGCGCGGTAGCGCTCGTTGAAGGGGCGGGCGACCTTGCGGTCCTTGGTGCCGCCGTTGCTGGCATAGGCGAAGGCCGAGCGGAACCGGCAGACCGGATCGCGCAGGATGGCGAAGCTCGGCAGGTCCAGCACCTGCGGGGCGACGCTGGCGTAGTAGCGCACGGTTTCGTGCTTGATCTGGGTGCCGTAGAGCTGGTGGCAGACCGAGGTGCCTGCGTTCTTTGGGACGTGGATGAACAGCACGCCGCGCCGCTGGATCGTCGTGATGCGCTCGCGCCGCTTGGCGTTGGGCCGGTAGGGCAGCGGGGAGCGCGCCAGCCGTTCGGGCACGTCGCTGACGAGGCGGACGCGAAAGGCGGAGGCGATCAGGCGGTTGATCCCGGCAGTGCCGGTGGCGCCTGAAGTCGAAGTCTGGGAGGGCTTTGGCATGCCCCGGACGCTATGGGACGAACTTGAACCTGCAATTTCATCAATATTTCATTCAGGCGAGCGGAAGCGTCCCTGCGGCGAGTGCCGCAAGGACGCATCCATTACCGGTGGACAGGGGCGATTCGCATCGCCCCTGTGCCTTCGATCAGAAGTCGACGGTAATGCCGGTGAAGAACGTCCGGCCGTAGACGTCGTACGTCGACGGGTAGGTGTTCGACTGCTCCTGGTTGTCACCAAGGACCGGCGGCTTCTTGTTGAACATGTTGTTCATGCCGATGTTCCAGGTGAAGCGCTTGGCCACGTCGACGCTCGCGCTGAGGTCGAAGTAGTCGTAGGCCGGGATGTGGTCGACCGAGTAGCCGCCGGTGTCGTCGTCCACGGCCGAGAGGTGGCGCCATGCCAGCGACACGCTCAGGTCCTCAGTCGACCAGGTCGCGCGGCTGTTGAGGCGCCACTTGGCGTAGACGTTGCTGCAGCTCAGGCCGAACTTGCCCGCGCAGTCGACCACGAGGTCGGGCAGCGAGGCCATCGGGCGGAACGTCCAGTTCATCAGGTACGAACCGGCGACGCGCAGGTTCAGCTTGCTGGAGTTGTTGCGGCCGAACGCCAGCGGGATCGTGTACTGCGCGTCGAAGTCGATGCCGTCGGTCTTGACGCCGCCGGTGTTGCTCAGGTTGTCGATGGCGCCGACGATGGTGCCGGTGCTGTCGCGCGGCAGCAGCGAACAGGTGCTGCTGTCGTAGGACGTGTAATTGTTGCCGGCGTCGCCGTAGCAGGCGGTGAGCAGGTTGGCGGTGCCGACCGAGGTGATGAAGTTGTCGATCTTGATGTGGTAGTAATCCGCCGTGATCGACAGGCCCGGAATCATCTGCGGCTGGAGCACCAGACCGAAGGTGTAGGTGTTCGCGGTTTCCTCGCGCAGCTTGGTGTTGCCGCCGTTGTAGCTTTCGATCTGGGTCGCGGCAGCGTTGTACTCGTCGTCACCCACGTCCGCAGCGGCGACGCCCGAGGCGACGCAGGCGGCGTAGAGGTTGGAGTAGCTGGTCGCGTCCGGGGTCGAGCACGGGTCGGTCGCGGTCTCGAAGTTCTGCGAGCTGCCGCTGTAGAGGTCGTTCACCGTCGGCGCACGCACCGCGCGGGAGAACTGGCCACGGAAGCTGATGTCCTTGATCGGCGCGTAGACGAGACCGGCCGAGAAGGTGCCCACCGACTTGGCCGCCGTCGAGTAGTACGAATAACGCGCCGCGCCGTTGAATTCGAGGCGCTCGATGAAAGGCTTGTCGGCGATCAGCGGCACGTCGATTTCGGCGAACAGCTCCTTGACGTTGTAGCCGCCCGAGGTCGCGTCGCTGGCGTTGAAGCCGACGACGTCGCCCGAGGAGAGCAGTTCGTCAGGGTTGTAGCTGCCGTGCTCCGAGCGATATTCTGCACCGAAGGCGAAGCCCGCCGGACCGGCGCCGAGGTCGAACAGGTTGTTGTTGCTGATCGCGCCGCTGACGACCTTCTCGGTGATGGTCGAGCGGTTGACGGTGTCGATCGACAGGAAGTCGACCGCCGCGTCGCTGATGTTGCCCTCGCCGAAGATGTTGACGGGCACGCAGCCGTTGCTGGTATCGGTGCAGACGAGGTTGCCGTCGGCGTCATAGGTCGTCAGCAGGCCCTGCTGCAGGCGGCTGCGCGAGATATTGCCGTACTGGTACTCGGTCCGCTTCGTGCGCGAGAAGCTGGCGTAGACGTCGTAGCTCCAGTCATGGCCGATGTCGCCGCGCGCGCCGATCAGGCCGCGCATCGCCTTGCTG
>JASGGD010000344.1:0-3845 GCA_047605225.1 Novosphingobium sp.
GTCGGCAGTGCCGGTGCGCGCCGAGTCCATCGACCACAGCGTCAGCCCGCCCAGCGCCGCCACGATCAGCACACCGGCGGCAAGGCCGAGGCCGTCGGCCTTCTTGCGCTGGGTGACCTGCGGCAGCACGTTGCGCGTCGCCAGATCGATGACCTGCGCACCTTCGCCTTCACGCGGGTCGCTGGCGGCATCGCCGGAAAAACGCTCACGAAAGGCCGATTTGGACGAGGAATTCGGCGCCATGGATCAGTTTCCCTGTGACGTGGGTGCGGTGGCGGGGGCAGTCGGGGCAGCAGTCGGAGCGGCTTGCGGCGCGGGCGAATTGGCCGCGACGCTCGGGGCCGCCGCAGGGGCCACCGGCGCCGGTTTGGGCTTGGGCGGACGCGATGCCAGCGGCAGCGTGTTCACCAGTTCCGCCTTGGTCTTGCCTGAGCGCAGGATCAGCGTGTTCGGCACGTCGTCGATCACGATCGTCGCGCCGCGCACCGCATAGTTGACCGGGCCTTCGTCGCCCTTCTCGTTCGTGACGAGGATGGCGGGCACGGAAGTCTGCTCTGGCCAGAGCAGGTAGGTCGATTGGCCGTCATCGTAGACGCGCACGGGCAGCAGCTTTTCCGAACCAACACGCTTCCACGCGAAGTTCAGCGCCGCCGGATCGGCAGGCACGGCCGAGGGATCGCCCGAGGCCAGCGCCGCTTCGGTCGCATCCAGCCCGGCGACTGCGGACGCGGCCTGCGGCTTGGGCTCGTCCTTGTAGGTGAAACGCAGCATGTAGAGCGGCTTCGCCTTGGTCGAGGCGACGAGGTCGAAGAAATAGGTGTGGCGGTTGGTCACCACCGTCATGTTGGTCCGCGCCGTGCCTTCGAGCGGCTTCACGAAGAGCAGATCGGCGCGCTTGTTGGGCGTGATCTGCCAGGCCTGCGAATCGCCGACCGCGACGTTCTCGATCGCCTCGCCTTCACCGAAGGCGATCGTTGCCTGCACCCCGGCCTTGCCGTCGATACGCACGACCTCGTTCTCGCTGTAGGCGTGGGCCAGCAGGCGGTCGTCCGCGCGGGCGGGGGCCGCCAGTGCGAGCGCCATCAGGCTCCCCGCAAGAACGGTCTTGCGCAGGGTTGCGCGGGTCATCGTGTCTTCTCCTTCGGCAACTTGCCGGTGTCGTTCGAGGCACTGCGGAACCGGCTGCCGATCCCCTTGGCGCGCGTGGCCGAATCGCCCTGACGCAGAGGTTCGATTCCCCCGCCCACAACTTGGGTTACCACGGTTCGCCGGTCGCTTGAACGTGATGCATTCTCGCCGCCCAGCGCCGGAGCACCCGCCGCCGCTGCGGCAGCGGCCGACACGGTCGAGGTGCGGCTCTGGTAGGCGGAAACCGAAGGTGCGGGCGCGGCGACCTGAGCCGGGGCGGCGGCGTGGCCCTGCGGTGCGTCACGCTCACGCTCGGAAGCGCCGAGGCCGAAGACCTGCCAGCCGCTCACCATCGTCGCGGCGACCTTCACCACCATGACCATCAGCGCGACATGGACCGAGGCGACAAGGAAGAACGCCATCGCGCCGCGCCCGTCGATCTCGCCTGCATTGGCGCCTTCGACGAGGCCGGAGATGATCGGCACCAGCAATTCCAGCGTGATCCCGCCGCCGAGCACAACGAAGAGCGGCGTGATCGCGGTCAGCACGACCCCGCGCAGCCAGCCTGCGGTGAGGCCGCGCGTGCCGCCGAACAGCGCCATGACCACGAAGATCGGCCCAAGCGCGAGCAGCACCGCCAGCGCGATGCGCGCGGTCAGCAGCACGCCCACGGTGCCGAGCAGCAGCAGCAGCGCGCCCATCCACATGACGCTTTCGGGTGTGAACAGCCCGCCCGCACCCTTGGCGGCGATAGCCGCTCCGGCAGCGCCCCCGCCAGCAGCTTCGCCGCCTTCCTTGGCCGCCTGAGCACCTTGCGAGGTCGCTTCGGAAATCTGGTTGATCGCCGAAAAGACGATGTCGATCCGGTCGCCGAACAACTGCGTCGCCGAGCCCTTGGCGCCCATCAGCATCCCGGCGATCCAGTCCGGCCCGCCGATCGCGAGGTTCCAGACGACGCCCTGATAGGCGACCCAGCTGGTCGCGAAGGTCAGCACCACGCCGAGGCGCAGCATGCGCGGGGAAAGCGCCGAGATGCCGAGGCTGGAACGCCCCGTCAGCAGCGAGAACGCGAAGAACGCGATGTAGAGCGTCAGGACGATCGTGAGCACCGGGGCCATCGCGCCCCCTGCCCCGAACAGCCGCCCGAAGGCGCCCGCTGCCATCTCGTTCGCGACGCAATCGACCGCGCGCAGCGCCGGGGCGACCCCGGCGGAGGCGTATTCGGTAAGCTGTTCGCAGGCGTTCGCCATGAGGCTTACTCCGCCGCCGCCGTCCAGAGCGCGTCTTCGTCCAGTTCACCCGGCCACTGGAGCCCGGTCAGCACCGGATACCAGCTTTCCGGCGCATCGCCGTAACGCTCACGCAGGGTGTCGAGCTTGCGCACGGTGCTCTCGCGGCCCGACAGGACGGTCAGCACCTCGGGCATGCCCGAAAGGTCGAGGCGCACCACGACCGAGGAATCCGACTGACGGATCAAGAAGCAGCGCGAATGCGCCGGCAGCGTGCGGATCACGTCGAGTTCGTGCTGCGACAGGCCGAAGCCCTCGCAGTAATCCTCGGGCCGCGCGCGCGAATTGGGCATGAACACCATCGTCGCGGTCTGCTCGACGAGCGCGGTGGCGATCTTCGAATCCAGCGCGTCGCGTGCCGACTGCGTCGCGAAACCGACCAGCGCGTTGCGCTTGCGCAGCGTCTTGAGCCAGTCGCGGATGCGCGCGGCGAAGACCTCGTCGTCGAGCGCCTTCCAGCCCTCGTCGATCAGGATCATCGTCGGCTCGCCGTCGAGGCGCTCGTCGATGCGGTGGAACAGGTACATCATGACCGGCGTGCGCAGGCGCGGGCTTTCCAGCAGCGCGGTCATGTCGAAACCGAGCACGCGCTGGTTCAGGTCGAGGCGGTCGTGCTGGTTGTCGAACAGCCAGCCATGCTCGCCGCCCTGCAGCCATGCGTCGAGGCGCGAGGCGAGGTCGCCCGGCTCCGGACGACGCGCGCCCGCCAGCAGTTCGCGGAAATGCGAGAGACGGCGCAGCGACGGGTCGTTGTGATAGGCCGCGTCGACCGCGCTGGCGATCGTCGAGAGTTCTTCCGGTCCCTTGGCCGCGAGCAGCACGCCGAGCCAGTCGCGCAGGAAGGCGCGGTTATGGGCGGTGTCCGGCAGTGCGAGCGGGTTGAAGCCCGTCGGATGGCCCGCCGCGACGCGGCTGTAGGTGCCGCCGATGCCGCGCAGGAACACTTCGGCGCCGCGATCCTTGTCGAACAGGATCGTGCGCGGCGCGAATTTCTGCGCCTGCGCGGCGAGGAAGTTCATGACCACCGTCTTACCCGAACCCGACGGACCGATGACGGTGAAGTTACCGAGGTCGCCCTGGTGGAAGTTGAAGAAGAACGGCGTCGAACTGGTGGTGGACAGCAGCGTGACCGCGTCGCCCCAGTGATTGCCGCTCGCCTGTCCCATTGCGAAACCGTGCAGGCTTCCGAAACAGGCCATATTGGCGCTGGAAATCAGCGCGCGGCGCACGATGAAGCTCTCGTTGCCGGGAAGCTGGCCCCAGAACGCGGGTTCGAGGTTCACTTCCTCGCGCACCGCGACGGCGCCTGCGTCCGCCAGCGAGGCGGCGCACATGGCGGTGACCTCGTCGAGCGCGTCGAGCGAATCGGCGCGAACCAGAACCGAGAGGTGATGATCGCCGAAACCGACCGAACCGGTGCCCAGCGCA
>JASGGD010000345.1:0-3827 GCA_047605225.1 Novosphingobium sp.
GGCGGGTGCGGCGCACGAGCCCGGCCGCATTGCTCACGAGCGCGCGCTTGCCGAAGGCGATGGCGCGCTCGGGCTCCAGCGGCGGGCCGAAGCGCAGGAACGCACGCCAGCCGACCGCCACCGCCGCCAGCAACAGGCACAGCGTCGCGGCGAGGAACGGCGGGGTGAAGGCGAGCGTCAGCAGGTTCTGCGCATGGCCGTAGCCGGGCAGGGTCATGTCGAAGAGGACAGCACCGCCGGGCGCAACTCCCGTCGCGCGCACCAGAGCCTCGGCCAGCTGCGCGCTTTCGATCCGGGCCATGCCGTAGTTGTCGAGCAGGTCCGGTTCGAACACCATGACCACCGGATAGCGGCCCTCGTCGTAGTCCTCGCCCTCGATATAGTGCTGGCCGTCCTGCGCCATCGCGTCGAGGGCGTCGTAGCGGCCGCCGTCGTCCATGAACCCCGCCAGCACCAGCTTGCCGTCGCGACTGACGACCAGCGGCACCAGCCCCTCGCCCTTGCCCGCCTGCACGGTGCCGGTCGGCAGCGTCCCGGCGATCCCGTCGGCGCGCCAGCCCGCCTGCGCTTTCGGCACGGTATCGCCGCTCAGCGTCAGTTCGTCGAGGAAGCCCGGCCAGTCCAGCGTGGTTTCACCGCCGAGACGCACCCAGCCCTTCTTCGCCTTGTCGCGCTGCTCGCGGATCGGCGGCATCGGCTGCCATTTGGGCGCGATCACCAGCGTCGGCCCGATCGAGCGCCGGGCGCTGACGATCTTGTCGATCTCCTTGCCCTTGATGATCGCGGGCGGGGTAAGCACCAGCAGGCCGGGCCGGGCCAGAGCGGCCGGATTGCGCGTCGCCTCGACCGCGAAACCGCGCCGTTCGAGGTAGTCGGCCATCGCCGCATAGCCGTTGAGGCCCTTGCCCTCGGCGTGGGCCTTGCCGTCGTTGGCAGTGCCCATGCCGATGCCGGTACCGATCATCCACAGTAGCGCCACGAACAGCAGCGCGCCGAGCACCACGATCGCAAGGACCGCCCAGAGCGAGAACGGATTGGCGCCGACTGCGACGCCTTTCGCCTTCGCGTTCATGCCCGCAGCTCGACTTGCGCGAACTGCGCATAGGCGGTGCGGGCGGCGGTCCAGTCCTGCGCGTCGAGGTCGCGCAGTGCGAACAGGGCGCGCTCGACCCGCCCGGCGATCACGGCGAAGGCGCTGCGGCCGCTCTCGGGCAGCATCGGCAGCACGGCGATCTCGCGCGCGGTGCTGGCGGGATGGAGCCAGTCGGGCCGGGCGTCGGAAATCTGGCGCACGCTGCGCCGGAGCAGCAGATGCGCGGCCTCTCCGTAGCGGCCCTGCGCGGCGAGATTGTCGGCGTCCTCCAGCAGCGCCACCGCCTCGGCCTGCGTCGGGGTCCAGTGGACTTCCTCCGGCTTAGGGCGGCGGCTGCGCCAGGCGTCGAGCCCCGGCTCGATCACCAGACGCCAGAGGATGAACAGCGCCAGCGCCGCCGCTCCGGCAATGAGGATCCACTGGAACACCGGCCACGACATGCCGAGCAGCTTGCCGATCGGCGCGAAGATCGCTTCCAGCAGGCGGCCGAGCGCTTTCAGCCATTCGGGAATGTCGGTGGGGGGGACGGGCTTTGGATCGGGGAGCGGCATGAACTGGATGTCCGCCGCGTCGCGCACGGCCTTCCAGTCCCGCGCCGCGTCTGCGGCCGAACCCGCTCCAGTGCCCCCGCCAATCGTCACGTCCGGCACGATTGCATGGCGGGAAGTGCGGCGCAAGCGGTTGAACTATTTGTCATGTCGGGGAAAGGCCCCCTCCGTCAGTCGCTGCGCGACTGCCACCTCCCCATCGCTGCGCGACAGGGAGGATCAGGCAAATCCTCCCTGTTCCGAAGGAATGGGGAGGGGGACCACCCGCCTAGCGGGTGGTGGAGGGGTCAGCCCCGCTTGCGCGCCTGCTCGTAGGTCCCCAGCGGGCGCACGTACTTGCAGTGGAACGCCAGTTCCTGCAGCGCCGAATCGATCCGGGCCTCGCCGGGCGCGCCTTCGATGTCGGCGTAGAAGGTGGTCGCGGCGAAGCTGGCGCCGATCTGGTAGCTCTCCAGCTTGGTCATGTTGACGCCGTTGGTCGCGAAGCCGCCCAGCGCCTTGTAGAGCGCCGCCGCGATGTTCTTCACCTCGAAGATGAAGGTCGTCATCGCCTGCGTGCCCTTGAGTTCGAACGGATCGAGCGGCTCGCGCGCCAGCACCACGAAGCGGGTGGTGTTGTCCGAGGCATCCTCCACCCGGTCCTCGACGATATCGAGACCGTAGAGTTCGGCCGCAAGCTTCGGCGCGATGGCGCAGGCTTCGAGGTCGCCCTGCTCACGCACCAGCGCCGCCGCGCCTGCGGTGTCGGCATAGGCCATCGGCACGATGCCCCGCTCGCGCAAGTAGTGGCGCGACTGGCCGAGCGCCTGCGGGTGGCTGTAGGCGGCAGAGAACGGGCCTTTCGCGCCCGGCAGCGCCATCAGCGCGTGGTGGATCGGGGTGAAGTGCTCGCCCACGATCGACAGCCCGCTCTCGGGCAGCAGAAAGTGGATGTCGGCGACGCGGCCGTGCTGCGAATTCTCGATCGGGATGATCGCGCGGTCGGCCCGGCCCTCCTTCACCGCATCCAGCGCATCCTCGAACGAGAAGCACGGCAGCGGCAGGCAAGCGGCATCGTATTCGAGCGCGGCACGGTGGCCGTTGCAGCCCGGCGCGCCCTGAAACGCGACGGCGCGCGCCGGCTGGGCCTGGGCGGCGGCTTCCATCTCGGCGACGAGGGCGATGGCGGGCTGGGGATAAGCATGCATGACGTGCGCGCGATTAGGCGGCGTGGCGAACAAGCGCAATGGCCGAATTCCGTATCGGCACTTGCGCTGGATCAAGGCGGACATTAATGCCCGAAGCCAACAGGATGAGTGAATAATCACCGCGGGGCATGCTGAATGGACGATCGTTTCAATACTATCGCCGGTTGGACTCTATTTTCGGGCATCGTCGGCCTGGGACTGACGATCGCCAGCTCGATGTATTTTCAGGCTGACAAGCATCATGCGCCGGAGACTGCGGGCTACGCCGTCGAAGGCGTGGCCGAGGAAGGCTCGGGCGGTGGCGATCCGCCGATCGCGACGCTTCTCGCCACCGCCGACGTGGCCAAGGGCCAGGCAACTTTCGCCAAGTGCACCTCGTGCCACACGATCAACGCGGGCGGCGCCAACGGCATCGGCCCGAACCTCCACGGCGTGGTGGGCGAGGCGATCGGCAAGGGCGTGGGCGGCTTCGCCTTCTCCGACGCGCTCAAGAGCAAGGGCGGCAACTGGTCGTTCGACGCGCTGAACGACTGGCTCAAGAGCCCCAAGGCCTACGCGCCGGGCACCAAGATGACTTTCGCCGGTCTCTCCAAGCCGGAAGACCGCGCCAACGTCATCGCCTATCTGAATTCGCAGGGCTCGAACCTGCCGCTGCCCGCTGCCGAGGCGGCTCCGGCAGCCGATGCCGCTGCTGCGCCCGCCGAGGGTGAGGCCGCGCCCGAGGCTTCCGAAGCGGCGGCGCAATAATCCGATCCGGCCCCTTTAAAGGGATCGCCGGTTGAAAACGGTCCGCTAGCGCCGCCGAGTCGCTAGCGGGCCGTTTTCGTCTTCGGCCCATTCCTCCCCGCAAGCGGGGAGGGGGACCAAGCGAAGCATGGTGGAGGGGCACGCGGCAGATAGCGAGTGCTCGAAGGGCAGCGCCTTTGGGCAGCGCCCGCAGAGAGGTTCGGCGATCCCGAGGGTGCCCCTCCACCACCCTGCGGGTGGTCCCCCTCCCCC
>JASGGD010000346.1:0-3737 GCA_047605225.1 Novosphingobium sp.
CTTGAGGAAGGCTTCCAGCGTCCACTTCAGGTGGCCGAGGTGGATGCCCTTGTCGATGACGAGGCCCTCGATCTGGTGGAACATCGGGGTATGCGTGGCATCGCTGTCCGAACGGTAGACACGGCCCGGCGCGATGATGCGGATGGGCGCACCCTGCTGGATCATCGAGCGGATCTGCACCGGCGAGGTATGCGTGCGCAGCAGCATCTCGCGGCCGTCGTCGTTGCGATCCGGGAAATAGAAGGTGTCATGCATCGCGCGCGCCGGGTGGCTTTCCGGCATGTTGAGCGCGGTGAAATTGTGCCAGTCGTCCTCGATCTCCGGCCCGGTGGCGACCGCGAAGCCGAGGTCGGCGAAGACTTCGGCCAGTTCGTCCATCACCTGCGAGACAGGGTGCACGGCGCCGCGCGGGGTGGCTGGCGCGGGGAGCGAGAGGTCGATCGTCTCGGCCGCAAGGCGCGCGTCGAGCGCGGCGGTTTCGAGGGTGTCCTTGCGGGCGGTGAGCGCATCGCTGACGCTTTCGCGCAGGGCGTGGATCTTCGGTCCCTCGACCTTGCGTTCCTCTGGGTCGAGCTTGCCCAGCGTCTTGAGCAGGCCCGAGATCGAGCCCTGCTTGCCCAGAAATTCGACGCGCAGGGACTCCAGCGTATCGAGATCATCGGCGCCCGCGATGCGGGATAGCGCCTCCTGGCCGGTTGCTGCGTGGTCCACTGGTCGTCTGCCTGTCTGAATGAGTGTAAATGCTGCGCCGCGTCCTTAAGGGGCCATCAGCCGAACCGCAACGCATGAAGGTCGCATACGCGAAAAGGGCGCGGACGGCACATGCCATCCACGCCCTTTGAAATCGCGCGATGAAGCTGAGGAGCTTCTGCTTGGGTGGCTTACGCCGCCGCCGGCAGAGCTGCCTTCGCCTGCGCGATGACGGCGCTGAACACGCCGCCTTCGTTCATGGCGAGGTCGGCCATCGTCTTGCGGTCCAGTTCGATCCCGGCGAGCTTCACGCCATGGATGAACTGCGAGTAGGTCAGGCCTTCAGCGCGGACGGCCGCGTTGATGCGCTGGATCCAGAGAGCGCGGAAGGTGCGCTTCTTGATCTTGCGGTCGCGGTACGCGTACTGGCCGGCCTTTTCGACGGCCTGGCGTGCAACGCGGATGGTGTTCTTGCGGCGACCACGGTAGCCCTTGGCCTGGTCCAGAATCCGCTTGTGCTTTGCGCGGGTGGTAACACCCCTCTTGATACGGCTCATTCGTCAGTACTCCTCAGTTGAGCCCGTAGGGCGCCCACTTCTTGATGACCTTGGCATCGGCGTCGGAAATGACTTCGGTGCCGCGGTTCTGGCGGATGTACTTGCCGTTATGGCTCATGAGGCGGTGGCGCTTGCCGGCTACGCCGTGCTTCACCTTGCCGGTGGCGGTGAGCTTGAAGCGCTTCTTCACGCCGCTCTTGGTCTTCAGCTTGGGCATTTTCGTCTCCTTTGATCGGGACACGTCCCGCCGGCCATGGCAGCCCTTTTCGCCAGGCCGACCCGCGAATCTCCGTTGCGGGAGACTCGACCGTGTCGATTGAAGGACGCGCCCTTAGTGGGAGATGCGCCGGATGGCAAGCACAGCGATCACGAATAAGGCGTTCCGCGGATGCCGCGCAGCCATTCGACGAAGTCCGCGCCGATGGGACGGCCATCCGGCAGACCCTTTCGCCATATATAGGCCTGCGCGGTGACCCGTCCCGCGCTAGTGCGTACCGGCAGGGCAAGCCGCCGATACTCGCGCCCCTCGTAGGCATCCAGACGGGCGAGGTCGCCCGGTCGCAGCTGCAATTCGCACAGTACCCCGCCGACCCGCCCCGAACCCGGTACCAGCGCCGGATACCAGCCGCGCGGATCGCGCACCGCATAAAGCCGCCCCGGCACCCGGCCTGGCTCGGTCCGGACCAGCCGCGCCGCGACCCACCGCGCCATCGGCGTATCTGCATCCGGGCGCAGGGTGCCGTAGAAGAAGAGCTTCAAGGGTCAGTCGTGGTGATGATCGTGCCCGTGATCATGAGCATGGTGCAGGGCCTCGATCACGTCCTCCAGCCGCGCGGGATCGCCGATCGCCAGCACTTCGCCGTCCGATGTAGCGTTGAGCGGCTCGCCGTTCCAGTCGCACATGGTGCCGCCCGCGCCCTCGACGATGGGCACCAGCGCCGCCCAATCGTGCAGCTTGAGCCCGGCCTCGCACACCAGATCGATGTGGCCGCTCGCCAGCAGGCCGTAGTTGTAGCAGTCGCCGCCGAACATCATGCGCTTGTGGTCGGTCTTGGCCGCCAGCGCCATGAAGTGGTCGCCCTGCACCTGATCGAAATACTGCGGTCCGGTGGTGGCCAGCATCGCGTCGGAGAGTCCGCGGCAGGGACGGGTGCGCACTTCGCGTCCGTTGAAGGTGGTGGCGTGGCCGCTGGCGCCGACCCAGCGCTCGTTCAGGATGGGCTGGTCGATGATCCCCAGCACCGGCCAGCCGTCGATCAGCAGCGCGATCAGCGTGCCGAAGGTTGCGCGACCGCCCATGAATGCAATGGTGCCGTCGATCGGGTCGAGCACCCAGGTGCGGTTCGATCCGCCTTCTTCCGTGCCGAACTCCTCGCCGATGATCGAATCGCGCGGCACTTCCGCCTTGAGGATGCGGCGCATCGCTTCCTCGGCGGCCCGGTCTGCGACGGTGACGGGCGAGGCGTCGGACTTGCGATCGGCCGCGAGGCCGGTGCGGAAGTGAGGGCGAATCGCTTCACCGGCCGCATCGGCAAGGCGGAGCGCAAGGGCGATGTCTTGGTCGAGTTTCATGCGGCCTGCTCTGCCTTTAGGACGGTGATCCGGTCAAGTTCCTTGAAAGAGGGGATTACCTGCAAGAAAATACTAGGAATCTAACAGCCCTTGTAGATTTTCTCGCATTGCCCCCAAGCCGTTGCGCAATTATCGCTTTTTCGGGGCATCTTTAAAACAGAGTAACCATGCAACGCAGGAATCGCCCTGCGGTCGATCCCTCGATTGCGCCGCAGCAGGGCATGACACGTGACGGGCAACCCCTGTCCTACAACCGCGCGCCATCGCCGGACCTCGCGCCCTGGCTCGGGCGGCTCTATGTCACGAAAGTGGACTTGCCCAAGGACTATACGGTGTCCTGCGGGCTGTTCAGCGACACCGCGTGCGTGCGCGTGCAACTGGCGGGAGACTGGGCGGCGCAGACGTCGGAAGGCCCCGTCACCACCCGGCGCGGGGCGTTCTTCTTCGGCCCTCACTCGCGCCGCATGCCGATTACGGTGACGGGCAGCTTCGTCAGCGTCGGCTATGTCATCCGTCCCGGGACGGGCAACTCGCTGAAACTCCCGCGCGTGGGGGAGTTTCTCGACAAGATCGTTCCCACCGACGTGATGACCGCGCCCTCGGACGATTTCCTGCAGGCGCTGGACCCCGACGCCACGCCGGAGGAATGGCTGCAGGCGATCGAGGATCTGGTCCGCAGTCAGGTCGAAGGGCTGGGCGGGGTGGAGCCGGACCCCGTTACCGCGCAGTTCGAGGAGATTTCCTTGCGCGATCCCGGCATCTCGGTCAGCGATGCGGCGGCCGAATGCGGGGTCGATCGCCGCAAGCTGGAGCGCGTGGTCAGCCGCGACTTCGGCCTGCCGCCCAAGCAGGTGCTGCGCCGCGCCCGCGCGCTCGACATGGCGAGCCATCTGCGCGGCGTCGCCGATTCGCGCGAGG
>JASGGD010000347.1:0-3694 GCA_047605225.1 Novosphingobium sp.
CCCTCCGTCAGCCCTGCGGGCTGCCACCTCCCCATTCCTTCGGAACAGGGAGGATAAACGTCCGCTTCCCACCCAAATCTACCGTCACCCTGAACTTGTTTCAGGGTCCATCAGGCCGATCGCCTAGTTCGCGAGCGACTAAATCGACTGGGCGGTTTTGACCTTCCAGCGACGGCACCAACTGCGCGATGGATCCTGAAACAAGTTCAGGACGACGCAGGGGAGGGGCGCAAGGTCGGCTCCCCGCTCATAGCCCCCCAACCCGCTCAGGCTGAGCTTGTCGAAGCCCCCGCGACCGGGCGGCGGGGCCTGCCATGCTTCGCCAGCCCAAACGGTGCGCCACCACGTTCCGCTCCCGAAATCGCGGGTATCACCAAGTCCACCCGCCTAACTTCCGTCTCTTACAGTAGCTTGCCTTGACCAAAATCAAGGTTGGCACAGGCTCCGTTCATGTATAACAGAAGCCCCAAAGCCGGGAGATTCATGGGTTTTGCCTGTGGCTCGCAACCGGTACGGGGGATACCAGGATACCATTCGGTCTGATAGACCTCCTGCCGCACCTCCGGCAGAGAGGGTTGTCGAAAGCAAGGCAAGGGCAAACATGGCAGAAACAGAGGGCGTAAGGCGGCGCGATTTCATCAACATCGCCGCAGTCAGCGCTGCAGGCGTTGCAGGAATCGGGATCGTCGTCCCGCTCGTAAGCCAGATGTCGGCATCGGCCGACGTTCTCGCGGCTTCCTCCACCGAAATCGATATCTCGGCGATCCAGCCCGGTCAGGCCATCAAGGCGGTGTTCCGCAAGCAGCCGGTCTTCGTGCGCAACCTGACGCCGAAGGAAATCGCCGAGGCGAACGCGGTGGATGTGTCCTCGCTGCGCGATCCGCAGTCGCTGGAGGAGCGCACGAAGGAGGGCAAGGAGAACTGGCTCATCACCATGGGCGTGTGCACCCACCTCGGCTGCGTGCCGCTGGGCGCCGGCGAAGGTGAAGTGAAGGGCGAGTTCGGCGGCTACTTCTGCCCCTGCCACGGTTCGTCCTACGACACGGCCGCCCGCATCCGCAAAGGCCCCGCGCCCAAGAACCTCGAGGTGCCGAAGTACGAGTTCTCGTCCGACACCGTCGTCAAAATCGGCTGAGCCCAAGAGAGAGGATCAAGAACATGAGCTTTCCCTGGGCAAAGCACTACACCCCCGCGCACCCGCTGATGAAGTGGATGGACGAACGGCTGCCGATCCCGCGCCTCGTCTACAACGCGGTCGGTGGCGGTTACGAGGTTCCGCGCAACCTCAACTATTTCTGGAACTTCGGTTTCCTTGCGGGGCTCTGCCTCGTGCTGCAGATCGTCACCGGCATCGTCATGGCCATGCACTACGCGGCCAATACCGCCGTGGCGTTCGACACCATCGAGATGACCGTGCGCGACGTGAACTGGGGCTGGCTGATGCGCTATGCGCATGCCAACGGCGCCTCGGCCTTCTTCGTCGTGATCTACATCCACATCTTCCGCGGCTTTTACTACGGCTCGTACAAGGCGCCGCGCGAAATGGTGTGGCTGCTGGGCGTGGTGATCTTCCTGCTGATGATGGCCACGGCCTTCATGGGCTACGTGCTGCCGTGGGGCCAGATGAGCTTCTGGGGCGCCAAGGTCATCACCGGCCTGTTCGGCGCGATCCCCTTCGTGGGCGAGCCGCTGCAGCAGTGGCTGCTGGGCGGTTTCGCGCCTGACAACGCCGCGCTCAACCGCTTCTTCTCGCTGCACTACCTGTTGCCCTTCGTGATCCTGGGCGTGGTGATCCTGCACATCTGGGCGCTGCACATCCCCGGCTCGTCGAACCCGACCGGCGTGGAAGTGAAGTCCAGCTCGGACACGGTGCCGTTCTACCCCTACTACGTCGCCAAGGACGGCTGGGCGATCGGCGTCTTCGCGATCCTCTTCGCGATCGCGGTGTTCTACTTCCCCAACGCGCTCGGCCACCCGGACAACTACATTCCGGCGAACCCGATGAGCACCCCGGCGCACATCGTGCCCGAATGGTACTTCTGGCCGTTCTACGCGATCCTTCGCGCCTTCACGCAGGACTTCTTCTTCATCCCGGCCAAGCTGATGGGCGTGCTCGCCATGTTCGGCGCGATCCTGGTGTGGTTCTTCCTGCCCTGGCTCGACAAGTCGCCGGTGCGTTCGGGCGGCTACCGTCCGCTCTACCGCAAGTTCTTCTTCTTCGGCCTGATCCCGGCGATGCTGGTGCTGTTCTACTGCGGCGGCGCCGCGGCGGAAGAGCCCTACGTCATGATCTCGCAGCTGGCGGCGCTCTACTACTTCGCGCACTTCCTCATCATCATCCCGGTGGTTTCGGCGATCGAAAAGCCGCTGCCGCTGCCGTTCTCGATCACCGAATCGGTGCTCGGCAAGGATGACGAAGCCCAGCTCGACGTTTCCGCCGCCCAGCCGACCCCGGCTGCCTGATCCAGCCAGAACGAAAGACGAAAGACATGGCACGCATTCTCTCGATCCTCGTCGGGCTGTTCTTCACGGTCGCGCTGGCGTGGTCGTTCGGCAAGGGCGCCTACACGGCGATCACCGAACCGGCGGCCCCGACGGCGGAGCACGAGTTCCACCTGCACCCCAAGGAAGTGCACTTCGCCAGCGACGGCCCCTTCGGCAAGTTTGACAAGCAGCAGCTGCAGCGCGGCTTCCAGATCTACAAGGAAGTCTGCTCGGCCTGCCACTCGCTGAGCCACGTCGCCTTCCGCGACCTGGAGCAGCTGGGCTATTCCGAAGGCCAGGTTAAGGCGATCGCGGCGGGCTTCCAGGTCCCCGGCACCGACGCCACCACCGGCGAGGCGAACACCCGTCCGGGCATGCCGACCGACTACTTCCCCAAGCCCTTCGCGAACGACATCGCGGCGCGCGCGGCGAACAACAACGCGATCCCGCCCGATCTCTCGCTGATCACCAAGGCGCGTCACGAAGGCCCGGCCTACGTGTACTCGCTGATCACCGGCTATCAGGAGCAGCCCGCCGAACTTCTGAAGAAGTTCCCGGACTCCAAGACGCCGGACGGCCTGCACTACAACCCGTACTTCGCGAATCTCAACCTCGCGATGGCCCCGCCGCTGATGAGCGACGGTCAGGTCGAGTACGGTCCGGGCAACCCCAAGCCGACCGTCGACCAGATGGGCAAGGACGTCGCCGCCTTCCTCGTCTGGACCGCCGAGCCGAAGCTGGAAAAGCGCAACCAGACCGGCCTTGCCGTGGTGCTCTTCCTGATCTTCGCGACGGTGCTGGGCTATATGTCCTACCGCAACATCTGGGCCGGAAAGAAGCACTGACCTGACGGCTTCCACCTGCTAAGGGCTCCGGCGCCCCGCCATCCACGGTGATGGCGGGGCGCTTTGCTTATGGACTGCCGGAGATGCACAAGTGACCGTCGAAGACCTGCGCCAATTGGTGCGCACGATCCCCGACTTCCCCAAGCCCGGAATCCTGTTCCGCGACGTGACCACACTGATCGGCGACGGCCCTGGCTTCGCGGCCGCAGTCGGCCACATGGCGGATCGCGCCGAGGCTGCAGGCGCGCAAGTCATCGCCGGGATCGAGGCGCGCGGCTTCGTGTTCGGCGCGGCGATGGCGGCGCGCATGGGCCTGCCCTTCGTGCCGGTGCGCAAGCCGGGCAAGCTGCCGGTCCCGGTCCTCG
>JASGGD010000348.1:0-3672 GCA_047605225.1 Novosphingobium sp.
GATCGTCGTCCCGGACTTGATCCGGGACCGCTGGCCGTGAACAGCCTTGGTATCGGCGGGGCGCCTCGCCCGAAGTTCGCGACTAAAGACAGCCAGCGGTCCCGGATCAAGTCCGGGACGACGGCTTACCCGAACCCGACCGTCCGCGCCCAGGCACGCCACATCTCGGGCCAGATCTCGACCGGCTTGCCGATCGCGCGGCGCAGGCCGAAGCCGTGGCCGCCATTGGCGAAGAAATGCGCCTCGACCGGCACCTTGCGGGCCTTCAGCGCCGCGCGCAGGCGCACGGTGTTCTCGGAGGGCACGACGTCGTCGTCCTCGGCATGGATGAGGAAGTGCGGCGGCGCATCGGCCGGGACCACACGATCGGGTGAATGCGCGGCCTCAAGCTCCGGCGTCGGCGAGGGGCCGAGCAGCAGATTGCGCGATCCGGGATGGGCGATGGCCGGGTCCATGCTGACCACCGGATAGATCGGCGCGGCGCAGAACGGCTTGGCAGAAAGCCTGTCCGCCGCGTCCACGGGATCGTAGACCCTGGCAGCAAACCGCGCGCCGAGGTCGGCGCAGAGGTGCCCTCCGGCGGAGAAGCCCATCGCCGCGACCCGTTCGGGGTCGATGGCGAAATCCTTCGCCCGGTGGCGGATCAGGCGCATGGCGCGCTGCGCGTCGGCGAGCGGTGTGTCGGGGCCGCTCGACCAGCCCTCGCCCGGCAGGCGGTAGAACAGCACGAAGGCGGTGAAGCCGCGCGCGGTCAGCCAGCGGGCGATCTCGTAGCCTTCCCGGTCGATGACGATGCGGCGATAACCTCCGCCCGGCGTGATCATCACGGCGGCGCCGTTGGGACGGTCAGGCCGGAACACCACCATCCTGGGACGCGTGATGCCGTGGACGGCCCTGTCGCTGACCAAACCATCGGTCGAGCGCTCCTCGACCTCCTCGATAAGCGGTCGGGCCAGCTTCGCCGGTGCCCCCTTCGGCCACAGGTCGATGGTTTCGTCCGGCATCGCCAGACCCGGCGGTGACGTCTTGTTCGCCACCGCCGGGGGAGGAGTCTGCGCGCTGGCCTTCAGACCGAGCCCGGCAGTCAGGGAGCCTGCGATCAGAATCCGGCGTGTGAATTCCAAAGACATTCTCCGTGCTGCCCCACAGATCAGATTTTCGCGCGCGCGCCGAACAGGATCGTGCGCCCGAAGTGATTGTTCTCGTAGTTACGGGTCTGGTAGAGATCGTTGTAGCGATAGCGGTAGGCGTCGGTCAGGTTGTTGCCGTCGATCGACAGCTCCAGCCACTCGGTTGCCTTGTAGCGCACCGCGGCATCGACGCTAGTGTAAGATCCGTAACCTTCGAAGATGTTGCCGGTGGCGCTGCTCGCATCGCTGAACGGGCTGCGGTAGCTGACCGAGCCGCGAATGCTGAACTTGCCGTCGTCATAGTACAGCGTCGCGTTCCACGCCCGCTTCGACACGCCGTAGAGGGTGTTGCTGTATGTCCGCGAAACGCCCGTGAGCGCGCAGGCGCCGGTCGTCGCGTTGCGGGTACAGGCAGTCTCGGCCGGGCCGGTGATGGTGTAGTCGGCGCTGCTGTCCACGAAGGTCATGTTGCCCTGGAAGCCGGTGTGACTCAGGACGCCCGGCAGGAAGCTGAAGGGCATCTGCAGCGCGATTTCCACGCCCTTGAGGGTCGCGCCCGCACCGTTCACCTGCGACGACACCACGTATTCCTGGTTGGGATCGTAGTTGATGTAGGCAGGCGTGCTCTGGCCCAGTACGTCGCGGCCGAGGCCGAGCTGCGGCAGCGTCGCGACGTAAGTGCCCGAGACCGGGAAACTCTCGATCTTCTTGATGAAGCCCGCCACCGACAGCAGCGCCTGCGGGGCGAAGTACCACTCGACCGAAGCGTCGAAGTTGGTCGCGCGGTAGGGATCGAGGAACGGGTTGCCGAAGGTCACGCGGTAGTTGAAGCCGTCGACCGAGCCGCCCGGGTTTAGGTTGCCCAGCGAAGGACGGGTGATGACCTTGGCGATGGCCCCGCGCAGGATCACGTCGTGGCGCGGGTAGAAGGCGACGTTCATCGCCGGCAGCCAGTCGTCGTAAGTCCGCTGCACGGTGGCCGCGACGCCGGCGGTGTAGCCGGTCGACTTCTGGTCGGTGTGGGCATAGCGGATGCCCGCGTTGCCGGCATATTCGAGACCGAAGATCTCGCCCTTGACGTCGAACTGCAGGTAGCCGCCCGAGGTCGTCTCGCGCACCTGGCGGTTGCTGCCGAGGTCCTCGATGGCGGTGCGGCCGTAGAGGTTGGTGTATTCGGCCGCCTTGGCGATGTCGGCGACGAGCCACTGGCTGGTGGTGCCGCTCGGCTGGCCCGCATTGCCCAGATTGACGAGCTGCGAGATGTCCGAAGTCACCGGCAAGCCGTAGACGCTGGACGAGCAGGTCACGGTGCCGAGGATCAGGTCCTGCGTGCCGTTGCTGCCGCAGGCCGCCGTGTCACGCATGAACAGCTGGGTGCGGAAGTCGTAGCGGCGCCACACCGCGCCCGCCTTCACCGTGAAGCCGTCGGTCAGGTCCCATTCGGTGCGGAATTGCGCGGTCTTGAACTTGTTCTTCACGTAGGAAGGACGGTCGCGGATTTCCGCCAGCTGGAAGTTCGCCGGGTCCGTCACGTCGAGGTCGTAGCTCAGCACCGGCGACTTCATGTCCGAGTAGTCGTAGCTGAAGCCGTTGGCGTTGCGGTTGTCGTAGGCGATCGTCGTCTCGACCGGAATATCGGCGTTCGACTGCGACATGCCACCCAGCAGGGTGAAGCGCAGGGTATCGCTGACGTCCTGGTCCCAGGTCGCGCCGACCTGCCAGAACTCGGTCTTCGACTTGCGCAGATAGCTTTCGGTGCGGACATAGGCGTTGTTGTAGGTCGCGCTAACCATGTTGCCCTTGTCGTCGTAGACCGGATCGACGACGTCGAAGCGACGCTCGTTCGAACGGGCGAGCACTTCGAGCCACTGCTCGGCGCGGGTTTCCTTGAACGAGGAATAGAGCCCGTCGATCGAGAACTTGGTGCGGTCGGTCGGCTCGAACTGGATCGAGCCGGTCAGGCCGAGGCGCTTGCGGTCATGCTCGACGATGCCGTAGCGCGGGATGCGCGGGTGGAACGAGAGCGATGCCTCGTCGCACGACGCCGAAGGGCGGTAGTATCCACCGCTGCTCACCGGATTGCCGCCGGTCGCGTCGGGGACGGAGTAGTAGCAGGGGTTACCGTCCACCGAATTGAAGTAGGCCTGCGCCCAGCGCACCGTGTTGTTGCCGTTCTCGATCGTGTCGGTGTGCGAATAGGCGGCCGAGAGGTTGACGCCGAACGTGCCCGCATCGTTGCGCCAGGACAGCAGCCCGGCCATGCGCGGGCCGACGTTCTTCGACAGGTCGTTGTACGAACCCTGCACGTTGAGCACGCCGGTCAGGCCCGCCTTGGCCGCCAGCGGATTGCCGGTGTTGAGATCGACAACCGCGCCCAGCGAGCCTTCGTCGAGGCTGGCTTCGGCGGTCTTGTGGACGACGAGGCTGCTGAACAGTTCCGAGGCGAACACGTTGAAGTCGAACGCGCGGTCGCGGTTGGCGGAGGCGCCGTCCGAGCTGGTGGCGATCGTCTCCAGCCCGTTCACACGCACGCGGGTGAACT
>JASGGD010000349.1:0-3637 GCA_047605225.1 Novosphingobium sp.
CCTTGGCGACGCGCAGCTTCTTGAGCACGTCATAGCCGTGCATGTCGGGCAGGTTGAGGTCGAGAAGGATGATGTCGTAGTCGTACAGCTTGCCCAGATCGAGGCCTTCCTCGCCCAGATCGGTGGAGTAGACGTTGAATCCTTCCGCCGTCAGCATGAGCTCGATAGCCCGGGCCGTGGTCGGTTCATCCTCGATCAGCAGCACTCGCATGGGTCGGTTCCTTCTTGCCCCCGATGCCCGCGGCTGACGCAGCCTTTTGCGGACATTGCGTTGTATTAACCATATGACCAATGAAGGTTAAAGGTTAATTCGTCGTAAACGCCGGATTTTCCCTTAAGTAATCTCAACGTGGTTTCCGGCGTCACGGCGCGCGAACCGCGCCATTGCTCACCAGAACGGCGGGCAGTGGTTAATGTTAAGGAAGCCCGGGAAGAAAGTGCAAACGATTTGAGGCGAGCCGATTCTTAACCCGCCGCAACATTGGCCACGCGCATCGGCTGGCGGCCACGGCGCACGCGCTCGGCCGGGCGGTCGATGCGCTTGAGGTAGCTCCACAGCCCGCACTGCAGCCCGATCAGCATCAGGATGAAGGGCTGGAAGGCGATGCCGACGAACAGCGAGCCGATCATGTAGACGACCTGCGCCAGTTGCAACGCCACCGCGAGCGGCGCCGCCCAGGCTTCGTCGGGTTCCTGGCGGTCCTTCCAGCGGCGGCGGATCAGCTCCATCTGGACGACACCTGAAATCTGCAGCAGCAACCACAGCGCGAAGCCCGGGTAGCCCTGCTCGCCCAGCATCTCGAAATAGCTGGAGTGGAACGCGCGGCCGGTCTCGACGACGGGGGTGCGGGTGATCGTCACGTTGCTGCCGGTGGTCTGGCTGGAGACGGTATCGTAGGCGACCTTGCTGGACAGGTAGACCTCGAAGCCGCCGCCCATCGGGTGGTCCTTAACGTAGCCCAGCGTCCACTTCCACACGCCGATTCGCGTGCTGGCGGACTGGTCGGACTGGTGGTTCTCGATGGTGTTCATGCGCTGCAGGTAGGACTGCGGCAGGAACGGCACGGCCACGAGGAGCGCCAGCCCCATGCCCGCCGAAATCAGCACGCGGTTCTTCGCCGTACGCAGATAGAGGCCGCACAGAATCGCCAGGCAGACGAGGCCGGTGCGCGCCTGCGTGCCGATCGGGATCAGCGAACAGGCGAAGATCAGCGCGCCGGTGAACAGCCAGACCCGCCAGTCGGGCGGGAAGATCGTACCGTAGCGCGCCAGCCACACCGCGACCGGGATCAGCGCGATGGCGACGCAGGAGATGATCGAGCCTTCATAGAGCCCGGTGTTGTTCTCCACGAAGATGATGAGGCTGCCGTAGCCGCCGCCGCCCATCGCCGTCTTGAGCCCGCCGTCGATGATCAGCGCGCTCGCCGAGAGCACCATGGCCAGCGCCACCGCCTCGATTCTGAGGCGCGTGCGCAAGGTCAGCGGCAGGAACAGCGCGAAGACCAGCGCCTTCCACACCCACGACCACTTGGTCAGCGCTTCCTCGGGATAGTCGGCGGTGAAAGTGGTCACGGCGCAGTAAAGCAGCAGCAGGCCGATCAGTCCCTGCCGCCAGGTGAAGCGCGAATCGCGCTTGTCGTCGAACACCAGCCAGCCGAGGAACGCCGCCGCGAAGGCCATGAGCGAGATCGGCAGCCGCGTCAGGAAGCCCCACGAGATGATCTGCGGCGCGACAATGTCGACGTAGAGGTAGCACAGCACCCACAGAAACGGGCGCTTGAAGCCGAGCAGCATCATCGCCGCGAAGAAGCCGGTCAGAGCGAGGTTAAGCATCGCCGCCCTCCTCGCCATCGACCACCCGGTTGACGCGCATCGGCGCGCCGGGCTTGCGGTGAGGACGACTTTGCGAATCGGTACCTTCCGAATCGAGATCGGGCCGCCACAGCAGGCGCCATGCGGCGAGCAGCAGCAGTCCGTGCGATATGGCAAGGGCAAGGATGTCGACCATCTGCGGCGGAGTTAACAGCAGCAAGTTGACGCCACGTTAAGCGTTCTTCGCTAGGAAATGCGTCCTATGACCCGCATTCTTCACGTGCTCGACCATTCGCTGCCGATCCACAGCGGCTATACCTTCCGCACGCGCGCGATCCTGAAAGCGCAGCAGGCGCTCGGCCTCGACGTGCGCGGCGTGACCGGCCCGCGCTACAACGAGGGCGACGGTGCGGTGGAGGAGCACGACGGCCTCCTGTTCCACCGCGCGGGCGGCAAGGTATCCGGTCCTCCCGTCGTGCGCGAATGGCGCGAGATCGCCCTGTTCGCGGCGGGAATCGAGAAAGTCGTCCAACAGTGGCGCCCCGACGTGATCCACGCCCATTCGCCGGTCCTGTGCGGACAAGCGGCGCTCAAGGTCGCGCGCAAGTACGGCATTCCGCTGGTCTATGAGATCCGCGCTTTCTGGGAGGACGCCGCCGTCGGCAACGGCACCGGCACCGAGGGTTCGCTCAAGTACCGCCTCACCCATGCGCTAGAAACGCATGTGGTGCGCAAGGCCGACGCGGTGGTGACGATCTGCGAGGGCCTGCGCGCCGACCTCGCCACGCGCGGGATTCCCGAAGACAAGATCACCGTCATGCCCAATGGCGTCGACCTTGCCCTGTTCGGCACGCCGCTGCCGCGCGACGAGGCTTTTGCCGCGCAACTGGGCTTCGACGGCCCGGTCATCGGCTTCATCGGCAGCTTCTACGACTACGAAGGGCTCGACGTCCTGATCGACGCGATGCCCGCTCTCGTAACGCGCCAGCCCAAGGCAAAGCTGCTGATGGTCGGCGGCGGCCCGCGCGAGGATGCCCTGCGCGCGCAGGCGGCCGCTTCTCCCGCAGCCGGGGCGATCCACTTCGTCGGCCGCGTGCCGCATCATGAGGTCGACCGCTATTATGCGCTGTGCGACGTCATGGCCTATCCGCGCAAGAAGAGCCGCCTGACCGACCTCGTCACCCCGCTGAAGCCGCTGGAAGCGATGGCGCAGGGCAAGCTCGTCGCCGCCAGCGACGTCGGCGGCCACCGCGAGCTTGTCACCGACGGCTTGACCGGAGTGCTGTTCACCCCCGACGATGCATCCGCCTGCGCCGAGTCGCTGGCGCGGCTGCTCGATGCCCGTGACGAGTGGGAATCCTACCGGATTGCGGGCCGCAAGCACGTGGAAACCCGGCACGACTGGGCCGAGAACGCCCGTCGTTATCCTCTCGTTTACCAAATGCTGGCAGCAAAGAGCGATCAAGCAGGGCTGGGAGCCGCCGCGTGAGCACAGGTCCCGGTTCAAGACATAAGGGTAATGCAGTGGCCGACACCAACCTCACCATCGAGAGCGGCGCCGAGAACGCAGGCGGAGGCACCGGCGGACAGCCGATCACGCGCCACCCGCTGTTCCCGGCGATCGTCGCGCTGTGGTTCGGCGCGCTGGCCGGGCTCGGCAGCGTGATCGTCAGTTCCTCGACGATCGAGGGACTGGTGCTGGCGCTCGGCATCGACAAGGTGATCCCGATGGCCGCGCCGCCGCTCGGCACGACCATGCGTATCCTGCTGGCGCTCGGCATGACCGGCCTCGGCGCCGCGATCGGCGGCCTGATCGCCCGGCGCA
>JASGGD010000350.1:0-3624 GCA_047605225.1 Novosphingobium sp.
AGCCGACGACACCGGCAACCGCGACCGCGACGCCGGCCATTGCCGATACCAGCATGTCGCGCACCTCATCATGCAGCGCTGGCACGAGGCGGGCGAGCCCGAGGGCGGCCTCAAGCCCATCGCCCAAGGGGTGCTGACCGAGCAGAACGCCCACCCGCTGATGCGCGTGCTGTGGTGGCCGCGCCTCGCCGCCGCGCTGGAGACGTTCGAGACGATGATCCTCGCCGCCAAGGCCGCCGGTCGCAAGGTCGTCGCGGTCGAGAAGTGGGGTGACATGCGCCACCGCGACGTGCGCATCCACGGCCGCGCCGACCGCGTCGACCGGCGCGAGGACGGCAGCCTTGCCGTCGTCGATTACAAGACCGGCCAGCCACCGACCGGCAGCCGCGTTCAGGAGGGCTTCGCGCTGCAACTCGGGCTCATCGCGCTCATCGCGAAGGACGGCGGCTTCGACGGCGTCGAGGGTGTGGCGGATTCGTTCGAATACTGGTCGATGGCCAAGGGCAAGGACGGCACCATGGGCTATATGTTCGAGCCGGTGCTGGAAGGCCGCAAGAAATCCGGCATCCCGCGCGAGGACTTCCTGCCCGAAACGCTGCGCTATCTGAACGATGCGCTGGATCGCTGGATTCTGGGCGATCAGCCGTTCACCGCGCGGCTCAATCCCGAACTCGGCAGCTATGCCGACTATGACCAGTTGATGCGGCTGGACGAGTGGATCACCTCGCTCGGCAACAAGCCGGAAGATGCAGCATGAGCGGCCCTGCTACCGTTCATCCGCTTCACGGCAACCAGATGCGGGCGGTCGATCCGCAGGAGACGGTGTGGCTGTCGGCCTCGGCGGGCACGGGCAAGACGCAGGTGCTGTCCTCGCGCGTGCTGCGCCTTTTGCTGCAGCCGAACGTCGACCCCTCGCAGATCCTGTGCCTGACGTTCACCAAGGCGGGCGCCACCGAAATGGCCGCGCGTATCAACGGTACGCTGGCCGAATGGGTGCGCCTCGACGAGTTCGGCCTGCGCGAACGCCTCGCCGCGATCGGTGCGCAGGCGAACGATGCCAACCTTGCGAAGGCGCGCACGTTGTTCGCCTCGGTGCTCGACAGTCCCGGCGGCGGGCTTCGGATCGACACGATTCACGCCTTCTCGCAGTGGTTGCTGGCGACGTTCCCGCTGGAGGCCGATCTCATCCCCGGCAGCCGCCCGATGGAGGACCGCGAACGCGATCTCCTCGCGCGGCAGGTTCTCGCGGACCTGCTGGTCGAGGCAGAGAACAGCCCGCTGGGCGATCCGGCGCTGCTGCGGGCGGTGGAGCAATTGTCGCTGCGGCATGGCCCTGATGCGGTGATGGCCTTCCTGCTGCGCTGCGCTTCCGCGCGTGAGGCGTGGTTCGGTCCGGGCAGCTGGCAGGCGGGCGACATGCGCAGCAACGTGCTGCGCCTGCTCGGCCTGCCGTCCGATGCGGATGGCGAGTGGCTGGCGGCGCGCTGCGAGGATGCGGCATTCGATGTGCGCTCGCTGCGGCACTGCATGGCGGTGAACAACGAGTGGGGCACCAAGACCGGGCTCGGCGCGGTCGATGCCATCAGCGAGTGGTTGCTAGGCACCGGGGCGCAGCGGCTGGAGAGTCTCGATACGCTGGCCAGGGAGTTCCTGACTCAGAAGAACGAGCCCAAAGCCAGCAAGTCGCAGGACAAGATCGACCCGGGCTATACGGATTCCGCCGCCCGGGTGATTGAATGCATCCTTGAGGTCAGGGCAATGCGCGCACTGCTGTCGCTGGTCGAGCGGCTGGTCCCGGCGCTGCGGCTGGGCCGTGCTTTCGCGATGGCATGGGATGCGGCCAAGCAGCGCGAGGGGCTGATCGACTTCGACGACCAGATCCGCCGCGCCGCCGACCTCCTCGCCAAGCAGGCGCAGGCCGACTGGATCCGCTACAAGCTGGACCGCCGCTTCGATCATATTCTTGTCGATGAGGCGCAGGATACCAACGCGGCGCAGTGGGACATCATCTTCGCGATGGCGGGGGAGTTCTGGGCGGGATTGGGTCAGCGCGAAGACCTGATGCGCACGCTGTTCGTCGTGGGCGACTACAAGCAGGCGATCTTCCGCTTCCAAGGCACCAGCCCCGAAAACTTCCGCCGCGCCGCCGACCGCGTTCGGCGCGAGATGGATTCCGCTGCCGAGAATGCGCAGATGCTGCGCAGCAATCACTCGGCGCGCGGCCTCATGGAACTGGGCCTCGATCGCTCTTTCCGTACGGCGCAGACGGTGCTGGACTTCGTCGATCGCGCCATCGGGGGCATCGGCCACGAGAACTTCGGGCTCGATCAGCCGCCCGAGCAGCATGAAGGGCAGGCACGTCCGGGCTATGTGGCGCTCTGGCACCCGGTCAGTGACGCCGTCGATGCCGAGGACGACGAACTGCCGGACGAGGAGGGCGCGACCCCTGACTGGCTCTCGCGCCCCGACCGCCAGATGGCCGAGCGCATCGCGCTGCAGGTGCGCGACTGGCTGGACGAGCAGGGGCCGGGCTTCACGCTCGTCAAGGGTAACCCGCGCCGCGCGCAGGCGGGCGACATCATGGTGCTGGTACGTCAGAGGAAGGAACTGGCCGGACTGATCGTCGCGCGGCTCCATGCGGCTGGCGTGCCGGTGGCGGGCGTCGATCGCCTGCGCCTTGGCGCGCCGCTGGCGGTGAAGGACCTTGTCGCGGCGCTGCGCTTTGCGGTGCAGCCGCTGGATGATCTCAACCTTGCCGCGTTGCTCGTCTCGCCGCTGGTCGGGTGGAGTCAGGAGCAGCTTCTGACCCATGGCTATCGTGACAGGCATACGCGGCTGTGGGAGCACTTGCGTCGCTCGCGCGAGCCCGAGGTTGCGGCGGTCATGGACCAGTTGGGCGAGGCACTGAAGCGCGCCGATTATGCGCCGCCGCAGGACTTGCTGCAGTGGTTGCTGGTCGGCTCGTGGCAGGGGCGGCGGCTGCTGGTGGCGCGGCTCGGCTCCGAGGCGAACGATCCGATCGACGAACTGGTCAATGCCGCCAAGGCCTATGCCGTCACCGATACGCCCAGCCTTGCCGGTTTCCTCGCGTGGTTCGACGCGGGCGATGGCGAGTTGAAGCGCGAGGCGGACAATGCGGCGGGCCTCGTGCGGGTGATGACGGTGCATGGCTCGAAGGGCCTGCAGGCGCCGATCGTGATCCTCGCCGATGCGACGAGCAACCCGGACAACGCCCGCGAGCGCGGCATCGATTTGCCCGACCCGGCCAACGAGGCGCGCACGATCCCGCTGCCGCCGCTGTCGAAGGACGAGAAGCAGGGGCGCATCGCCGCGCGGCTCGACGAGGGCAAGCGCGCGGACGAGCAGGAGCACTGGCGCCTGCTCTATGTCGCGATGACGCGGGCGGAGGAGGCGCTGTTCGTGGGCGGGGCACTCACCAGCCGTGATAAGGGCGAGCCAAGTCTCAAGAGCTGGTATGCCCGGCTGCGCGCGCTTTTCCCGGTGGAGGCGGAACTGGCCGACCCGATCTGGGGTGCACGCTGCGAGCATGGGCAGCTCGCGCCTTCGGTGCCGGTACGCGCCGCCGCGCCGATGCTCGACTTGCGCGAGCCGTTGCCGCGCTGG
>JASGGD010000351.1:0-3578 GCA_047605225.1 Novosphingobium sp.
CGGAGCTGGTCATGCCCTGGTGCATGAAGCGCGCCTCGGGGCCGACCTGCTGCGCGACCCAGTCGAGGAAGGCGATGACGTCGTGCTTGGTGACGGCCTCGATCGCGTCGATCGCGGCGACGTCGATCTTCGGGTTGGTCGCCCACCAGTCCCACAGCGCCTTGCCGGCGGAGGCGGGGACGGTGCCCATCTCGCCCATCTTGACGGCGGCGTGTGCTTCGATCTCGAACCAGATGCGGTAGCGGGCTTCGGGTTCCCAGATCGCGGTCATCGCGGGACGGGCGTAGCGGGGGACCATGTTCGACTCCTTGCAGCTGACGCGGGTAACGGCCAATTTCTTGTGGGGCCGCTAGGCGGGGCAGGCGCGAAAGGCAAGGCGCTTGGCGCGCGGTCCGTGCAACTAAACTGCGTGTGCGGGGGTAATCCGGGGAGGAATCTTAACCATTGCGCGCACAAACGTTTGCACGAGAAGTCCGCACAGCGCCGTGCGCACGTAGCGTCCAGAGACCCGAGAGAGATGCCCAAGGCCCGGATCATCGTTGCACCCCTGCTGACCGGGCTGGTGTGCTTCGCGCTGTCGGCGGCGGTGATCAAGTACCTCAGCTTTCAGGGTAACCTCGCCTCGGTCTGGCCCGCCAATGCGGTTGTGCTCGCACAGCTGATCGGCAGACGGCGGCGTGAGTGGCCTGCGTTTTTGGCAAGTGGCCTGATCGCGATCGCAGCCGCCGGGTTTGCGGTTCGTGGAGTCGTATCCGGTCCGCTGGCCTTCGGTGTTTCCAACACGCTGGAGATCGCGCTTGCGGGCTGGCTGCTGCGCGCCACGCTGGATGCCGATGGCCGCATGCTGCACCAGCATGCGTCGGTCGGCCGCTTCGTGGTCTGTGCGGGGATGATCGCTCCGGCCTTCGGCGCGCTGCTCGGCGCGGGGATCGCCAATATCGCGTTCGACCTGCCGATCGGCATTTCGCTCGCGACGAAGTTCTGTGCCGATGCGCTGGGGCTGCTGATCTTCACGCCGTTCTTCTTCAGCGTCATTCATGGCGAGACCATCGCCATGCTGCGCACCGCATCTTGGAATGAGCGCACCCAGCACCTGCTGCTTCACGCGATGGTCCTTGCGGTCAGCGTCGGCGTATTCTGCCAGGACCGTTTCCCGCTGCTGTTTCTGCCGATGGTGCCGCTGATGCTGGTATCGTTCCGCCTCGGCTGGCAGGGGACGAGCGTGGCCGTGATGCTGGTGGCGGTGACGGGCGGGGTCGCCACGTTCTACGGCCATGGCCCGGTCAACCTCTCGGGACACGAGATGGGCGTCAAGTTGACTTTCCTGCAGTTCTATCTCGCCACCGTGCTGGTGCTGATGATGCCGGTCGCCGCAGCGCTGGCCGCGCGCCGCGACCTGATCGACCGGCTCAGCGAGAGCGAACGCGCACTCAAGCTGCTCGCCGACCGCTCCTCCATCGTGCTTCTGCGCTTCAGCGCCGATGGTGCCTGCACCCGTGCCGTCGGCGATGCCGCGCCGCTGATCGGCGAGGATGGGGGCCGACTGCTGGGCGCGCACATCGGCGAACTCGATCCGCCGTTGGGCGAGGCCCTGTTTGCGGCGCACCTCAGGGCGCTCGATGCGGATACGACCGTGACGATGGAGATCGAGCGCCCCGGCGGCCTCTGGATCGAGGCGAAGTTCCGGGCCGAGCGCGACGATCAGGGGCAAGTCACCGGCACCGTCGCGACACTGGTGGACGTCAGCGCCAGCAAGGCCCGCGAAGGCGAACTGGCGCGCCGGGCGGAGACCGACGAACTGACCGGCCTCGCCAACCGCGCGGGTTTCCTGCGCCGCTTCGAATCGGCTCTGGCAGGCAATGACGCGCTGAGCATCGCGCTAATCGACGTCGATCGCTTCAAGTCGCTCAACGACGAGCATGGGCACGTGGCGGGTGACGCCGTGCTCGCGGAGATCGCGCGGCGGCTGTCGCAATCGGTGCGCGGGGTCGATCTTGTTGCGCGGTTGGGAGGGGACGAGTTCGTGGTGCTGCTCGAAGCCGCCGATGCTGCGGTGGCGCAGGCTATCTGCCGCCGCATTGTCGATACCGTGTCCGCTGCTCCGATAGATCTGCCGCTGGGTGGCTGCACCGAGGCGCGCATCAGTTGCGGTCTGGTGCATCGCGCGCCGGGGCAGGGCGGCATCGACCTGCTCAACCGCGCGGACATGGCGCTTTACGAAGCCAAGCGCGGTGGTCGCAACCGGATGATCGCGGCTTAATCCCACTCCTAATCGTCATTGCGAGCGTAGCGAAGCAATCCAGGGCGGCTTGAAACGGCCCTGGATTGCTTCGCTACGCTCGCAATGACGAAGTGAGTTAGAGTCCGTGCGGTAGGGGCCAGACGAAGTCGATCCGGACCTCGCCGGTGCTCAGCCCGTCGGCATCGAAGCTGCGCTCGACGATCGTACCTCTGCTCGCGCGGTCGATCGTGATCACCGTGCTGCACCGCGTGCCGTAGATCGGATCGCGGATGAACACCGGTGCGAAACGCGGCTCTGGCCCGAGTTCGGGGCCTTTCGCTGCCGGGGCGGGCGTCTCGTCGCGCAGGGTGTCGAGGAGGGGCGCGGGGTCGGACAATCCATTTTCAAACCACCGTTCGATTGCCTTGCCGACTTGCAGCGTCTTGGGCCACGGCACGTCGAAGCCGCCGTTCGACAGTCCGTGAATGCCGGGAGACAGCGGGCGCATTTCGACGCGGCGGTGATTGGTGAGGAACGAGGCGCCATCCGGATAGGCCAGAATCAGGTTGAACGGATTCATCTGCGCCATGGCGTCGGTCAGGTCTGCGGGCGGCACGCCTTCGAGCAGGTCCGTCACCAGCTTCCCGCGCGAGGGGCGGCCGGGCAGCGAGCCCTCCGGCACGCGATAATTGGTGACGAGGGCGAAGCGGCCTGCCTCGGTAACGCCCAGCCACGTGCCGCCGCCGGTGAGGTCGGTCCCGGCGATGATCCCGTCGGGTCTGGGCGCGAGCGGCGCGGCGGGGCGGGCGTGGAATTCGTCGCGGTTGCCCGCCACGACGAGGAGCCAGTCGGGATGGGCATCCCAGGCGACGGCGGCAACGCACATGATCTCAGATCAGCCCCTTGGCGCGCAGCGAGACGTGGCCCTCGCGCCCGATCACGACATGGTCGTGGACGGAGACGCCGAGCAGGCGACCGGCCTCGGCGATGCGGTTGGTGATGTCGATGTCAGCCCGGCTCGGCTGGGGTGAGCCCGAGGGGTGGTTGTGGACGAGGATCAGCGCCGTGGCGCCGAGGTCCAGCGCGCGGCGGATCACTTCGCGCGGGTGGATCGCCGCCTCGTCGATCGAGCCTTCGCCAACGAGATCGT
Source organism: Novosphingobium sp. (assembly GCA_047605225.1). Lineage (GTDB taxonomy): Bacteria > Pseudomonadota > Alphaproteobacteria > Sphingomonadales > Sphingomonadaceae > Novosphingobium. The sequence goes on from JASGGD010000351.1 coordinate 3,372, forward strand.
CGAGGATCAGCATGTTGCGCGCGTTGAGATAGAGGACGCGCACGCGCTCGACCGTCAGGTGCGCCATGTCGATCGTCAGGTAGTCGATGAGGGCGTGCCACGAGGACAGCACCGGCGCCTCGCGCACTTTCTGGCGCGCCATGCGGGTGGCGGCGACGGTGACCACGCGCAGCGCGGCGGCGGTCGCCTCGCCCATGCCGGGGTGGG
>JASGGD010000352.1:0-3561 GCA_047605225.1 Novosphingobium sp.
CCTGGAAGCCGACTTCGGCCCAGGACCAGATCTGCAGCGCATTGCGCGCCATCGCGGGGGCGCCGCGATCGACTTCGGCGAGGATCGCGGTGCGGTCGGCATCGGCCAAGGGCTCGGCCATCGCGAGGGTGGAAGCCAGAACGCAGAGGGTGGGCGCGGAAAGGGAGAGCAGGGCGGTACGAAGACGGGATTTCATCGGGCTACATCCTCATCGAAGGGTCGTATCGAAAGGGGTGCCCGTGCGGCTCGCAAGCGAACCGCACGGGCGGGTAGGGGATCAGCGCTTGCCGAACGACATGCGCAGCTGGGCACCGAACACGCGCGGCTCGTTGTAGACGAGCGTGGTCGAAGTCACCGACGGTGTGACGACGCCGCCCGCGGCAGCATACGTCACGTCGAACAGGTTACGCACGAAGAAGCCGAGGTCGATGCCGCGATCCTCGATGTTGTTGAAGTCCAGCTTGAGGTTGACGGTGTCGTAGGCCTTCTGGATCCCGTTGGTGTCCAGCGGACGCTCGACGTACCAGACCTTCGCGCTGTGGAACCAGTTGGCGTTGAACACCATCTCGGCGAAGTTGCCCAGATACGTCGCGTAACGGGCACCGCCGCCGATGGTCCACTTGGGCGTGTAGGAGAACTTGTTGTTCACCGGATTGGTGCCCAGCAGCGGGACGAAGGCGGCCGGTGCGTCGTACTCGTCGTACTTGGCATCGGTGTAGGCGCCGAAGCCCGACAGCGTGAAGCCGCCGACCGGGGTGACCGAGAAGTCGAACTCGGTGCCCTTGATCGTCGCCTTGGCGGCATTGATGATCAGGCTGCTCGGATCGTTGGCCGAGTTGCCGTCGCCGTCGAAGTCCGCGCCTGGGAAGATCGAACGCTGGATGTTGTTGTACTTGCTGGTGTAGGCCGCGATGTTGAAGCGGCCCTTGACGCCGCCGATCGCCCAGCTGCTCTTGATACCGGCCTCGTAGTCGGTGACCTTCTCGGGCTGGAACGTCTCGAAACCGTCGAAGTACGAGGACATGCCGCTCTGGTTGTAGCCCGCCGAGCGGTAGCCGCGACGGTTGGTGACGTAGAGGAACAGGTCGTCGTTGACCTTGTAGTCGAAGCCGACGGTCCAGGTCGGGGCCTTGGAGCTTTCCGAACCGGTCTTGCCGCCCTGCGTGGCGCAGGCGTCAGGTCCGATGCGGTCGGCGGTGTCGAGCGCCGCGACCGAGCAGCCGCTCGACTTGTCCCAGGTGTAGCGGAAGCCGCCGTTGAAGCGCAGGCCTTCCGCGAAGCCGCCGAAGGCATAGCCGACCTGCCCGAACAGCGCCTTGCTGGTCGAGGAATTGTAGTTCTCGTTGTAGGTGAAGGTCTTACCTGGGATCACCGCCGAGTAGGTGACGCTGCCGTTCACGCCGGTCGGGTCGCTCTTGAGGTAGAAGGCGCCGACGATCCAGTCGAGGCGGTCGTTCAGCAGCGAGCCGAGGATCTGGAACTCGTTCGAGACCTGTTCGACGTCGGTGTTGGAAACGCCGTCGTAAAGCGCGAGGTAGGTGCCGTCCATGTCGCGGGCGGCCGCGACCTTGCTGCGACGATAGCCGAAGATGTTCTTGAAGGTGACCTTGCCGACTTCCAGCTCGGAGGTGTTGGCAATGCCCCAGAAGGTGCGGTTCGAATAGGGATCGATGCTGGTGCTGACGTCGCGAACGCCGGCCGCCTGCTGTTCGGCCAGCGCGATGTCGATGTCGCAACCGGCGACGCCGCAGTCGAAGTAGGGGGTGTTCGCCGCCGTGCGCGCGGTGCCGCCGCCGCTGACGGCCGGGTTCGGGTAGACGCCGTTGAGCACGGTGCCGGTGCCGTTCTCACGCGCGCGATACCAGTCGAACACGGTGGTGTTCTTCAGGCCGTCGACCGGCTCCAGCAACAGCGAGGCGCGGAAGGCGTCGTTGTGGCGATCGTCGAGGTCGCCGCCGTTGCCGTGGTTCTTGGTGTAGCCGTCGCGGCGGGCGATCTGGCCGGCGACGCGCAGGGCCACGCGGTCCTCGACGATGGGCACGTTGACGGCGCCCTCGAAGGTCGTCTCGTTGTACGAGCCGAGCGTGACCTGACCGTAACCGGCAAGGTCATAGTCGGGCGCGACGGGGTAGAGCAGCAGCGCGCCGCCGGTGGTGTTGCGGCCGAAGAGGGTGCCCTGCGGACCCTTGAGCACCTGGATCGAGCCGATATCGAAGGTCGGCACGATGCTGCCTTCGTTGGGCAGCGGCACGTCGGCGAAGTAGGTGACGACCGAAGGGGCGGCCGCGCCTGCCGTCGCGCGGCGTTGGCCGCGGATCACGATCGAGGGGGTATCGCGCGAGGTCTGCGGCGCGACGTTGAGGCCCGGCGTCGTGTAGGTCAGGTCCTGCGTGGAGACGACGGCCTTCTCGCGCAGCATCTCGGAGTTGAACGCGGTGACCGAGACGGGGACGGTCTGGGCGCTTTCCTCGCGGCGGCGCGCGGTGACGACGATGTCGCCGCCCGGCTGGTCGAGCGACTGGGCTGCCGTGTCGGACTGGGCCTGAGCAGGCGCGGAGACGGCAAGAACGGTGGACGCGAGAAGTAGAGCCGAAAGGCGGCGGCAGGTCATTGGTGTGTTACCCCATGGTTGTCCGGCCTGTCCCTGATCGCAGGCCGATATGCGCAAGACGCAAAGGCTCGCGGATCATTCGCGGCCCGCGAAAAAATATATCGGATGACCTTTCGCGAGCTGCGCGGCTATGGAGGCCGGGCACTGGACGTAAGGGCTGATCCGATTTTCTCGTTGCGCAGGACACCGCAGGAAAAGCATGTCGAGGGCCGCCAGCAGGTGCCCGACCTGTCGGTGCACGTGCCCGCCCTGCGCCGCTACATCGCCAAGCGGGCGAACCCGGTGGACGTCGACGATCTCGTTCAGGACGTGCTCGTCCGCATGCACGTGCGCGGGCAGGCAGACCCGATCGCCAATGTCGAAGGTTATCTCTTCCAGGTCGCCGCGAGCGTCCTGACCGACCGCGCACGCCGCGATACGGTGCGTCATCGCGGCGCCCATCACGAACTCACCGAAGCGCTGCACCCGGTGGACGACCTGACCCCCGAGCGTGTGTTGCGCGGCCGCGAGGACGTCGACCGGCTGGCCAATGCGCTGGAGGAAATGCCCGAACTGACGCGCGACGTCTTCGTGCTCCACCGCTTCGAGGAAATGTCCTACGATGCGATCGGGCGGCACCTCGGCATCTCGACCAGCGCAGTCGGGCGCAACATCATGAAGGCGATCCGCTTTCTGGCAGCGAGGGATCTGCCATGAGCAAATCCGTCGATAATCGCCCTTTCGAGGGCCGAGCGCTGGAGAAGATCGACTCGCCCGAGGCAACCGCCGCTGCCTATTTCAGCATCTTCCGTTCTCCCAAGGCGACGCCACAGGATTACGAGGACTTCGAAAGCTGGCACGCCCGCGACGAAGCGCACCGCATCGCCTGGGCGCGGGTCGAGCGGGCCTGGGACGGCACCGGAGCCATGCGCGCCGATGCCCGTATCCTCGAGATCCGCGAGCGGGCACTC
>JASGGD010000353.1:0-3543 GCA_047605225.1 Novosphingobium sp.
CCTCGCGGATCGGGTCGATCGGCGGGTTGGTGACCTGCGCGAAGTTCTGCTTGAAGTAGTCGTAGAGCAGGCGCGACTTCGACGACAGCACCGGGATCGGCGTGTCGGTGCCCATCGAGCCGAGCGGGTCGTCGGCGTTGACGGCCATCGGTTCGAGGAAGCGCGTGGTGTCTTCCTGCGTGTAGCCGAACGCCTGCTGGCGATCGAGCAGCGTGCCGGTGGGCTTGGGCAGCTCGGCCAGTTCGGGTTCGATCACGTCGAGATCGGCCAGCTTGTACTGCGTCTGGTCGAGCCACTGTTCGTAGGGCTCGGCTTCGGCCAGCTTGGTCTTGATCTCCTCGTCCTCGATGATGCGGCCTTCCTCGAAGTCGATCAGCAGCATGCGGCCGGGCTGGAGACGCCACTTGCGCACGATGTTGTCTTCCTTGATCGGAAGGACGCCGCTTTCCGAGGCCATGACGCACAGGTCGTCGTCGGTGACGAGGAAGCGCGCGGGGCGCAGGCCATTGCGGTCCAGCGTGGCGCCGATCTGGCGGCCATCGGTGAAGGCGACGGCGGCGGGGCCGTCCCACGGCTCCATCAGCGCGGCGTGGTATTCGTAGAACGCGCGGCGTTCCGGGGTCATCAGCGGGTTGCCCGCCCATGCCTCGGGCACCAGGATCATCATGGCGTGAACCATCGAGTACCCGCCCGCGATCAGCAGTTCGAGCGCGTTGTCGAGGCACGCGGTGTCCGACTGGCCGTGCGGGATCAGCGGCCACATCTTGTCGAGGTCGGCGCCGAGCAGCTCGCTCTCCATGGTGCGGCGGCGCGCATTCATCCAGTTCACGTTGCCGCGAACGGTGTTGATCTCGCCGTTGTGCGCCATGAAGCGGAACGGGTGCGCCAGCTTCCAGCTGGGGAAGGTGTTGGTGCTGAACCGCTGGTGGACGAGGCCGAGCGCCGAGACGAATTCCGGGTTGCGCAGGTCGTCGTAGAACGAGCCGACCTGGGTCGCCAGCAGCAGGCCCTTGTAGACGATCGTGCGGGTCGAGAAGCTGGGCATGTAAAGCTCGGTAAGCCCGGGCATGTCATGCTTTTCGGCCAGCGCCTTCAGCGGGTTCTGGGTCTGCTTGCGGATCGCGAGGATCTTGCGCTCGAACGCATCCTGATCGGCGCAGCTCTCACCGCGACCAACGATGCACTGGCGGATGACCGGCATCGATTCGAGCACAGTCTTGCCGAGGCCATCGAGCGTGACGGGCACGTCGCGCCAGCCGATCAGGTGCTGGCCTTCCTTCTTGATGAACTTCTCGAACACCGAGACGATCATCTCGCGAGAGGCATCGTCCTGCGGCAGGAAGCACATGGCGACCGCGTAGTCGCCCGCCTGCGGCAGTTCGAGGCCTTCACCGGCAGCCCAGGTGCGCAGCAGCGCGTCGGGAATCTGGGTCAGGATGCCGGCGCCGTCACCCAGCAAGGGGTCGGCGCCCACCGCACCGCGGTGGTCGATGTTTTTCAGAATCTCCAGAGCCTGGGTAATGATCGCGTGGTTTTTCTGGCCCTTGATATGGGCGACGAAGCCCACACCGCAGGCGTCGTGTTCATTGCGCGCGTCATAGAGGCCCTGGGGCTTAGGAAATCCCATCGATATAAACCCATCCTGTGTTTTTTTGGCGGGCGTCACTTGGGCATGCCTGCGGACTCGCACCGAATCGTGCGAACGACCCCACGCGGCATAGTGACCCCACGGTCCCCATGACGATTCAGCGACCGTTTTGCAATGGCGAACACGGATGGCTGCGCAGCAAGATGGCGTGAACGACGGATTTCCCGGCATTTTATTATCAAAAACCCCGCCCGGATTGCGCCGGACGGGGTTTTTCGAATCCGCTCGAGGGTGTCGAAGGGCGGTTTCAGGCCGCTCCGCTCATGCGCTGCAGCGTGGCGAGCGCCGCGCGCAGGGCGCGTTCGGTAGCCTCGGGATCGTTGCGCGGGGCGTCGAACGGGCGTTCCTCGTGCTCGGCAGGGGCTTCGCCGGTCGGATCGGGAAGGAGAACCGGGCGGCCGAACGGTGCGGGTTCTTCCATTTCCTCGGCAGGGATTACCGGGGAGGCATGGGCGATCTCGTCGCCTGCCTCGTCGGGATCGCCGAACTGGAGGAAGGGCTTGCGCACCGCCGCGTGGCGCGAAAGGTTGAACAGCGAGGCGTAGCCCTGCTGCAGAACCGTGTCCTCATCCTCGTCGCCGGTGCCTTCTTCGGCCTCGAAGGCGGTGTTCGGGAACGGGCTGGACGGGAAGGGGATGGCCGCGTGCGGGTCGAACTCCTGGTGCTCCCCGTTCGAGGAAAGGCCGATGTGGCGTGGCGGGGCATAGCCTTCCAGCGGTTCGACGGCATCGTCGATCGGATTGAGAGCAACCGGGCGCAGTGCGTTCGGCACGGCGGCGGGCCACGAGGGCACCGAGTCCGCCGGTTCGGCTTCGGGCAGATGCGCTTCGACGTAGCCGTGCTGCGCTTCGGGCTCGGCGTCGACGAGCGGGGCCGCGAAGGGGGCGACGATCGCCTGCGGTACTACGACGGCTGCCTCGGCGGCACGGCGCGCGTCCTCGCGGCGACGTTCCATGGCAAGGGCGAGGCGTTCGAGCAGTTCGACTTGCGACAGTGAGCCGAGGTCGGCATCGGCGATGCGAACGCTCGAGCGCGGTTCTTCGACCGGGGCGAACGTTTCGACCGGAGCTTCAGCTTCCACCGGGGCGGCGAAGGGCGCGGGCTCTTCGTTGAAGGCGACGATCTCGATGCCGGAGGACGCATCGTCCATGACGGCTTCGTCTGCCGAGGGTGCCGCGAAGGCCGGTACGGACCACGCAGGCGCTTCTTCCGCTTCGAGTTCGGCTTCGGGCGCGGCCCAGTCGCCTTGCGGCAGGCGCGGCAGCAGCTTGAAGCCGGGCGCGGCCCGTTCGAGGCTGGAGGTGGAGCCGGCCAGCGGCTCTTCCGCCGTTTCCGGCGCCGCCTCAGCCATCACGTCGCTGCGCGGCGAGAGTTCGCGGGAATAGGCTTCGAACAGGCGGCTGCCGACGGGAGCCTCTGCCTCTTCGCGCGCGGCTTCTTCGGCGGCTTCGAGTTCGGCCTTGAATATCTGCGCGCCCGGAGGCGTCGTGAACACGCCGCGATCGGCAGCAAAGGTCGCTTCGGGTTCGCGCCATGCGGTCTCGGCGTCGAGCCATGCGGGCAGGTTGTCGTCTTCGTCGGTATCTTCGGCGGCGCTTTCGATGGCAGCGGCTTCCACCGGGCGGCGGAAGGCGGGCTGGTCGTGCGCTTCGTCGAAGCTGTCGATGTCGAAATCGGCGACGTTGAGGATGCGGGCGTCCGTCGGAGAGCCGGGCAGCGGCGCGCGCTCTTCGACGACGGGCGCGGCTTCGGGCTCGATGGCGAGTGCTCGGCGACGGCGCGCGGTCGATGCGGGCGCGGCAGCGGCCTGCTCGATCTCATCGGTTTCGGCGGCGTCGGCTGCGGGCAGGGCGGCAGGGCGGGCGATGCGCCGGGCGATCAGGCCGCCGATCGCG
>JASGGD010000354.1:0-3487 GCA_047605225.1 Novosphingobium sp.
GCCGGGCCTCGCCGCCCGCTACGCCGCGCAGAAGGACCGCTACTGGCCCAAGGCCAAGCCTGCGTTGCTGAAAGCGCTCAATACGCAGGGCGGCGGTGGCTCGTCGAACATGATGACCGGGCTTCCCGACGACACCCTGCGCCAGATGGCCGACGTTTTCGTCGAGGGCTTCGTCTCGCAGCGGATCGCGCCCAAGTCCTGCAAGCAACTGGACCTCGCGATTGACCTGCTCTCGCCGCTTCCGCCCGAGAACACCGCCGGACTGATCGCGCTGAGCATGGACGTGGCCGGCAGCGCCGACCCCAAGCTCGGTAAAGTGACGCTTTGCAAGGACTGACGATGGCCGCGAATCCTTTCTTTCCGGAAGACCTCTACGCGCTCGCCCAAAGGGTGATCGAGGAGAACAAAGCGCTTGGCCGCATGGTCTCGGTGGCCGAAAGCTGCACCGGCGGCCTCGTCTGCGCGGCGCTGACCGAGATTCCGGGCTCCTCGGCGGTGCTGGATCGCGGGTTCGTCACTTATTCGAACGAGGCCAAGATGGAGATGCTGGGGGTCCACTCCGACATCCTCGATTCGTTCGGGGCGGTGTCACCGGCGACGGCTTGGGCCATGGCACAGGGCGCGATCGGCAAGAGCCGGGCGGACGTCGCGGTCGCGATCAGCGGCATCGCCGGGCCGGACGGCGGCAGCGAGATGAAGCCGGTCGGCACCGTCGTCTTCGCCTGCGCCCGGCGCGGCGAGGAAGATGTCAACGCCGAGCAGAAGCTGCTGGACGGCAAGACCCGCGCGGAAATCCGCCATCAGGCCGCGATCGTGGCGCTGGAACTGCTGCTGCCCTGATCGCCGGATGGAGGCGCGCCCTATCCGCACTCCGCCCGTCACCCTGAACTTGTTTCAGGGTCTATCGCGAGGTTTAACCGGAGAGTTCGTCTCACCAACGGCTCTCTCGACTGAATACCCAAAGCGCTGGACGAGCCACCGGATGGACCCTGAAACAAGTTCAGGGTGACGGAGTGTTCTTAGACCGGTTTCGACGGATCACCCCGCCTGCGCAACCCCGTACAACTCCGCAGCGCGCGTTTCGAACGCGGCGACCATCTTGCGGAAGGCCTTGTCGAAATACTGCCCGGCCAGCTTCTCGAACAGCGGGTTGCGGAAGGTGAACTTCACGTCGAACTCAAGGTCGCACGAAGTCTCGTCGACCGGATGGAAGGTCCAGACGTTGTCGAGATCGCGCATCGGGCCATCGACGTAGTGCACCTTGATGACGCGCGGACGCTCCTTCTCGACGCGCGAGGTGAACTTCTCGCGCAGCGCCTTGAAGCCGACCAGCATGTCCGCGATCATCTCGTGCCCGTCGTCCGATTTAACGCGGGTCGCGATGACCCAGGGCAGGAATTCCTGATAGCGGCCGACGTCGGCGACGAGGTCGTACATCTGCTCCGCGCTGTAAGGCAGGCGCTTGGTTTCATGAATGCCGGGCATTGATCAGACCCCGGAAGTCGCCGTCATGGGCTGCATCTTGGCCAGCTTGGCATCGCGCGCGGCCTTCATCTCGGCGAAGTCGTCGCCCGCATGATAGCTGGAGCGCGTCAGCGGCGATGCCGCGACCTGCAGGAAGCCCTTGGCCCGCGCGATCGCACCGTAGGCGTTGAACGCCTGCGGGGTGACGAATTCCTTGACCTCGGCATGCTTGGGCGTCGGGCGCAGGTACTGGCCCATGGTCAGGAAGTCGATATCGGCGCAGCGCATGTCGTCCATCACCTGATGGATTTCCAGACGCTCTTCGCCCAGCCCGAGCATCACGCCCGACTTGGTGAAGATCGACGGATCGTGGCGCTTCACCTCTTCCAGCAGCCGCAGCGAGGCGTAGTAGCGCGCGCCGGGGCGGATGGTCGGGTAGAGGCGGGGCACCGTTTCGAGGTTGTGGTTGTAGACGTCCGGGCGCGCCTGCACGATCGCCTCGACGGCGCGCTGCATCTTGTTGCGGAAGTCGGGCGTCAGGATCTCGATCGTGGTTGCGGGCGAGGCCGCGCGGACCGCCTGGATCACCTTGACGAACTGGCTCGCGCCGCCATCGGGCAGATCGTCACGGTCGACCGAGGTGACGACGATGTGCTCCAGCCCCGTCTTCAGGACCATTTCGGCGACGTTGTCGGGCTCCGCCGCATCGACGCGGCCGGGCATGCCGGTCTTCACGTTGCAGAACGCGCAAGCGCGGGTGCAGGTGTCGCCGAGAATCATCACCGTCGCGTGCTTCTTCGTCCAGCACTCGCCGATGTTCGGGCAGGCGGCTTCCTCGCACACGGTGTTCAGCTTGAGGTCGCGCATGAGCTGGCGCGTCTCGCCGTAGCCCTTGCTGGTCGGCGCCTTGACGCGAATCCAGTCGGGCTTGCGCTGACGGACGGGGGCTTCTTCCGGAACCGGTACGGAGGAGAGATCGTTCATGTCGTCCAGATAGTCATATGCACGCAACCTTGCCAGCCCGAATATCCGGCGTATGGCGAACCATCAGTTTCCAAAACAGCAACGGAGCCCCCAGATGACCGAATCCAACGACCGCGTGCTGAACGGCCTCGTCGACGGCTACCGCCGTTTCCGCGGCACCGGCTGGAGCACCAACCGCGCGCGCTGGGACGAACTGGGCCAGGGCCAGTCGCCCGAAGTCATGGTCATCGCCTGCTCCGACAGCCGCGTCGATCCCAGCCAGATCTTCGACGTCGATCCCGGCACCATCTTCGTGGTGCGGAACGTCGCTGCGCTGGTGCCGCCGTTCGAGACGACGCCCGGCCATCACGGCGTCTCTGCCGCGCTGGAATTCGCGGTGCAGGTTTTGAAGGTCAAGGAAGTGGTCGTGATGGGCCACGGGTTGTGCGGAGGCTGCAAGGCGGCGCTGACACAGGACCTCAAGGATGCCGAGATCGGTCAGGGCGGCTTCGTCGCCGACTGGATCTCGATGCTGGACGAGGCGCGTGTTCCGGTGGCGCACGAACACGGCACCACCGGCCGTACTGCCGAGCGCGCGATGGAGCAGGCGGCGGTCAAGGTCAGCCTCGAAAACCTGATGACCTTCCCCTGCGTGCAGAGCAAGGTGGCCAAGGGCGACCTCAAGCTGCGCGGCGCGTTCTTCGCGATCTCGGACGGCGTGCTGCACCTGCTGGACGAGAACAGCGGGGAATTTGCACCGGTGGAGTGATCAAACGCCCGTCATCCCGGCGAAAGCTGGGACCGCTGGCCGTTCTTGAGGCGATAGATCGCGTTTGAACGCCCTGAAGCAACGTGAGCTGTTCATGGCCAGCGGTCCCAGCCTTCGCTGGGATGACGGAGATGTTTAAACGGTAGCGATGCTCGCTGCTAGGACGTTTGCAACGAAAAAGGGCGCCGGAAACCCGGCGCCCTTCTCGTTTCAGCCCGAACCGAAACTCAGTTCGCAGCAGGAGCCGCTGCCGGAGCAGGCGAGGCCTTGCCCTTGGCATAAGCCGACCAC
>JASGGD010000355.1:0-3486 GCA_047605225.1 Novosphingobium sp.
GGCGATGTTCTGCGGCATCGCCATGATCGTCAGCGCCCGCAGCAGCGCTTCCTCGCGGCCTGCCACGGCCTCCAGCCGCGCCCAGACGAGGCGGCGGATACGCTCGCGGATCGAGAGGTTGGAAAGCGCGCCGCCTCCGACCGAAGCCGTCATCGTCGCATCGACATGCCCGATCCACGCGGAGATCATCGCCATCGCCCCGTCGCGGAAGGCATAAGCCGCCAGCGCCGGATCGACACCCGCCGAAGCCGCCGCCGAGGCGACCGCATCGGCAGTCCAACCGTCGAACACCGCGGCATCGGCCACCAGCGGAGCCAGCTGCAGGCGCAGTTCGTCAAGCGAGGCGGCTTCTTGCGTCATCTTGTGGAGTCCTCAGAACGTCGGGCCGTAGACCGGTTTGGCGGTCTTCGCGCCCTTCTTGCCGTATGTCTCGATAACCGACATCAGCTGCGCGCTGCCGCCCTCGATCTTGGCATAGTCACGCGCGCTGCGGCCGGAATTGTCGGAACGGTCGGGGTTGGCGCCCGCTTCGAGCAGCGCCTTGGTCAGCTGCAAGTCCTTGCGGTGGACGGCGAAGATCAGCGGCGTCTCGCCCGCATCGTTGGAGGTATCGGGGTTTGCCTTCTGGTCGAGCAGCAGTTGCGCGCCTTCGCGCCAGCCGAGGTTCACCGCCAGCTCCAGCGGGCTGCGGCCGCGATCGTCGGCGGTGTTGACGTTGGCGCCCTTGGCGATGAGGTAGTTCAGCCAGGTCAGGTCGCGGCGCGCGGTGACGATGTGCAGCGCGCCCTCGCCGGTGGTGACGTCCTTGGCGTTGATGATCTGGGAGGACTTCATGATCGCCTCCTCGACCTTGTCGCCTTCCTTCTTCTTCACCGCTTCGAGGAACTTGTAGCCCTCGGAAAAGTCGGCGCGGGCGGGCGAGGTCATCAGCAGGCTCATCGCGAACACGGGAACAGCCACCTTGAGGACCATGCGAGAAAGGCCCACAACGCGGCGTATCGTCATCTTCAGCACTTCTAACGTCCTTCCACCACAGGTCTTTACGCGCGCCCCGCCATCCGCGCCTTGCATGGAGGCGTCTAGCAGGTCATGAGCGTGGGCGCCATGACATACCTTGCACGTCGTCTCGCTCCCCTTGCACTCGTATTGCTGGCGGGGCTGTCGCTGTCCGCCTGTTCGCAGCAGCCTTCAGGAGAGCGTCCGCCGCTCGAAGGCGCGGCCATCGGCGGGCCGTTCACGCTGGTGGACAAAGACAGCAAGCCGGTCACCTGGGACAGCTTCAAGGGCCGCTGGCGAATCGTCTATTTCGGCTACACCTTCTGCCCCGACGTCTGCCCGCTCGACATGCAGGAGACGATGCGCGGCTTCGACGCCTTCGCCAAGCGCGAACCGGCCAGGGCGGCGAAAGTGCAGCCGATCTTCATCACCGTCGATCCCAAGCGCGACACGCCCGAGATCGTCGGCCAGTGGACCTCGGCATTCGGCCCCAAGCTGCTCGGCCTCACGGGGACGCCGCAGCAGATCGACAGTGCTGCAAAGGCCTTCGCGATCTATTACAAGAAGGGCTCCGACACGCCCGGCGGCTACCTGATGGACCACGTTCGCATCACCTACCTGTTCGACCCCGACGGCAAGCCGATCGCCATGCTGCCCTCCGATCAGGGCAGCAAGGCGGTCGAGGCAGAGCTTGAAAAGTGGGTGAAGTGAGCGGCACCAAGCCTTTCTGGGAACTGCCCCTCGACCGCCTGACCCGCGATGAGTGGGAAGCGCTGTGCGACGGCTGCGGCCAGTGCTGCCTGCACAAGGTCGAGGACGAGGACACCGGCGAGATCTACCACACAAACGTCGCCTGCAAGCTGCTCAACCTCAAGACCGCGCAGTGCAGCGACTACGCCAACCGCCGCAGTTTCGTGCCCGACTGCCTGAAGCTGACGCCCGAGAGCGCGGGCCGCTACGCCTGGCTGCCGCCGAGCTGCGCCTACCGCCTGCGCGCCGACGGCGACCCGCTACCCGAGTGGCACTACCTGATCAGCGGCAGCCGCGACACGATCCACGAAGCGGGCATGTCGGTGGCGGGCAAGGTGATCTCCGAGACGGTGGCCGGGCCGCTCGAACAGCACATCGTCTGGCCCTACGGCGACGACGAGGAAGAGTGGGAGGTCGAGGACGGCAGCGCGCCGTGGGACGTGCTGCCGGAGCAGAAGCGCTGAACGCGATGCTCGACTGGCTGCGGCGCGACCCGCGCGAAGAGCCGGTCGTCGAAGTGGGCGATCGCGCCCTGCCTATCGTGGTGCGCCATCTCGAACGCGCCCGCCGCATGACCATGCGCCTCGCGCCCGACGGCAGCGAGGTGCGCATCTCCGTCCCGCGCTGGACCCGCACGGCCGAGGCGGTCGCTTTCGCCCAGAGCCGCCGCGACTGGCTGGCGAAGCAGCTCGCCGCCCTCCCCCCCGCCGCGCCGATGGGGGACGGCACCACGATCACCTTCCGGGGCGACTCGCTCACCGTGGTCCACGACCAGACGGCGCCGCGCCGCCCTGTGGTCGACGACGGCGAACTGCGCCTCGGCGGCCCGGCGAGTTCGCTCACCCCGCGCGTGCTGCGCTGGCTTCAGGCGGAAGCGAAGGACCTCCTCGCCGCCGACCTCGCCGAATATTGCGAGCGCGCCGCCCAGCCCTGCCCCGCCCTTGGCCTGTCGAGCGCGCAGCGGCGCTGGGGGTCCTGCGCGCACGACGGAACGATCCGGATCAACTGGCGGCTGATCATGGCGCCCGATCCGGTGCGCCGCTCGGTGGTCGCGCACGAGGTTGCCCACCTCATCCACTTCGATCACTCGCCCGCGTTCCATCATTTCCTCAAGACGATCTTCGAAGGGTCGATCCATGAGGCCAATCGGTGGCTCAATGCGCATGGTCGGTCGCTCTATGTGCCGTTTGGGTAGCGTTGAGTGCCGTTAGGGCCTACATGAGTGCCATGTTGAAGCGCAGCGGAATCTGGAAAGACGCAAACCCGACCGGGATGGTCGCGGATTTCAAACTGGTCTGGAAGCAGGCCGGACACAACCGCTGGCGCATCGCGGCGGTGTCGGCCGCCTGCACTTTTGGCGTGTTTTATCTGATGTTTACGCAGGAAGGCAGCGCCCCGCACCCGCCGCCGAAGGTGACCTGGATCTCCGTCCTCAAGGAACACCGCACCGATGCCGAGATCGAGGCGGAGAACCTCGCCAACCAGAAGGCCAAGGAAGCCTACGCCCGCGAAATAGCCCGCCGCGACAAGGACGTACGCGATCTCTACAAGGCGATCGGCCGCTATTCCGGCATGGACGTCGACAAGATCGCGCGCGAAGCCGAAGCGGAGGAAGCCGCCAAGGCCAAGGCCGACCGCGCCCGCGTCGAGCAGACGCTGAAGGCAGGCGGCATCGCCAACCCCAAGCTGGCACCGGACGCCGCCCAGCAGTGAGCAGCGACGCCCGCTGGCTCGCCACGC
>JASGGD010000356.1:0-3456 GCA_047605225.1 Novosphingobium sp.
TGGAAGGCGCCGATATTGGCCGCGCCGTCGCCGAAGCTGGCGACCACGACCTGGCCCTTGCCCTCCAGCTTCGCCGCCCAGCCCAGGCCGACCGCGATCGGCATCGAGGAACCGACGACGCCGGTGGTGACCATCATGCCCTTCTTCGGGTACGTCAGGTGCATCGGCCCGCCCTTGCCCTTGCACGAACCGTTCACGCGCCCGGCCAGCTCGCCCCAGAAGGCTTCGAGCGGGAAGCCCTTGGCCAGCATGTCGTGCGTGCCGCGATAGATCGTGCTGATGAAGTCGTCGTCGGTCAGTTGTACCGAGATCGAGGAGGGGATGATTTCCTGCCCTTGCGACGAGTAGAACGGCATCATCAGCCGTCCCGCAGTCATTTCCTTGATGACGCGCTCGTCGTTGAAGCGGATCAGCGCCGCCTTTTTATAAATCTCCAGAAGCGTGGCTGCATCCGGTTTCGGATAATTGGACATTGTAACCTCTCCTCGAATGGCAGTCAGTAAGACTTGGGTAAGTCGAGAACCTTTTCGGCGATGAAGCTCAGGATCAGCTGTTCGGTGATCGGCGCGATTCGCAGCAGTATCGATTCGCGGAACAGCCGTTCGACCTGGTATTCGGTCGAATAGCCCATGCCGCCGTGCGTCATCACCGCGCGGGTGCAGGCGTCGAAGGCGGCGCGGCCGCCCAGGAACTTGCCCGCGTTGGCCTCGGCGCCGCAGGGCAGCCCCTGATCGTAGAGGTTCGCCGCGCGCATGATCATCCAGTAGGCGCTTTCGAGGTACGTCCAGTTTTCCGCCAGCGGGTGCTGGATGCCCTGGTTCTCGCCGATCAGACGGCCGAACACCTTGCGTTCGCGCGCATACTGGGCCGCCCGTGCCAGCGCCCCCCGGCCAAGTCCCACCGCCTCGATGCCGACGAGGATGCGTTCGGGGTTGAGGCTGTGCAGGATGTAGTGGAAGCCCTTGCCCTCTTCGCCGATGCGATCTTCGTCGGGGACGAAGTAGTCGTCGATGAAGGTGGCGTTCGAATCGACGGCATTACGGCCCATCTTGGGAATGCGCCGCACTTCGATCTGGCTCTTGTCGAGATCGGTGTAGAACAGCGTCATGCCGTCGGTCGGCTTGCGGCACTGCTCCTTGGGCGTCGTCCGGGTCAGCAGCAGCATCTTGTTGGCGACCTGGCCGGAAGATGTCCAGATCTTGCGGCCGGTGACGCGATAGCCGCCGTCGACCTTGGTCGCGAAAGTCTTGATGCTGGTGGTGTCGAGCCCGGCATCGGGTTCGGTGACGCCGAAGCAGGCGCGGTCCTCGCCGGCGATCAGCGGCTTCAGCATGCGCTCCTTCTGCTCGGGCGTGCCGTGGACCACGACCGCGTGCGGGCCGAAGATGTTGAGATGGATCGTGCTCGCGGCGGAATAGCCGCCGGCGCTGGCCGAAACCTCGTGCATCATGATCGCCGCCTCGGTCACGCCAAGGTTCGCGCCGCCCAGTTCCTCGGGCATGGTGATGCCCAGCCAGCCGGCATCGGCCATCGCCTTGTGAAATTCGAACGGGAAGGTCTTTTCCTGCTCCAGCCGGGACCAGTACTCGTCTCCGAAGCGGTCGCACACCTTGCGCACGCTGTCGCGGATCGCCTCCTGTTCATCCGAAAACCTGATATCCAACTCGAATCCTCCCGCGAGCCAAAGCGGCGGCATCCCTCGGATCGTCGCTCATCTTGGTACGCAACCGTACTAAATTCGATACGCAGGAAGTCAAGTACGCCTTCGTACTTGACTCGTCGCGCGACATGGAATTCCTCAGGAGCAAAGAGGAGAGACGATGATGACGGCATGGGGTGAGAAGCGGTGGTTCATCACCGGAGCGTCCACCGGCTTCGGCAAGGCGATGGCGCGCGGGGTGCTCGCCGGGGGTGGCAGCGTGATCGCCACCGCGCGCGATGTCGGCTCGCTGGCGGATCTGGTTGCCGAGGGCGGTGATCGGGTGCTGCCGCTGGCGCTGGACGTCACCGATCCGCAGGCCGTGCTCGCATCTGTGGCGCAGGCGGAAGCGACGGGCGGCATCGACGTCCTCGTCAACAACGCCGGCTACGGTTTCCTCGGTGGCGTGGAGGAAAGCAGCGACGAGGAAATCGCCCGGCAGTTCGAGGTGAATTTCTTCGGATTGCTGCGCATGATCCGCGCAGCATTGCCCGGCATGCGGGCTCGGAGCTCCGGCTATATCGTCAACATGTCTTCCATCGCGGGCATTCGTGGCATGGCGGGGGCGGGGTTCTACGTGTCGAGCAAGTTCGCGCTGGAAGGGCTGTCTGAGGCGTTGCAAGGCGAGTGCAGGGGGTTCGGGATCAGGGTTCTGGTGGTCGAGCCGGGCTATTTCCGCACCGAGTTTTCGGGACGATCACTGACCACGACCATAAGTCCACATCCCGATTATGCCTTCCTGCTGCGGCAGCGTGAAAAGGCGGCTGCCGCAGACGGCGTGCAACCGGGTGATCCCGACAAGGCTCTGGGCGCGATGCTGCAGGCGATGGACAGCGAAACGCCGCCGCTGCGCCTGCTGCTGGGCAGCGACGCCTACGGCTTCGGCACCGACACCTTCGCCGCACGCAGCGCGGAGATCGAGGCGTGGCGGCAGGTCTCCGAAAGCACGGACTTCGCACTTCCCGCATAATATTACGCTATCAAATGATATGCTAGCGTAATATACATCGTGGCCACAAGCTGACCTGAAGCGTGAGAGAGCGATGTCCGAACTGTTGAAGCAGATCCAAGATGCCTACCAGGCCGATCAGGCCCGGGGGTTCCAACCGGTGCATTCCGTCACGGAGTTGCCGCGCAGCTTCGAGGAACTGACCGCCGCGTGGCTGACCGAGGCGCTGTGCGGCGCGGTCGTCGGGGCGCAAGTGGAAACTCTGGAACTAGGCCCGCCGGATAACGGCTCGTCCAACCGGCGACGCATCCGGGTGACGTACAACCGGGCGGGGACCGATGCCGGCCTGCCCGAGCAGCTGTTCTGCAAGGCATCGCACGACTTGTCCAACCGCGTGGTGCTGGGGGTGTCCGGCGGCGCCAAGGGGGAGGTCAACTTCTACAACCTGTTCCGCCCGCACATCGAGATGGAAGTCCCGGTCGCCTACTTCGCGGACTGGGACACGGTTTCGTGCAACTCGCTGATCGTGCTGGGCGACATCAGCGAGACGGTCGTCTCGTTCTGCGACGACAGGACGCCGGTCGACCTTGCCAGGGCGCAGAGCCAGATGCGTCTGCTCGCCCGGCTGCATGCCTCCGGCTTCGCCAATGCGCAGGTGCAGCAGCACCTTTCCAGCATGCCGACCTGGGAGCAGTTCTACGCCAACTCGTGCAGCTTCGGGCTCGAGGCGGGGGTCCGCAAGGGCTTCCACGAGGCGCTCGACCGACTGCATCATGCAGGCCCACATCCCGTCCTCGCCCAGCGCGAC
>JASGGD010000357.1:0-3400 GCA_047605225.1 Novosphingobium sp.
CGTTGTCATCTAGGCGCTGGATCGTCTCGACGATCTTGTCGTAGCTCTCCCAGTCGCGCGCGGCACGGCCGATGCCGCCGTAGACCACCAGTTCCGCAGGGTTCTCGGCGACGTCGGGGTGGAGGTTGTTCATCAGCATGCGCAAAGGCGCTTCTGTGAGCCAGCTTTTCGCGGAAAGCTGCGTGCCGGTGGCGGGCTTGATGACGCGGGTATTGTCGATACGGGTCATGTCAGGCGTCCTGAGAAGGCGTGGGCTGAAGGGCGAAGGCGCGGGCGGCCTTCATGATCTGGGAAAGGGTTTCGGTGAGCGCGGCAGCACGCGCCGGATCGAAGGCGGGCGGCCAGTTGGCCTCGCTGGGGATGTCGGGTTCGTCCATGTAGCCACGGATGGCGAGTTCCATCTGGATGGCGTGGACACCCTTGACGGGCTGGCCGTAATGCCGGGTGGTCCAGCCACCCCGGAAGCGGCCGTCGAGGACGTGGCTCTCGCCCGATTGGGAGCAGATATATTCCACGGCAGTCGCCAGCGCCGGATCGCAGGTCGCGCCGCCGTTGGTGCCGATGTTGAACTGCGGCAGTTCGCCATCGAACAGGCGCGGCACATGGCTGCGGATCGAGTGCGCGTCGTAAAGCACCACCCGGCCATGTGCGGCGCGCAGGCGCTCGATCTGGGCCTGCAGCGCGGTATGGTACGGATCGAACCAGAGCGCGCGGCGGCGGGCAATCTCTGCTTCGTCGGGCGCTTCGCCCGCGTAGAGCGGCTCGCCGTCGAAGGTGGTCGTCGGGCACAGTTCGGTCGTCGCCTGCCCCGGATAGAGCGAGGCGCCCGAGGGATCGCGGTTGAGGTCGATCACGCTGCGCGAGATGCGCGTGCTGACGAGTGTGGCGCCCAAGTCAGCGGCGAAGGCGTAGAGTTCGTCCACCCACCAGTCGGCATCGCGCCGGGCCAGCCACTCGGACCGGAAGGAATGCCCCACGTCGGCAAGCTGGGTGCCGACGTGGGGGAAGGCGACAATAAGGGGGGCGTCGCCTTCAGTGATCCTGAGCCAGTCGGTCACGCCACACCCGGCAGCGTGTCACCCGCCGAGGCAAGCAGCGCGCCCGAGCGGATCAGCAGGTTCGCGGCTTCCATGTCCGGGTGGAAATGGCGGTCGTCCTCCAGCGTCGGCACCTGTTCGCGCAGGGTCGCGCGGGCGGCCTCGAGCGCATCGCTGGACGCGAGCGGGGCGTGAAAATCCACCCCTTGCACGGCGGCGAGCAGCTCGATGCCCAGCACGGCGGTCGCGTTCTCCGCCATGTCGAGCAGGCGGCGCGCGCCGTGGGCGGCCATCGAGACGTGGTCTTCCTGATTGGCCGAAGTCGGAATCGAATCCACGCTGGCCGGATAGGCGCGCTGCTTGTTCTCGCTGACGAGCGCGGCGGCGGTCACCTGCGGGATCATGAACCCCGAATTGAGGCCGGGGCGCGGCGTCAGGAACGCAGGCAGGCCGGACAGCGCGGGGTCCACCAGCATGGCGATGCGGCGCTCGGCGATGGAGCCGATCTCGCAGATGGCCATGGCGATCATGTCGGCGGCGAAGGCGACCGGCTCGGCATGGAAGTTGCCGCCCGACAGCGCCTCGTCGGTCTCCCCCCCATTGCTACCAACGAAGATCAGCGGGTTGTCGGAGACGCCGTTGGCCTCGATCTCCAACGTGGTCGCGGCCTGCCGCAGAATGTCGAGCGCGGCACCCATGACCTGCGGTTGGCAGCGCAGGCAGTAGGGATCCTGCACGCGCGCGTCGTTCTCCAGATGGCTGGCGCGGATGGCGCTGCCGGTCATCAGGCCGCGCAGGGCATCGGCGACCTCGATCTGACCGCGATGGCGGCGCAGCGTGTGGATGCGCGGGTCGAACGGGGTGTCGGAACCCTTGGCCGCCTCGGTCGAGAGCGCGCCGGTGACGAGCGCGGAGCGGAACAGCAGTTCGGCCTCGAACAGCCCGGCCAGCGCGTTGGCAGTGGAGAACTGGGTGCCGTTGAGCAGCGCCAGACCCTCCTTAGGCCCCAGTTGGGTGCTGTTGAGTGCCGCTCTGTGCAGCGCCTCGGCGGCAGGCAGGCGTTCGCCCTCGTAGAAGATCTCGCCCACGCCGATCATCGTCGCGGCCATGTGGGAGAGGGGGGCAAGGTCGCCGCTGGCACCGACCGAGCCCTGCGACGGGACCACCGGGGTCAGTCCCTTGACCAGCATCGCCTCCAGCAGCGCCACCGTCTCCGGCCGCACGCCCGAGGCGCCCTGCGCCAGACTGGCGAGTTTCAGCGCCATCATCAGCCGGATCACCGGCACCGGCGAGGGCGCGCCGGTGCCCGCCGCATGGCTCAGCACGATGTTGCGCTGGAGCGTCGCGAGATCCTCGTCACCGATCCGCACGCTGGCGAGCTTACCAAAGCCGGTGTTGATGCCGTAGACCGGCGCGCCCTTCGCCAGGATGCGCGAGACGGCGGCGGCGCTCTCCGCGACGCGGGGTGCGCAGGCCGGGTCGAGCGAGACGGCAGCGCCGCGATAGATCGCGCGCCAGTCCGCCAGCGGGATGTCGCCGGGGGTGAGCAGGACAGGATTCATTGACCACTCCAGATGCGGGCATGGAGCGGATTGAACCCCATGCGATAAACCAGTTCGGCGGGACGCTCGACGTCCCAGATGGCGAGATCGCAGCGCTTGCCCGCCTCCAGCGTACCGCGATCGGCCAGCCCGAGGGCGCGCGCGGCATTGCGGGTGACACCGGCAAGGCATTCGCCGACGGTCAGGCGGAACAGCGTCGCGCCCATGTTCATCGTCAGCAGCAGCGAGGTCAGCGGCGAGGTGCCGGGGTTGCAGTCGGTCGCCAGCGCTATCGGCACCCCGGCGGCGCGCAAGGCGGCGATCGGTGGCAGCTTCGTCTCGCGCACGAAGTAGTAGGCGCCGGGCAGCAGCGTGGCGACGGTGCCCGATGCGGCCATGGCGGCGATGCCGGCCTCGTCGAGATGTTCGAGGTGATCGGCGGACAGCGCCCCGTGCCGCGCCGCCAGCGCCGCGCCGTGGAGGTTGGAAAGCTGCTCGGCATGAAGCTTCACCGGCAGCCCGTGGCGCGCGGCGGCGGCGAACATCCGTTCCGTCTGCGCCGGGGTGAAGCCGATGCCCTCGCAGAAGGCGTCCACCGCATCGGCGAGGCCGAGCGCGGCGACCTCGGGCAGAACTTCGTCGCAGAGCAGGGCGATGTAGCCGTCCGCATCGTCCGCGAACTCGGGCGGCAGGGCATGGGCGCCGAGGAAGGTGGTGGCGATGGACACCGCGCGCTCCTCGCCCAGACGGCGGGCGGCGCGCAGCATGCGGATCTCGCTGTCGCGGTCGAGGCCGTAGCCGGACTTGACCTCCACCGTGGTC
>JASGGD010000358.1:0-3337 GCA_047605225.1 Novosphingobium sp.
CCGAGATCAAGATGATGCTCACCGCCTTCTCCAACATGGAGACGGTGCACATCGCGGCCTATTCGCACCTGCTCGACACCATCGGCATGCCCGAGAGCGAGTATGGCGCGTTCCTCGAATACTCGGAACTCAAGGACAAGCACGACTACCTGCAGAAGTTCGGCGTCGACAACGACGAGGACATCGCCCGCACCCTGGCGATGTTCGGCGGCTTCACTGAGGGCGTGCAGCTCTTCGCCAGCTTCGCGATGTTGATGAACTTCCCGCGCTTCAACAAGATGAAGGGCATGGGCCAGATCGTCTCGTGGTCGGTGCGCGACGAATCGCTGCACTGCGAGGGCATCATCAAGCTGTTCCACACCTTCGTGCAGGAGCGCGGCTGCCTGACCAAGGCGGTCAAGGACGACATCGCCGACCAGTGCCAGACCACGATCCGTCTGGAGGACAACTTCATCGACCTCGCGTTTGAACTCGGTCCGGTGCCGGGCATGACGCCCAAGGACATCAAGAAGTACATTCGCTACATCGCCGACTGGCGCCTCGGCCAGCTGGGCATGAAGCCGATCTACCTCATCGAAGATCACCCGCTGCCCTGGCTGCAGCCGCTGCTCAACGGCGTCGAGCACGCCAACTTCTTCGAGACCCGCGCGACGGAATACTCGAAGGGCGCGACCCGCGGTGACTGGAACACGGTGTGGACCAACTTCGATTCGCGCAAGAAGGTCCGCGCGAACGACGAGCCGCTGGTGGACGACGGTTCCGAGCCCGGCCTGTTCGGCGAAGTCGCGGCGGAGTAAGTCGCATCGGGCATGGGAATGGAGGGCTTTTTTCCTCCATTCCCTTCATCTTGGCGTTTATTTCTCGGCCTCTGTCGGAGGTTTCCGGCCTCCCGCAGCGGGTAGCCCTTGGCAACCGGCGCACTCCATGCGCATTTCTCCTGAGAATCTTGTTCGGAGAAATGTCCGTGCCCCGTACCCTGCTGCTGAGCGCGCTTGCGCTCGCTCCCGCACTCACTGCCGTGCCGGCGCTTGCCGAAGCGCAGGCCCCCGTCTCCGCCGAGAGCAAGGCGGGGAAGCGCGCCTTGCTCGACGAAAACGCGGTGACTGTGCGCAATGTGTCCCGCGCTGAACTCGTGCACGGGCTTCCGCTCGTCGATGACGACGGGATCGCCATCGGCACCGTCGAACGCCTCGCCGGTAACGAAGTGGTCGTCTCCGACGGGACGGCCGAGTACCGGGTGCCGTTCACGCAGGTCTATGCCTTCAGCAAGGACGGCGCCGACCATTACGCCAGCCGTACCCCGAAGTCCCGGCTTAAGCCCGAGCCGATCGTGGCTTCCGCTCCGCCTCCGCCGCCGACCGATGCCGATGAGGACTGGGAGAAGCTGGGGCCGGAAGGCGGGGCACTCCCCGACGACGAGGGCGAACCGGCGGCGGTCCCGGCTCAGGACGTGCCCCTGGACACGGCGGCCGCCCCCGGCAACTGACCGGACACTCGCCCAGTCCCGGCCCAGTGTCCCCGCGCGAAATCATCATGAAGGAGGCCGCCGTATGTCCCACAACCCGACCCTGATCTTCTTGCCGATGCTGGTCGTCGTCGCGCTGACCTTCGTGGCTTTCGTGCGCATGGCCGTGGCGCGCACCGGGATCATCAAGTCGATGGACCCCGACTACTATCGCGCCCACATCGGCTCCCCCGAGCCGGAGGTCGCCCGCACGGCGGTGCGGCATTACGGCAACCTGTTCGAACTGCCGACGCTGTTCTACGCCGCCTGCCTGACCGCTTTCGTGGTGGCGGTCGTGGGGCGCTGGACGCTGATCTTCGCCTGGGGTTACGTCGCCGCGCGGGTGGTGCAGAGCCTGATCCACATGACCTACAACAACCCCGCGCACCGGGGCGGCGCCTTCGTGCTGGGTGTGCTGTTCATGCTCGCCTTGTGGATCAACCTCGCGGTGTCGATCTTCGCCCGCCTGTGAGCGACCTGAATGTGACGCAGGTTCTGTGGATGCTGGCGGCGGGGCTCAACCTCGTCGCCTTTGCCGCTTTCGGCATCGACAAGTCCCGATCACGGCGCGGCGAGCGGCGTATCCCGGAAGCGCGGCTGCTGCTGCTCGCGCTCGCGGGCGGCACGCCCGGCGCTTATGCCGGGCGCCGCGCCTTCCGGCACAAGACGTGTAAGCAGCCCTTCGTTGCCCGGCTTCACACCATCGCCGCGCTGCAGGTCGCGGGTCTGGCGTACCTTGCGTATCGAGGGTTTTAGACCAGCCAGCTACCCGGATTGGGCATGGGCATCTGCTTCTGCGCGTTGAGGATGCTCATCACGCAGCGCACGATCACCAGCACCGACACCGCGATCAGGATCGGTATCCCGATCAGCACGAGCGTCAGGATCGTGCCCACGACCATGCCGAGGAAGAACAGCCAGAACGTGCGGATCGCGTATTCGTAATGCGACGCCTCCCACGCGGCCTTCGCGTCCCCGCGCCAGGCATAGGCGAGGATGACGCCGACGATGCCGGTCACGCCGGTCACGTAGGATGCAAGATAGAGCAGGTTGATGATCGTCGGCTGGTTGAAGTCGAAACCCGAAGTGGGCGTCGAACCTGGGGCTGCATTCTGGGGTTTGGGGTCGAAATCGGTCATCGGTTCTTCCTCCTGTTTTCCCTTGAGGGCATGCTGCCTTCATTGCGCCCTACTGGCAAGTTCACTGCGTCTTAGTGCGCTCGCGCGCCTTGATGCGGCGGATCTTGGCGAGGTCGCCTTCGAGGATCGTCAGTGCGTCGCGCTCCGCTTCGGTGAGGCGTGCGGTCTCGAAATGGGCGATCAGCACTTCCAGCGCATCGCCGATCCGGCCCAGCTGGCGACCGTAGCTGCCGACTTCGTCGAGGATCGCGCGCTCGGTCTCGGGGTACTTCGTCTCGCCGATATTGACGTTGACGAGCCCGACCTGCGAGCCCTCGAACGTCCAGGTCCAGGGATTGATCGCCTGCCACAGCTTCTCGGGCGCGAGGCTGAAGGTGGGCTGGAGGGACATTTCGGCCATCGCGTTTCTCCGGGAAGGGGGGCTGGGCCAAGAATGCCGCAGGCGGCGGCGCCTGTGCATGACGAATCCCGTCACATCCTTGCGGTAAAAGCGGTGGCGCAGCCGCGCCGGGCCGGTTAGAGGACTGCGTCATGAGCAGCGAAACCAGTGGCCAGATCGCCCCCGAGACCGGCCCAGAAACCGGCAGCGAAACCGTTTCCTTCGGCTACGAGGATGTGGCGGCCGAGGACAAGCAGGGCCGCGTCGGCGCCGTCTTCTCCTCCGTCGCGCGCAAGTACGACGTGATGAACGATG
>JASGGD010000359.1:0-3323 GCA_047605225.1 Novosphingobium sp.
CGCAGGCGTGGTTCCGGCGTAGCCGAAAGCGCGGCCCGCGGGGCAACGCGAAGAGCGAGGCGCGGGCGCGGATCGTTTCGCTGGACTTGTCCGAGGTGCGCGCGTCTCCCGGCGTCGTCGCGGTCTACACCGCCGCCGACATCCCCGGCGCCAACGACGTCAGCCCCTTCGCGGGCGACGATCGCCTGCTCGCCGATGGCGAAGTGATCACGCACGGACAGGCGGTGTTCCTCGTCGCCGCGACCAGCCAGCGCGCGGCCCGCATCGCCGCGCGGCTGGGCCGCATTGAATACGAGCCGCTGCCCGCCGCTCTGACCGTCGCCGAAGCACGAGCCGCCGGATCGCACATCGAACCGGCGCAGCGCATGGCGCGGGGTGATGCTCCGGCAGCGCTGGGGGCCGCGCCGCACAGGCTCTCCGGCGGCTTCGCGATGGGCGGACAGGATCACTTCTACCTCGAAGGCCAGGTCTCCGTCGCAACGCCGGGCGAGGACGGGCAGGTCCATGTCCTGTGCTCCACCCAGCACCCCAGCGAAGTGCAGCACCTCGTCGCGCACATGCTGCACCTCTCGTCCGCCGACGTGACGGTCGAGGTCCGGCGCATGGGCGGCGCCTTCGGGGGCAAGGAGACGCAGGCCGCGCTGTTCGCTGCCGCCGCCGCGCTCGTCGCCAGCAAGACCGGCCGCCCCGCCAAGTTCCGCGTCGATCGCGACGATGACATGGTTATGACCGGCAAGCGCCACCCGTTCGAAGTCGCCTACGAGGTCGGCTTCGACGACGAGGGCCGCCTGCTGGCACTGTCGCTGCATCTCGCCTCGGCCTGCGGGGCGACGGTGGACTTGTCTCCGGC
This sequence comes from Novosphingobium sp., assembly GCA_047605225.1. Classification (GTDB taxonomy): domain Bacteria; phylum Pseudomonadota; class Alphaproteobacteria; order Sphingomonadales; family Sphingomonadaceae; genus Novosphingobium. Next base: position 851 of record JASGGD010000359.1, read on the forward strand.
GATCAACGACCGCGCGATGTTCCATTCGGACAACTGCTACTTTCTGCCCGACGTCGAGGTCGTCTCCGAGCGCTTGAAGACCAACACCGTCTCGGCCACCGCCTTCCGAGGCTTCGGCGGGCCGCAAGGCATGCTCGCGATCGAGCGCGTGATCGACGACGTGGCGATGGTGCTCGGCCGGGACCCGCTAGATGTGCGGGTGCTCAACCTCTATGGTCCGGGACGCGAGACGACGCCTTATGCGATGACCGTCGCCGACAACGTCGCGCCGCAGATCATCGCCCGGCTGCGGCAGACCTCGCGCTATGACGAGCGGGCGAAGGCGATCGAGGCGTTCAACGCTGCGAACCCGGTGCTCAAGAAGGGCATCGCGCTGACGCCGGTGAAGTTCGGGATCAGCTTCACCACCACCCATCTCAACCAGGCGGGGGCGCTCGTCCACGTCTATGCCGACGGCTCGATCCAGGTGAACCACGGCGGCACCGAGATGGGGCAGGGGCTCTACACCAAGGTCGCGCGCGTGGTGGCGGACGTCTTGGCGGTGCCGATGGAGACCATCCGCATCACCGCGACGCGCACTGACAAGGTGCCCAACACCTCGGCCACCGCGGCAAGTTCGGGCGCGGATCTCAACGGCATGGCGGCGCACAACGCGGCGATGACGATCCGCGACCGGCTGACGGACTTCCTCGCCCGCACGTACGGGCTGGACGAGGGCGCGGTGCACTTTACGCCCGGCGGCGTGATCGTCGGCGCGGAGACGCTGGACTTCGCGCAAGTCGCCCGCAAGGCCCATATCGGGCGCGTGTCGCTGTCTTCGACGGGGTACTACGCGACGCCGGGGATCGAATACGACCGCTCGGTCTTCAAGGGGCGCCCGTTCTACTACTTCGCATATGGCGCGGCGGTGAGCGAGGTCGTGATCGATACCCTGACCGGCGAGCACAAGGTGCTGGCCGTCGACATCATCCACGACGTCGGCCGTTCGCTCAACCCGGTGATCGACAAGGGGCAGATCGAGGGCGGCTTCATCCAGGGGCAGGGCTGGCTGACGACCGAGGAACTGGTCTGGGACGGCAAGGGCCGCCTGCTGACGCACAGCCCCGCGACGTACAAGATCCCCACCGCGTCGGACCGGCCCAAGCATTTCACCGTGACCTTGTGGGACGGCGAGAACGTCGAGCCGACCATCAACCGCTCCAAGGCCGTGGGCGAGCCGCCGTTCATGCTGGCGATCTCGGTGTTCTCGGCCCTGAACCGCGCCGTTGCCGCGACCGTGCCCGGCAAGCGGGCGCTGCCGCAACTCGACGCGCCCTGCACGCCCGAGCGTATCCTCAAGGCGATCGCGGCGTTTTCGGCATGACGCAGTGGATCGGCTGGCTGCGGCGGCTGGACCGGACGGTCCCGACCGCGATGGTGTCCGTGCTCGCCAGCGAGGGCTCGGCCCCGCGCGGGGCGGGCACTCGCATGCTCGTCACTGCGCACGGGCAGGAAGGGACCATCGGCGGCGGGCAGCTGGAATACCGCGCGATCGAGCAGGCGCGTACGATCCTCGACCATGCGCCGGGCACGTGGCGGGTGCAGGACTACCCGCTCGGCCCGCTGCTGGGGCAATGCTGCGGCGGCCGGGTGCGGGTGCTGGTGGAGCATCTCGACACAGAAGCGCTCGACTGGCTGCACGATGCCGAGCCCGGCCGGATGCTGGCGACCCGCTTTGCCGAAGACGCCGTTGAGCGCCGCGTTTTCGAGCGCGAGACCGCAACCCGGCAGTCCGCGCGCGGCGACAGGCCGGAGATCGGCGCCCGCATCGTCGAGCCGGTCGGCGAGCGGCCGCGTCCGGTCTATCTGTTCGGCGCGGGCCATGTCGGGCAAGCGATCGCGCGGCACATGACCGGGCTGCCGCTGCAACTCGCATGGTTCGACACCCGGCCCGAGCAGGCGCATATCGACGGCGTGACGCTGGTAGCGGAGGAGGACATCGCCCACTGCGTAGCCGAGGCTCCGGCCGATGCCGCCGTGCTGATCCTGACGCATGACCATCCGCTGGACTATCACCTGACGCTGGCGGCGCTGGGGCGTCCCGAGTTGCCGGCGTTCGTCGGCCTCATCGGTTCATCCACCAAGATCGCCCGTTTCCGCTCCCGGCTGGCGGCGGACGGAATTTCACCCGAGGCGCTGGAGCGCCTCACCGCGCCGATCGGCGTGCCCGGCGTCTCCGGCAAGGAGCCGGACGTGATCGCCATCGCCGTCTGCGCGCAGCTGCTGCAATTGAGAGGAAAATGATGAGTACCGCCAAGTTCCTCCCCCAACGGGGGAGGGGGACCATGCGAAGCATGGTGGAGGGGCACGCGCCTGAGCGGCTGTCCTTGAAGGTCAGTGCGACCCTGCTGGTATGTTGGTGTTGGTGGTCGTCGGCACCGTGGCGAGCGCGGTGCCGACACCGGCGAAGAGATCATGGTGACGGATGCGAGGC
>JASGGD010000360.1:0-3308 GCA_047605225.1 Novosphingobium sp.
TGTCCTTGGGCAGCGGCACGCCGATCACGCCGGTCGAGGAGACGAAGACCTGCTCCTTCGGGCAGCCGATGTGGGCGGCGACCTGCTCCATGATCTGCTCCACCGCCTCGCGGCCGCGATAGCCGGTGAAGGCGTTGGAATTGCCCGCGTTCACCACCAGCGCGCGGGCACGGCCGAGCTTCGCGTTCTCGCGGCCGAGATCGACCTCGGACGAACAGCATACGTTCTTCGTGAACACGCCCGCTACGGCGGTGCCTTCCTCGAACGTGACGTATGTAAGGTCGCAGCGGCCCCAGTCCTTGTATCCGGCGCGCACGACGTGCGGGCTGACGCCCGCGATCTCGGGCAGGGCGGGGAAGGGCGAGGCGAGCGGGGAGACGGGGTAGGCCATGCGCCGGTGCCTAGCGCGTGGACGTTGCAGGTCAAGGGCGGTCAGACGGTCATGCAAGGTGACAGGTTTACACGGTTGACACGGTCCAGAGGGGAAAGGTGTCACCTTGGGCCGGAAAGTGTCACCTTGCGGGCCTAAGGTGACACATTTTGCACGCGATGTGTCACCTTGTGAGGGGAAGGTGTCACCTTGCGGTGTAACCTTGTACGGCGAAGGGCGGTCGGGAAAGGCATGACCCGCACTTTATCGAACTGCTGAGGGTGTAGGAAAGCGGCGCTATGCAGGCAGCGCTTCTCCCATGGCCGACGGACGGCGTGCGTCTATGGGCGAGGTCGCATTGGGGCGCCGTCCGGTTCGATAGCCCAGCTCAGCCAGTCCCATCGCCACGGCCCAGATCACCGTGCCGCCGAGGACATCGGTGACGTAGTGCGAGCCCATCGGGATCGTCGCCACGATCGTCGCCACGCCGAAGACCGCGCCCGCCAGATGGAAGCGAGTGCCGCGCAGGCCGGTGGCGATCACCAGCCCCATGATCGTGTGGAACGAGGGAAAAACTCCGACGCCGGAGATATGCCCGTTGCCCGCAATCTGTGCCGTGCCGTGATAGTAATAGTGGAAGGCGTCGAGGTGATAGGTGCCCGCGCCGTAAGGCAGGCCGTGCCCCTGAAGGTCGAAGAGTTGCGAATACGCGATATTGCCCATGGCAGGCGTGACGACCGAAATGATCGCGGCGATCAGCAGTCCGCCGGAATAGGCCACGAACGGCCGCCAGTCCGGGTTCGGCAAGAGGCACCGGCCCAGCACGACCGCGATGGCCGCCCAGTTCGATTGCGTATAGGCGACGCCCAGCCATCCGGTGATGCCCGGGTTTTGGGCAAAGGCGCGCACCAGCATGGCGGGGTCAAAGCCGAGCATATGATCGAAGGCGACCAGCCCTTCGTCGATCAGCGGCATGTGCAGGCGCAGGCCGACGTTCATCGACAGCGTGTTGCATACCGTAGCGCCCGCCATCACCGCGACCACCAGCAGGAGATCGGCGACCCGCGGCGTCCCTCCGGCCAGCTTCATGGCCATCCCGGCGACCAGCGCCACAACGCTGAAGGCGATGCAGATATCCAGCCCGGACCAGTCGAGCGTCATGCCGGAGGTCAGGATGATCGTCGCCAGCAGGGCGAAACTGGCCAGCAGGAGAAAGGTGGAGATCGCGCACAGCGCGTCCAGCCGGCGCAAGCGCCGTTGCAGTCGATCAGTCGCAGTCATGTCGTCCTTCCGCCAAAGGCCGATCACGGCATGCCCTAAAATGGTTAACGGACGGCTTCGCGCTCTGGCGAGAAAGTCGAAATGTCGCATCCCTCCGGAAAGGGCAGGGCGCATTTCCGGCGCGCAATACCCTTTCGCCGCAAACGCATGTGGACACATCCCGTCATCGACCCTATCTGACGTTCCCGATGGCCCATCGCCTGATCCTGACCCTGCTCGCGCTTTTGACGGGCCTTGCCGCGCAAGTGAGCCCGGCCGATGCGTGCGCGTCGCGGGTGTCGGCGGTGCAGGTGCTGGCCGCGCATGAAGTCGCCGCCAAGGCGCCGCGTGCGCCGGTCGCCCTTGCACAATTGCCCGAGCCGGGGCTGCGCAACACGCGGCTTCATGCGCCGTTGCAGCCGGTCGCCTTCGCGCCGGTCGTCGTGCCGACCGTGCTCACCGGGATAGACCGCGCGCGCCAATAAGCGCGCCGCACGGCAACTTTCGCACCTTCCGCGAGCTTATTCCCGCGCCCGGTCCTGTGCCGTGAAGCGCGCATACCGATCATATCCAGTTCACGAAAAACAGGGGTTCACCGCCATGTTCGGCGCACTCGTCAAGTCCATCTTCGGCTCGTCCAACGAGCGTTACGTCAAGTCGCTCGACAAGATTGTCGCCCAGATCGCCGCTTTCGAGCCCGCTCTTGAGGCCATGAGCGACGAGGAACTCGCCGCGCAGACCCCCAAGTTCCGCGAGATGCTTGCGAACGGTTCGACCCTCGACGACATTCTGCCCGAAGCCTACGCCACCGTGCGCGAAGCCTCGAAGCGCGTGTATGGCATGCGCCACTTCGACGTGCAGATGATCGGCGGCATGGTGCTCCACCGCGGCGAGATCGCGGAAATGCGCACGGGTGAGGGCAAGACCCTCGTGGCGACCGCGCCGACCTACCTCAACGCGCTTGAGGGCAAGGGCGTCCACGTCGTCACCGTCAACGACTACCTCGCCCGCCGCGACGCCGAGCAGATGGAGAAGCTGCACGGTTTCCTCGGCCTGACCGTCGGCGTGATCGTGCCCAACCTCAACGAATGGGAACGCCGCGAGGCCTACGGCGCCGACATTACGTACGGCACCAACAACGAATTCGGCTTCGATTATCTGCGCGACAACATGAAGCACGAGCGCAGCCAGATGGTGCAGCGCCCCTTCAACTTCGCGATCGTCGACGAGGTCGACTCGATCCTGATCGACGAGGCGCGCACCCCGCTCATCATCTCCGGCCCGACCGACGACAAGAGCGAGCTTTACGTTCAGGTCGACGCGATCGTGAAGCAGCTTCAGCCCGAAGACTACGAGGCTGACGAGAAGACCAAGAACATCAGCCTGACCGAGGACGGCGTCGAGAAGGCCGAGCGCATGCTCGAGGCCGCCGGGCTGCTCGAAGGCTCGAACCTCTACGACGTCGAGAACACGCAGGTCGTCCATCATCTCGATCAGGCCCTCAAGGCCGTGATGATGTTCAAGCGCGACACCGACTACATCGTGAAGGATGAGAAGGTCGTCATCATCGACGAGTTCACCGGCCGCATGATGGACGGCCGCCGCTGGTCGAATGGCCTGCATCAGGCGGTCGAGGCCAAGGAAGGCGTCAAGATCGAGCCGGAGAACCAGACGCTCG
>JASGGD010000361.1:0-3300 GCA_047605225.1 Novosphingobium sp.
GTCAGCCCTGACGGGCTGCCACCTCCCCATCGCTTCGCGACAGGGAGGATTTTATTGCCGATAGAACAGCGTCACCGATGCGACATGGTTCATCCGCGTGCGGCCGCGGGTCTGGTCGATGGTCTGGTTGAGATAGCCCAGTTCCAGCGTCGAGGCGCCGGGCAGGCCCACTTCCGCGCCCACGAAGCTGCGCAGTTGATCGAAGCCGCTGCGTGCGCCCCAGTCGGTATCGTTGAACGCTACGAAGCCTTCGGCATAGACGAGCGCGTTCACCGCATCGCTACCGGCCTTGAGCGGGTGTTCGTAGCGGATCATCTCACGCAGGCGCCAGCCCACGTCCCGCCCGTCCGAGCGCCAACGCTGCTCCAGCCGCGTGCGTGAGGACAATTCGCCGCCGAAAGGCTTGCCGAGCGCGAGGTTCAGCTGCTGGAAACTGCGCTCCTCGTTGATGTCGCGTCCGCCGTCGATGGGGGTGATGATATGCGCATAACCCTGATAGAGCGTCACCGAGGGCGAGAGTTTCACGCCTACCGCGCCGCGCAGCAGCAGTGCGTCCAGCCGCGATATGCCGTCCCCCATGCGGGGCTGAAACTCGGCGAAATAGACCACGTCGCCCGAGATTGATCCCATCGCCGTCAGGTTGATCCAGGCCTGCTCGTCCTGCGTCGTCTCTGCGTGAGCGAGCGGGGCGGTGAGAAGGGCGGCGGTTGCGAGAGCGAGGCGGGCAAGACGCGAAATCATGGCGCGGGGATATGGCTGGAACGTGTCGCATTCGTTGCCAAGGTGTCAGGTCTTGTGTCGCAGGCGGCGCTGCAAAGCCCTCTTTCGCGAAAGGCGATCCCGCATTAGGCTGGCTCTCCAATAACAAGCAGGAGAGGTGTCTTATGTTCGTGAAGCTAACCGGGGCGGACCGTACCGCGACCGCTATCAACGCCTCGCAAGTCACCTTCGTATCGCAAGTGAGCGAAGGCACCCGCATCCGCTTCGGCGAGGGGCGCTCGGTCACCGTGGTCGAGCCGCTCGACGAGGTGATGGAGCGGCTGAACAAGACACTTTCCTTCCCGGAGACCTGAGGGGCTATTCCGGTTTCCAGCGCTTCAGCCGGGCGCGGACTTCGGCGGTGAGTTTCTCGAAGGTCGCGACCCGGGTGATGCCGTAGCGCTCGGCGGTGATGTCGACGTTGCCCTTGCGCCAGAACCCATCCGGGCACAGCAGCACGACCTTGCCGCTGCGCCCGTGAAGGCCCAGTTCGAGCAGGCTGATCGGGCTCTGCGTGCCGGGTGCGAGGTACATGACGATCACGTCCGCGCTGTCGAGTGCGGAAAGCTCCCACTCGACCTGCTGGCGGAAATGCGGTTCCTCGGCCACGGGCTTCCACGACGGGTCCCAGTCCGGACGGCGCGGGTTGAGGAGAATCGCCCGTTCGCCGGAGAGCGCGGCGACCAGATCCGCCTGCCAGTCCCGCGCGACGCCCATCTCGATGCTGCCGCCGAGGAATACGCGCGGCCGGTCATGCGAGGCGGGGAGCGGTGTGGGCGACACGACCACCTCGGCAGCGAGAGACGGCGAGGCGGCAAGGGGCAGGGCCATGAGCGCGGCGGCGACGCTTTTCAGCACGGTCAGAACGAATCCTTCGCGCTGCGCAGCGCCGCGAACGTCGCCACTGCGTCTCCCGGGTGCTCCCAGCGCTTCTGGAGGGCTGGGTCGTCGGCGCGCAGGAAGGGGTTGGTGCGCAGTTCCCGATCCAGCTTGGTCGGCACCGTCGGCAGGCCCTTGTCGCGGCGGCGGGTGATTTCCTCGGCATAAGCCTGGAGGTCGGCGTTGTCCGGGTCGGCGTGGAGCGCGAAGCGAGCGTTCGATGCGGTGTACTCGTGCGCGCAGTAGATCATCGTCTCGCCGGGCAGGGCTTTGAGGCGCTTGAGCGAGGCCCAGAACTGCTCGGGGTTGCCCTCGAACATCCGCCCGCAGCCGAGCGCGAACAGCGCGTCGCCGACGAAGGCGATGCACGATCCGGGCAAGTGGTAGGCGACATGGCCATCGGTGTGCCCGCCGACGTCGATCACGAAAGCCTGCCGGTCGCCGATGGTGACCATGTCGCCTTGGCCGACGGTGCGATCGACCGCCTCGATCTTGCCTGCGTCGCCTGCCGGAGCGGTCACCCGACAACCGGTAACCGCCTTGATCGCCGCGTTGCCGCCTGCGTGATCGGGATGCCAGTGGGTGTTCCAGATCTGCGTGATCTGCCAGCCCTTACGGCCCGCCTGTCGCAGATATTCGTCGGCGTCAGGGGTGTCGATGCAGACGGTTTCCTGGCTCACTGGATCGTGCAGCAGGTAGCCGTAATTGTCGGACAGGCAGGGGAACTGGTGGACTTCGAGCATGGTACTTTCCTTGCACTCTCCTTGCACAAGGGCGATGTAGGCCGTCAGTCGGGCTCTGGAAAGGGCAGGGACAGTTGCCAGCTGACGCCGTGCACATCGCTGAGCCACGTGAACAGAGGTGCGAACTCGTAGGCATCGAGTGGCATCATCACCTTGCCGCCTTCGCCCAGCACTTTCGCGGCGTGGCGCAGTTGCTCCTCATCCTCGCAATCGACGAAGATCGAGGTCGCGGGCGTGAAGGTGAAGGCATGCGGGATCGGGCTGTCGAACACCCGCCATTCGGTGCCGCCAAGCGTGAAGCGCGCGGAAGAGAGCTTGCCTTGCGCCTCGCCGCCGGAGTGGCGTTCCAGTTCCGTCACCTCGATGTGATCGGGAAACGCGCGCTTCCAAAGGATCAGCGCGTCCTGCGCATCGCCCTGGAACATGAGGAAGGGGGCAGCTTGCATGGGTGTCGGTCCTTGCCTGGCTCGCAGGGAACAAAGCGGGCCGCCCATTGCGGTTCCCCAAAAGCAAAAGCCCGCCCGGATCGCTCCGGGCGGGCCTTCACTGTTCTTCGGCTGCGAAGCCGTCATGGGGTGTTACCCCATGACGTCAAACGGGCTGTGCCCGCTGGCCGGGCTTCGCGCTGGCGGTCGCCAGGCTACCGTTTGCAGGGCAAACGTCGCCTGGCTTCCTGCGCTCAGCCTTACGAACGGGCCTTCAGAGCCTCGCCGAGGATGTCGCCGAGCGAAGCGCCCGAGTCCGACGAACCGTACTGCTCGACTGCTTCCTTCTCTTCGGCCAGCTGGCGGGCCTTGACCGAGAAGTTCGGCTTCTTGGAACGGTCGAAACCGGTGACCATGGCGTCCAGCTTCTGGCCGACCTGGAAGCGGTCGGGGCGCTGTTCGTCGCGGTCGCGGCCGAGGTCCGAACGCTTGAT
>JASGGD010000362.1:0-3255 GCA_047605225.1 Novosphingobium sp.
CCGCAGACGATCGTCGCGCCGGGCAGCGAGAAGCCCTGCTCGGGGCCGACGACGTGGACGATGCCCTGTTCCGGATCGGCATCGCCGATGTAGCGGATGCCGAAGGCGGGGGCGTTCTTTTCCAGCATTTCCAGCTGCTGGGCACTTTGCGGATCGGCGATCGGCACGCGGTTGCCATTGGCGTCGCGGCGCGCGGTGGTGGGCAGGTTGTGGTCGGGCACCGCAAGCGTAAGGTCGGGACGACGCACCGGGCGGCCGGCGGCGCGAAGGCTTTCGAAAGCCTGCGGGCTCGTCACTTCATGGACGATGTGCCGGTCGATGTAGATAAGGCAGGTGCCGTCGTCGCGTCTGTCGACGACGTGGGCGTCCCAGATCTTCTGGTAAAGGGTGCGGGGTGCGTTTGTCATGATTCTGCGCGAATAGGCGCGCCCGCCCCGCAATTCAAGCGGTGTCGGCGCGCCATTTCAGGTAATTTTGTTATCAGCCGCGATGACGGTCGTAATCATGACGCTCCATCCGCAGCTTGGCATAGACCGTGTTGACGCGGGCGCCGAGCACGCGGGTCTCCTGAGCGGAGAGGCCGCCGCGTGCATACTGGCTGTAGGTCCGCTGGATGTTGACCACGTCGCGGCGCAGGCTGGTCGCTTCACGCTGCGAGATCGTGCGACGGGCGGCGGCGCGGTCGATGTTGGCGCGCAGGCCGTTGATGTCGGTGCGGATGTCGTAGTGGCGCGCGGCTTGCTGGCGGGGCGCTGCCTCGGCGATGCCCGGCGCGACGGCCGCGAGGCCCAGGGCGGCGACGAGGGCGGGGGCGATGATCTTGGTGAACTTGCGCATGGGTCACACTCCTTGCTGGAAACTGGTTTCGGAAGGTCGCTTCCGATGCATTCATGTCTAGGCTTTTGAAACTGAACGCCAGATAGATGACCCGTCGCAAGGATGTGTGCGATTGTAAGAGAGTGTCGCAGGCGCCTATAAGCCCTCGCATGTCCGCTCTTGCCGCCGCCTTGATCGTCCTTGCCTCTGCTGCCGCGATGGAATTCGTCGCGTGGAGCAGCCACAAGTACATCATGCATGGCTTCGGCTGGGCCTGGCACCGCGACCATCATGAGCCGCACGACAAGCTGCTGGAGAAGAACGATCTCTATGCCGTGTTCGGCGCCGCGATCAGCATTGCGATGTTCGCGATCGGCTCGCCGCTGGTGATGGGGGCGAAAGCGTGGTGGCCGGGGACGTGGATCGGGCTCGGCGTGCTGGTCTACGGCGTGATCTATACGCTGATCCACGACGGGCTCGTCCACCAGCGCTACTTCCGGTGGGTGCCCAAGCGCGGCTATGCCAAGCGGCTGGTGCAGGCGCACAAGCTGCACCATGCGACGATCGGCAAGGAAGGCGGCGTCAGTTTCGGCTTCATCGTCGCGCGCGATCCGGTGGTGCTCAAGCGTGAGCTTCGGGCCCAGCGGGAGAGCGGCATCGCGGTGCTGCGCGAGGCGGTGGACTAATTATCCTCCCTGTTGCGAAGCAATGGGGAGGTGGCAGCCCGCAGGGCTGCCTTCCAAACCCCTCCACCACTCGCTGCGCGGGCGGTCCCCCTCCCCATCGCTACGCGACAGGGAGGATTTATTCCGCCCGCGTCCAGATCCACGTCCCGATCGTCGCCAGCACGGCCAGCGGGATCAGCGCCCACATCTCGCCCGCAGTGTACCAGACGATCGCGACGCTTAAGCCCATGGTGGAAATCGCGGCGATCTTGCCCTTGCGGCTGATCGCCCGCCGGTCGCGCCATTCGCGCAAGTGGTGGCCGTACTTCGGGTGCTGGTAGAGCCGCTCCGCCCATTCCGGATGGCTTTTCGAGAAGCACCCGGCGGCGAGAATCCAGAAGATCGTCGTCGGCAGCAGCGGCAGGAAGATGCCCAGCGTGCCGATCCCGACGAGGATCACCCCCGCCGTGATCCAGAGGTATTTCTCAGCTCGCGACATAACGCGCTGCCGTCTCCCGGATCAGCGCGATCATGTTGGGTATGCCTTGCGTGCGGTTGGACGAGAGCTGGTTCTTCAGGTCGAAGGGTTCGAGTGTCGCGGCGATGTCGGTCTGGGCGACGGTGGCGGCGGCCTTGTCCTGCACGGCTGCGATCACCAGCGCGACGATGCCCTTGGTGATGGCCGCGTTGCTGTCCGCCAGGAAGTGCAGGGAGCCGTCGTCCTGCGCCATCGGATAAACCCAGACGCTGGCCGAGCAGCCGCGCACCTTGGTGGCGTCGGTCTTGAGCGCATCGGGCATGGCGTCGAGTTCGCGGCCGAGTTCGATCAGCAGCCGATAGCGTTCGTCGCCGTCGAGGAATTCGTACTCTTCGCGGATATCATCGAGGCTGCGCATGCCCCGGCATTTAGACTCAAGGGCGGCAAGGGCAAGAGGTTATTGAGAACATTTCGCAAGGGGCTAATCGTCATCTGCGGACTTGATCCGGGATCGCTGGCGGTCTTTAGGTGAGCGTCATCGTGCAGGGCGCCCTGCCGAGAGGTGGGCTGTTCACGGCCAGCGGTCCCGGATCAAGTCCGGGACGACGATTTCGAGGAATGCCGATGACCGCGCAGAGCCACCCGTTCTACTCCATGCACGAGCACGGCTTCGTCCGCGTCGCCACCTCCACCCCGCATGTGAAGACCGCCGACGTCGCCGCCAACCGCGACGCGATCCTCGCCGAAGCGCGCCGCGCCCATGCGGCGCATGTCGACCTGCTGGTCTTCCCCGAACTGAGTCTCTCGTCCTACGCCATCGACGACCTGCACCTGCAGGGCGCGATGATCGAGGCGGTCGAGGCGGCAGTGGCCGAGATCGTCAAGGCCAGCGCTGACCTGTCGCCCGTGCTGCTGGTCGGCGCCGCGCTGGAGAGGAAGGGGCGGCTCTACAACTGCGCGCTGGTGATCGCGCAAGGCCGCCTGCTGGGCGTCGTGCCCAAGTCCTACCTGCCCAACTACCGCGAGTTCTATGAAAAGCGCTGGTTCGCCAGCGGCAAGACCGTCCGCAATTCCACCATCACGGTGAACGGACAGGAGGTGCCGTTCGGCGTCGATCTCGTCTTCGCCTCCGAAGTGTTGCGCAACTTCCGCTTCTTCGTGGAGATCTGTGAGGACTTCTGGGCGCCGACGCCGCCGTCATCCCTGGGCGCGATGGCGGGGGCGACGATCCTTGCCAACCTCTCGGCCTCCAACATCGTCATCGGCAAGTCGGACGAGCGCCACATGCTCTGCCGC
>JASGGD010000363.1:0-3251 GCA_047605225.1 Novosphingobium sp.
AATCCAGGGCGGCTCAAGACTGCCCTGGATTGCTTCGCTGCGCTCGCAATGACGAGACAGGGAGGCCCAAAACCACCCTGCCCTATGACATGTCGGAGTGGCCCCCATTCCCCGTCGAAACTTACAGTGCCCCGGCAAAGAACGAGCGGACAGTGACGGCCTCCCGCGCCGATCCTGCCGCAGCCGAACGGCCTGTTGGGAGACGGACTGAATGACGCAAGACGTGAACTGGGACCTCGAAGCCGACGTCGTCGTGCTCGGATCGGGCGGCGCGGCCATGACGGCAGCGATCGCCGCGCACGATTTCGGCGCGAAGGACGTGGTGATCCTCGAAAAGACCGGCATGGTCGGCGGCACCACCGCGATGTCGGGCGGCATGCTGTGGATTCCCGGCAATCATCACCAGATCGAGGCAGGCATTTCCGAGGACGACGAGGATGTCGTCGCCTATCTCGACTCGCTGGCGCCCGGCGCGCTCGATCCCGATACGCTGATGGCCTTCATGGAAACCGGGCCGGAGATGATCCGCTATCTTGCGGACAAGACCCCGGTTCGCTTCCACGCTTATGCCGATTTCCCCGATTACCAGCCCTACATGCCCGGCGCCAAGCCCGACGGCGGACGCTCGCTGGACAACGACGCCTTCTCGTTCGAACGCCTCGGTAAGTGGGCGACCCGCGTGAACCCAACCAAGATGGCCTACCCGGTGCGCGGCAGCCTGATGGAGGCAATCAACGGCACGCTCGACGAAGCGACGCTCGCCGAGCGCGAGGCAGGCGACTATCGCGGGCTGGGTCAGGCACTGGCGGGATCGCTGTTCCTGGCGGTGATCGATCGCGGCATTCCCGTCGAGTTCGAGAAGCGTGCGCGCAAGCTCGTGAAAGACGGCGACCGGGTGATCGGCGTCGTCGCTGAGGATGCCAATGGCCGCGATTACCGCGTGCGTGCGCGGCGCGGCGTGGTCATCGCCACCGGCGGTTTCGAATGGAACGAGACGCTGGTGAAGACTTTCCTGCGCGGCCCCCTCACCGGCCCGGTCAGCGTACCCGAGAACGAGGGCGACGGTCTGCTCATGGCGATCGAAGCGGGCGCCCAGCTCGGCAATATGCAGCACGCCTTCTGGCAACAGAGCGTGCTGGAATTCCAGCCCCAGCACCGCGCCGCCAAGCCCAACTACCTGCTCGGTTCGGACGAACGCGCGCGCCCCGGCGCGATCCTCGTCAATCGCGCAGGCAAGCGCTTCGTGAACGAGGCGGCCAACTACAACGCGATGGGCAAGGCGCTCCATGCCTTCGACGCGGGCACGCATGCCTATGCCAACCTGCCGTACTGGCTGATCATCGACCAGCGTTATCGCAGCAAGTACCAGACCTTCAACACCCCGCCCGGCGGCCCGGTGCCCTCGTTCATGATGCAGGCCGACACGCTGGAGGAACTGGCGGAAAAGGCCGGGATCGATCCGCAGGGCCTCGCGGCAACGGTGGCGCGCTTCAACGATCTGGTCCGCAAGGGCCACGACGACGATTTCAATCGCGGCGACAACACCTACGACAACTTCTACATGTGGGGCGATGCGGAGTTCGACCCGCCTTACCGCACGCTCGGCGTGATCGATCAGGGGCCGTTCTTCGCGGTGAAGATGGAAGCGGGCGCGCTCGGCACCGCCGGTGGTCCGAAGACCAACGCCGATGCGCAAGTGCTCGACTGGGGCGGCAATCCGATCCAGGGCCTCTACGCGGCGGGCAACGTCATGTCGGCCGTTCTGGGCGAGGCCTATGGCGGCGCGGGCGGGACGCTCGGGCCGGGCATGACTTTCGGCTACATCGCCGGAAAGCATCTCGGCACGCATCTGCCGAACTACTGATCCCAGCTTTCCTACAGGAGCATGGGCGGGGTATTTTTCCGCCCATGCTCTACTGCGTTCTCACTCTTTTGTTTGCGATCCCAAGGACCGCTTTCCGGCTGGCGGCTTTTCGTCACAAGGTGACAGGTAGGTCCTGCAAGGTGACACCTTGGGATCGCAAGGTGACACCTAAGGTGACACATCGGCGCCACAAGGTTACACCCAAGGTGACACATTCCGGCCCAGAAATGGCGGATTTGCGTGGAATGCCCTTGAACAGACCACACAAGGTGACACCTTTTCCCTCTGGACCGTGTAAAGCGTGTAAACCTCCACGCCCGCGACTTTCGCAACGGCACTTGCGCGCCGTGCGCCCTCAATGCCCGCTGGAGCGCGAATATCCGTGCATTTCCCGATATTCCACCGCTCACCTCTCCATAGTCACCTCTTGCCCTATGCGGACGAATCGCTAGAGGGGGACCACAAAGCGGTCATGCCGCACTGCAAGATCACGGGGATTCTACCATGGCGACCTTCACCCTCCCGGCGAACAGCAAGATCAGCAAGCGTGGCAATGTCCACAAGGCTGAGGGCGCCACCAAGGTCAAGAAGTTCACCGTCTACCGCTACGACCCAGACTCGGGCGAGAACCCGCGCTACGACCAGTTCGAGATCGACCTCGACCAGTGCGGTCCGATGGTCCTTGACGCGATCATCAAGATCAAGAACGAGATCGACCCGTCGCTGACGTTCCGCCGCTCGTGCCGCGAAGGCATCTGCGGTTCGTGCGCGATGAACATGAACGGCAAGAACGGCCTCGCCTGCACCACCGCGATCGAGGACCTGAAGGGCGACATCCGCATCACCCCGCTGCCGCACATGGACGTGATCAAGGACCTGGTGCCGGACTTCACGCACTTCTACGCACAGTATGCCTCGATCCGCCCCTGGCTGCAGACCGTCTCGACCACCCCGTCTGGCAAGGAGCGCCTGCAGAGCCCCGAACAGCGCGAAAAGCTGGACGGCCTGTACGAGTGCATCCTGTGCGCCTGCTGCTCGACCTCGTGCCCCTCGTTCTGGTGGAACCCGGACAAGTTCGTCGGTCCGGCCGGCCTGCTGCAGGCCTATCGCTTCCTGGCCGACAGTCGCGATGAAGCGACCGGGGAACGTTTGGACAACCTCGAGGATCCATATCGTTTGTTCCGTTGCCACACCATCATGAACTGCGTCGACGTCTGTCCCAAGGGGCTCAACCCCACCCGGGCGATAGGCAAGATCAAGGAAATGATGGCCCGGCGCGCGGTCTGACACCGTGGCACCGGAGTTTTCCCTGCATGACCGGACGCGCCTGCGCTGGCGCGCCCGGCGAGGCCTGCTCGAGAACGACCTGATTCTGACGCGTTTCCTG
>JASGGD010000364.1:0-3249 GCA_047605225.1 Novosphingobium sp.
GGATCGTCATGTGCAGCGAGCCGGTGATGCGCGCGCCCTTGAGCGGCTGCGACGCGCCGAATTCCTCGCGCAGCGCCATCAGGCCCGGCATTTCGGTCTCGGCGATGGCGATCTCGGTGCGGCCGAAGTCGGCGAGGCCGATGTCGGTGATGGCGTAGTCGGGGGTGGTGGCCACGTGGGACTCCTGAAGATTGCGTCACGCCGGCGCCGCGCGCGGGAAAGCCCCCGCAAGCGGCGCCGGTACTGCCGCGTCCCTACCCGCTCCGCATCGGCGAGGCAAATATAAAGATAGCTTTATATGTTCTGTCCAGCGACGCCCATTCAGCGCATGGCCAGTGCCATGAGGATCGGCGGCTGGCGCTCCAGCAGTTGTCCGGCGACTTCCACCAGCGTGGCGCGGCCCTGCACCGTCGCCAGCCCCTGCGTGATCGAGCGCAGCTGGTGGCACGAGAGCCATGGGTGGCCGCCGCCGTACTCGTTGGCCATGACCACGCTCATGCGGTCGAGCGGACCGCCCGAGGCATCGGCGGCGTCGCCGAGTTCGGCGCGCAGCTGGGCGTTGGCCTCGTTGAGTTCGGACATGTGGCTGCTGGTGAACTTGCCGTAGTCCTCCATGAAGTCGTCCGCCGTGGTGCGGCAGCGCAGGCCGGTGACCATCAGCATGATGTCCATGCGGCGCAGCTTCTGCGCCTCGCTTGGGCGCGCCGTTGTCTGTGCGGTTACCTGCTGCACCGGAGCCTGAGTAGCCTCCGCTGCGGCCGATTGCGCGAATGCCGGTGTCGCCGCACCGAGCCCGCACGCGAGTGTCACGGCCAGCCACGGCCGCGTATTTCCGATCCTGATCATTGCCCTGTTCCCCGCAGGCAAATCGCCTGACCGGACGGGAATGTCATCGATTGCATACCGCGATCTGAAGAACCACGGTTAACGCGCTTTCACTATGAAAAACCACGCCAAACTGCGGCGCGAACGATCACCACTGAACACATCCGGTGCCGGTTACGAGCAGGAGTGCACGCATAGCCGGTTACCGTCGCGGCACGGCTTGCGAGACGCCCGGCTCACGGCGCGAATCGAAAATCCCGCCGGCACGGCGTTGCCCATCCGGGCTCGCGGCCTATATCTGCGCGGCAAAGCCGTTTTGCTGTCATGAAAGGACGAATGCCATGGCCATCTCCGTTGGCGAGAAGCTGCCCGACGTAAAGCTCATCAAGGTCGGCGAAAGCGGCCCCGAGCCGGTGCAGTCCTCCGAATACTTCGCGGGCAAGAAGGTCGCGTTCTTCGCGGTTCCCGGCGCCTTCACGCCGACCTGCTCGGCCAAGCACCTGCCCGGCTTCGCCGACAAGGCGGAAGAGTTCAAGGCCAAGGGCATCGACGAGATCGTCTGCACCTCGGTCAACGACGCCTTCGTGATGGGCGCCTGGGGCAAGGCCGCCGAGGCTTCGGACGTGACCCTGCTGGCAGACGGCAACGCCGACTTCGCCAAGGCCGTGGACCTGACCATGGACGGTTCGGGCTTCGGCATGGGCACCCGCAGCCAGCGCTACTCGATGGTCGTCAACGACGGCGTCGTCGAGCAGTTGAACGTCGAGGCGCCCGGCTCGTTCGAGGTCAGCTCGGCGGAGCACATGCTCGGCCAGCTCTGAGCCCGAGGTATCTCGATAAAAAGGGGCGCCCTTCCATGCGGAAGGGAGCCCCTTTTTCGTATCGGCAGGGCGTTGGAATGGCCTCGCATCTTGGCGACGGCAGGATGCACGGGTAGCACTCGTGCGAACAGTCAAAGTCAGGGGTAGGTCATGGCGCGCTCGGTTATCGTCACCGGTGGTTTCGGGGTTCTGGGAGCCGCAGTGGCGCAGGCTTTCGCCGCGGCGGGGGACAAGATCGCCCGCGTGGACTTCGCGAAGACCGCGCATGAGCCGCTGGACGGCGCGCTCGACATCGGCGGGGTGGACCTGACTGACGCCGCCTCCACGCAAGACGCTCTGGACAAAGTCGCGACGGCGCATGGCGCCGTGGACGTGCTGGTCAACGTCGCGGGCGGCTTCACTTGGGAGACGCTGGAGGACGGCTCGATCGACGCATGGGTCCGGATGCAGGCGATGAACCTGCTGACCGGCGCGACGATCACCAAGCTCGCCCTGCCCGCGCTCAAGGCGTCGGCAGCGGGCCGGATCGTCAATATCGGCGCGGGCGCAGCGGGCAAGGCGGCAGCAGGCATGGGCGCCTACACCGCGTCGAAATCGGGCGTCCACCGGCTGACCGAGGCGCTGTCCGAAGAACTCTCGGGCACCGCAATCACCGTCAACGCGATCCTGCCGAGCACCATCGATACGCCCACCAATCGCGCGGACATGCCGGACGCGGACTTCGCGACATGGGTGCAGCCCTCGGCCATCGCGGACGTGATCGTGTTCCTCGCCTCGGCTGAGGCGCGGGCTATCAGCGGGGCGCTGATCCCGGTGACGCGCGGCGGATGATGCGCGGCACGTAGACGACAAAGCCGTCGCCCGCGTAGATCCGCTGCCATGCGCGGCTGCGGGCGAGCGCATCGGCCAGCGGCGCGTTGTGGTCCTCGTCGAGCACGAAGGCGGCCGGGTTCCACTTGCGCACCACGTCGACGAGCGGGACGATGCCGTTCTCGATCCCGCCGTTGTACTGCCATTCCTCGCGCGCGTAGCGGTAGTAGCGGCCGTCGTAGGCGACCTTCCAGTCCGGATAGCCGGTGTCGATGATGACGCCGCCGAATGGGAAATCGCCGTAGACTGTCCCGCGCACTCCGAATTGGCGCAAGTGCTCCACCGCTTTCAGCGGCAGGGTCGGCGCGAAGCGCGTGGGGGCGAGCAGCGGGGTGCCCACGGCGACGAGAGCGAGCGGAGCCAGCACGGCCAGCCATTCGGAACGGGTGGGCTTTGCGCCCTCCGATCCGGCAGCGCGGGCGATCACCGGCACCATCGCCACCGCCCAGAACAGCACGAAGCGATAGGCCGTCAGCGTCATCACCGTCAGGCCGATGACGACGGCGATCTCGGCCAGATCGACGCGCCCGCCCCGGCGCACGATGAGCCAGAGCGTCAGTACGGTCACCACCAGCACCGGCAGCGCATTGGCGTAGTTGGCGGGTGTCCAGATCGGGAACCACTCGCTCGCGCCGATGGCGATGCTGGCCTGCGCATTCGCGGCCGAGGTCGCGAGTATCGAGGCGCCGTCGGGCGTCGCGAA
Source organism: Novosphingobium sp. (assembly GCA_047605225.1). Lineage (GTDB taxonomy): Bacteria > Pseudomonadota > Alphaproteobacteria > Sphingomonadales > Sphingomonadaceae > Novosphingobium. The sequence goes on from JASGGD010000364.1 coordinate 3,220, forward strand.
CATCGCCGCCACCGCAAGCAAGCCCAGTGC
>JASGGD010000365.1:0-3241 GCA_047605225.1 Novosphingobium sp.
AGCGCGTCGAAGGCGTAATTGCCCATAGCCGACAAGTCCTTGTACGTCAGCGCGCCGACGTAGGAGACGTTGCCGCCCGGATCGCGCGAGCGCAGGAAGCCGTTCTCGATCCGCCCGCCGTTCTCGTCGAAAATGAGTGGTAGTTCGCCGTCGAAGATGCCGCTGGCGTTCATGTTGGTGAGTTCGAGATGCTGCACGAAATCCGCGGCGTCGAGGCCCGCGACGCGCAGCGTGTAGTAGCGCGTCTCCGCCGCACCGATCTGCATCTTCGCCGGGTCGAGCGTCAGCGTGCCGCTCATGAACGGCCAGTTTCCGCCGCGCACGATGAGGTTGTAGCCGGGGCGCAGCTCATAGGAGAGCGTACCGTCGGTCACCTCGATGCCGGGGTTCATCGAGGCGATGCGCACGCTCTGGTTGGGTGCGGTGACCATGCCGAGGAGGTCGGTGAACACGACGTCGCCCGACAGGCCGCGCACCGGACCGAAGGCCGCCGCGAAATCGACGCCGTCGGTGGAGAAGCGGCCACGGCTGGTCACGCTCTTCGGGTTCCAGTCGATCCGCCCGGTGCCGCGCACGACGCCCTTGAGATCGGACACCACGCCCAGCACCAGCCGCGAGAGTGCGTCAGGCTGCAGCTTGTCGTCGAAGACGATGCCCTCGACCGCGAGATTCGCATGGCCGTCAGCTTTCGACAGATCGTGGACGATGTCGGCGCGGACCACGGCGCGGTCGCTGCTCGGCTCGCGCAGCAATGCCTGCGCGGTGATACGGTTGTCGGCCAGTTGCAGCGTCGCGTCGCGCGCGATCATGGGCTGGAAGCGGGCGACTTGCTGGCGGTCCACCAGCGTAAACTGCGCGCCCTCGATCGAGGCTACGCCGCCCGCGTAACGCCAGCGGCCCGCCGCCTGCCGCATATCCAGCGGCACGGCCGCGAGGCGGATGTCGGCCTCGTCGAAGGTGCCCGCGATGTCCTTGCCGATCTGCCCGTCGAGATGGCTGACGAGGAAGTGCGATGCGGTGTCCGCCGGGCCAAGCGCCACGTTGATCGCGCTGGCCTTGAGAACGCCGGGCTTGCCGCCGCCCATCGCGAAGCCGAGCGGCCCGCTGGCGATGCGGATCGGCGTCTCGCCAAGGTGGCCGGAAAGGTCGAGCGCCGTCATGCCCGCCGCGAGCAGCAGATTGTCCGGCCGGCCTTCCACGATCGCGCCGCCGCGCGCCGGGCACAGAGTGAGCTTGCGCTTGTCGATGGTCAGGTTGGAGAAGCTGAGGGCATCGAAGGCGACGTCGGTGCAGCGGCGCCACACGGCGAGCCTGCCGTCCGCGCTCCATCGGCCATCGACCGGAAGCTGCAGGTTGCGCGTGTTGCCGCCCGGAAGATCGCCGCTGAGAGTCACCTGGCCGTTGAACGAAAGCGCGCCGTCGGGTGCCTGCTCAAGCGCCAGCCTCGGCACGCCGACCATCGCCGATCCGGCGCGGTAATCCGTCATCGTCGCGCGCATGGTGAGGTGGCCGTCGTCGCCGGTCTCCATCCGCCCCCATGCCTGCGGAAGCCCGCGCCCGCCGGTCGTGAAGTTGCCATTCACCTGCGGCACGCCGCCCTTGCGGCCGAACATCGCCTGCACGCGCGAGAGCGAGAGCACCGATTCTCCGCTGCCGCCCTTCAGCGATCCGCGCGTGACGACGACGCTGAGCCCCTCGCGCGAATTGCGCACGAGCAGGCCCGCATTGACCGTGCTTCCGCGCATCTCGCGGCCGAGCGCCTGACGCACTTGCGCCGCGATCGGCGCGCCGAGCGTCCCCGCGCCCGCCTGCTGCGCGACAAGCAGTGCGCGGTCCACGGTGCTGCCCAGCGCCAGTTCCCTGCCGGTGAGGTCCGCATCCACATCGAATCGCGCAAGGCCCCCGGTCGAGCGCGCCCGTCCCTCAAGGGTGACTTCGCGCATCCGCGCCTGCGGCGTGTCGAGGCCGCGCCCGGTCACCCTATACGTGGCGCTCAAGGCATTGCCGCGATAAGTGAAGCGCCCGGAACCGCTCGCCCCCGCCAGCTTCTGAACGCCGAAACGCGCGGCTCCTGTGGAAAGGCCGAGCTTGCCCGAAGCCCCGTCCAGCGCTTCGTCGAGCGTCACGTCCAGTTGCACGCCGGCCCTGGCCAATCGCAATCCCTGCGACGGGCACGAAAGGCGCTCCAGCCGCACCGGCCCCTCGAATCGCGGCTTCGCGGCCGAGGTCGTCAGCTTGCCGTAGATCGTCGCGCGCCCGGTCGAGCAGCCATCCATGGTGAGCGCGGGCGAGAGCGCGGCCAGTTCGCCGGAGAAACCGCCGCGCAACTCGCCCTCGCCCGCCAGCTTGACGCCGATGCGGCCGTGGTCGCTGTCGATCAGGGCGCGTCCGTCGACCACCGCGAGGTCGAGGTCGGGCATCTCGAATGGCCCGCCCTTGCCGCTGAACAGCGCCTTGTCGAGACTGCCGAAGCTGGCCTTGCCGCCGCGCCACGTCCCGTAAAGGCGCGGCTTCACGACGGTGATGCGGCCAATGCCGGGCAGCCCCCACGACAGCCGCGTCGAAACCCGCAGTTCCTTCACCGTCAGGTCCGGCCGCGCCGGATCGCCGATGACGAGGCCCCGAATCACCTGCTCCGAAGGCCCGATCCGAACGATCTCGTAGCGGGCATCGAGGCCCAGCGAATCGAGTTCACGCTCTATGAGGTTCGCGGCGATCTCCTCGCGCGAGAGCCAGGCAGCGCCGAGCGCCGCCGCCAGCAGGCCGCCCACGACAAGCACGGGTGCACCCCAGCGCCTGCGCCAACTGGGGCCGCTCCGAAAGCGCCCACGCGAAGAAAGGCCCCCGGTAGCGGCCTCGTCGGTGTCCGGGGTCTGGTCGATCTCTTGCGACATCCGATCGTTCACTTGCGCCGGGCGGACGGGAAAGGCAATTGTTTGTACGCAGCATGGACGGACAACCTCCCCTCTTCGATGAACGCGCCGCCCCTCTCAAGGAGGCGCGCAGCGATTTTGCCAATGATTCGAGCGGTCACCGCGCGCGGTTGCGCAAGCGGCTGCTCGATGGCGGGGCGGAGGCTCTGGCGGATCATGAGGTCATTGAACTCCTGCTGATGCAGGCCGTTCCGCGCCGCGACATGAAGCCGCTGGCGCGCAGCCTGATCCATCGCTTCGGCTCGCTCGCGGGCGTGCTGCAGGCCGAGCCGCGCGCTCTCGCCGCCCACCCCGGCATGGGCGAGGCG
>JASGGD010000366.1:0-3230 GCA_047605225.1 Novosphingobium sp.
CAGCGGCTCGAAGTACAGGCGGTCGGAGGTGTCGTAGTCGGTCGACACGGTCTCCGGGTTGCAGTTGACCATGATGGTCTCGTAGCCGGCGTCGCCGAGCGCGAAGCAGGCGTGGCAGCAGCAATAGTCGAACTCGATGCCCTGGCCGATGCGGTTCGGGCCGCCGCCGAGGATGATCACCTTCTTCCGGTCGGACGGAGCGCTCTCGTCCGCGAGGCTGCCGGCGAACGGAGACTCGTAGGTCGAGTACATGTAGGCCGTCGGCGAGGCGAACTCGGCGGCGCAGGTGTCGATGCGCTTGTAGACCGGGTGGACGGCGAGCGTCTCGCGCAGCGCCTTCACCTCTTCCACCGGGCGGTGGGCGAGTTCGGCAAGGCGGGCGTCGGAGAAGCCCATGGCCTTCAGGCGCGTCAGCCAGCCGGCCGTCTCGGGCAGGCCGTTCTTGCGGATCTTGGCCTCGGTTTCGACGATGCCGTGAATCTCGCGCAGGAACCACGGGTCGATGTGGGAGATGTCGTAGATCTCGTCGAGCGTGAAGCCGCGCCGCATCGCCTCGGCCACCTGGCGCAGCCGGTCGGGCGTCGGCGTGCCCAGGGCGGCGCGGAGGGCGCCGCGCTCGTCGTCCTCGGGAACCTCGATTTCGTTAAGGCCGGTGAGGCCCGTCTCAAGGCCGCGCAGGGCCTTCTGCAACGATTCCTGGAAGGTGCGTCCGATGGCCATCACCTCGCCGACCGACTTCATGGCGGTGGTGAGATTGGGTACGGCGCCGGGGAACTTCTCGAAGGCGAAGCGCGGGATCTTGGTGACGACGTAGTCGATGGTCGGCTCGAAGGCGGCCGGCGTGGCGCCGCCGGTGATGTCGTTGGCCAGCTCGTCCAGAGTGTAGCCGACGGCGAGGCGGGCGGCGACCTTGGCGATCGGGAAGCCGGTGGCCTTGGAGGCCAGCGCCGAGGAGCGCGACACGCGCGGGTTCATCTCGATGACGACGAGGCGGCCGTCGGCCGGGTTGACGGCGAACTGCACGTTGGAGCCGCCGGTCTCGACGCCGATCTCGCGCAGCACCGCGATCGAGGCGTTGCGCATGATCTGGTATTCCTTGTCGGTCAGCGTCAGCGCCGGGGCGACGGTGATCGAATCGCCGGTGTGGACGCCCATCGGATCGACGTTCTCGATCGAGCAGATGATGATGGCGTTGTCGTGCCGGTCGCGCACGACTTCCATCTCGTATTCCTTCCAGCCGAGCAGCGATTCCTCGATCAGCACTTCGGTGGTCGGCGAAGCATCGAGGCCCGAGCGCACGATCGCTTCGAATTCCGCCTTGTTGTAGGCTACGCCGCCGCCGGTTCCGCCCAGCGTGAAGCTGGGGCGGATGATCGACGGCAGGCCGGTGCGCTCCAGGATCGCAAAGGCTTCGTCCAGCGTGTGCGCGGTGCCCGAACGCGCCGATTCAAGCCCGATCTTGTCCATCGCCTCGCGGAAGCGGGTGCGGTTCTCCGCCTTGTCGATCGCATCGGCATTGGCACCGATCATGGTGACGCCGAACTTTTCGAGCGTGCCGTCCTCGAACAGCGCCAGCGCGCAGTTCAGGGCGGTCTGCCCGCCCATGGTCGGGAGCACCGCGTCGGGGCGCTCCTTCTCGATGATGCGGGCCACCACTTCCGGCGTGATCGGCTCCACATAGGTGGCATCGGCCATGTCCGGATCGGTCATGATCGTCGCCGGGTTGGAGTTCACCAGAACCACCCGGTAGCCCTCTTCCTTGAGCGCCTTGATCGCCTGGGTCCCCGAATAGTCGAACTCGCAGGCCTGACCGATAATGATCGGGCCGGCACCAATGACGAGGATCGAGGAGATGTCTGTGCGCTTGGGCATGGGAGAGGGCTGTCCTGGCTTCTTGGGTCTGTCTGTTTGCGCGGGGTGGCTCAGGCCACCAGTTCGCCGAATGCCTTGTCCCAGAATTCGGGACCTTCGGCTGCGGCCTTGAGGATGATGGCGTCGGTGGCCTGCATGTCCTTGATCACGGCGCGGAACGTATCGGCCTGGAACTGGTGCATCTTGCCGCCGAATTCGTTTTCGGTGGTGGCCCAGGCTTCCTTTGCGATCATGGCATCGAGGAACTGCTTGCCCGCGGCCTTCGAGTGCACGCGCACCTTCATTCCGAACTTGCGCGTGGCGATCTGGAACTTGTCCTCCATGATGAGGCTCAGCTCGCCATAGGGATACCAGCGCGTGGCGATGTTGAGGTCGTTGGCAGGGCCAGCGACATAATAGGCAATCATGTGGTCGGTAAGATCGCTCATGGCTTCGTCTCTCTCTTGGTCTGTCCCTTGATGGTCACTGCGTAGTCTATGCTGACCTGCGGCAACCTTGCCCGCAGTTGCGCCAGCACGCAGGCCTGTTTCGCTTGCGGCATGCTGCGGGGAGGGTCAAACTTCACGTTGTCTTCGCCAACCTTGATCGTCTTGGCGGATACCCCGCATGTCTCCGCCACGGTCGCCACTTTAGCCGCGCTCAGCAACGCGGGCTTGGGCGGCGGCTTCATGTCGCACGCCGCCAGCCACCCGCATCCGGCCAGGAGCAAGGCGGCCGCGTGCTTCAAGCGAGCATGCCCACGAACTTTTCGAACAGGTAGAAGCTGTCCTGCGGGCCCGGGCTGGCTTCGGGATGATACTGCACGCCGAAAGCCCGTTTGCCCTTGATCGCGATCCCGCAGTTGGAACCGTCGAACAGCGAAACATGCGTCTCTTCGACGCTGCCGGGCAGCGTCGTGTTGTCCACCGCGAAGCCGTGGTTCATCGAAGTGATCTCGACCACCCCGTCCTCCAGCCGCTTGACCGGGTGGTTGGCGCCGCGATGCCCCTGGAACATCTTGGCCGTCTTCGCACCGGCGGCAAGGCCCAACATCTGGTGGCCAAGGCAGATACCGAAGATGGGAATGTCGCGCTCCAGCAAGGCCTGGATCACCGGCACGGCATAAGTGCCCGTGGCGGCCGGATCGCCCGGGCCATTGGAGAGGAACACGCCGTCCGGCGCCAGTTCGAGGATCTTCTCCAGCGGCGTCTCGGCAGGCACCACGGTCACCCGGGCACCGGCCTTCACCAGATTGCGGAAGATGTTGTCCTTGGCGCCATAGTCGATCGCGACGACGTGCGGGCGGGCATCGCGCGGCGAGCGGCCGTAGCCCTTGCCCAGCGCCCAGATCGACCCTTCCCAGTCCTCCTGCGCACGGC
>JASGGD010000367.1:0-3223 GCA_047605225.1 Novosphingobium sp.
AGACCAAGGACTACATCAACTGCCCGATGACCAAGGATCAGTACCTGGCCTTCCACGCGGGGCTAGTCGCGGGCGAGAAGACCGCGTTCAAGGAGTGGGAGGAAAACACCCCCTACTTCGACGGCTGCATGCCCATCGAGGTCATGGCCGAGCGCGGCATCGACACCTTGCGCTTCGGCCCGATGAAGCCGGTCGGCCTCGACAACCCGCACTGGGCCACGCCCGAGCACCCGAACGGGCGCTGGGCCTATGCCGTGGTGCAGCTGCGGCAGGACAACAACCTTGGCACGATCTGGAACATGGTCGGCTTCCAGACCAAGCTCAAGCACGCCGAGCAGGTGCGCCTGTTCCGCACTATTCCGGGGCTGGAGAACGCCGAATTCGCCCGTCTCGGCGGCTTGCACCGCAACACCTTCCTCAATTCGCCAGTGCTGCTGGACCGCACCCTGCGCCTGAAGACCGCGCCCAACGTGCGCTTCGCAGGCCAGATCACCGGCTGCGAGGGCTATGTGGAAAGCGCGGCCGTCGGCCTGATGGCAGGCCTAATGGCCTCGGCTGAACTCGCGGGCCGCGAATGGCAGGCTCCGCCGCGCACGACCGCGATGGGTGCCCTGCTCTCGCACATCACCGGCGATGCCGAGGCCGAGACCTATCAGCCGATGAACGTCAACTTCGGCCTGTTCCCGCCGCTGCACGACGTGAAGAAGAAGCAGCGCAAGGAAGCCTACACCGAACGCGCCAAGGCCGAGATCGCGCCGTGGCTGGAGAGCATCGCCGTCTGACGCGGCCCACCCCTGCCCCCTCCCGCAAGCGGGAGGGGAATGAGAGACCGGTGCTTACCCCCTCCCGTTTACGGGAGGGGCAGCGAGACTTGCGAGCGTAGCGAGTTAGTCGCAGCGGGGTGGGCACCGCCCGACCGCAAAAATCAACACGAACACTTCGCCTTGGGCTTGGGCGGAGGCGCCGTCTTGCGGAATTCCGCAGGCGTCAGATAGCCATCGCGGTCACCATCGGCGCCGTCAAACTTGTCGACCGTGGCGACGGCCCATTCCTCGAAGGTCAGCAGGTTGTTGCCGTCCTTGTCGAGCTTGCGGAAAATGTCCGAGCGCGTCGAAAGCATCTCGTTGCGCGAAATCCGGCCATCGCGATCCCGGTCATAGCGTCCGAAACGGCGCTGTTCGCGGGTGAGGTCAGTGGCTTCGGGCAGTTCCGGCCCGACCATGTCGCCGACATCGGCGCTGGGCAGTGGCGCCGGTTCGGTCGCCATCGGCGCCGCTGGCGGGGCGGCAGCCTCCACTTCGGCATGGCCCTGCCACCAGAACAGGCCGATGCCCAGCAGCACGAAGACGGCGAGGCCGCCGAGCAGAAAGCGATTCATTGCGCGGTATCCATGACCCCGCGATCCTAGAACCGCTCCGTGCGCGAGCGGAAATTACAACCCTGCAATCAGAAGCCCAGCAGGCCGAGCCGCATCGCCTTGAGCATCGCGGCAGGCGAAGTCGCGCCGGATTCGTCGCCTTTTGCCAGACGCCGCGCGGCGAGGCCGTGCAGCACCATCACCGGCCGCAGAGAACGTGACACCCGCGCTCCGCTGCTCGCCTGCGCGAGTTCGCGGGCGGTCTCGCGCTCGCTGGCATGGCCGAGGCGCATCGCCAGATCGTTGAGCGCCCAGGCACGGCCCAGCTTGAGCGCGGCCTCGCGTTCGTGGCTCTGTCCAAGAGCATCGGCCAGCGCCGCAAACGCCTCGCCCCGGCCTTGCGCCATCGTCTCGAGCGCTTCCGCGGAGAGCGGCGCGGCGCCGGTCATCGCCTCCCAGCCATCGACGAGCGCGGCAAGGCCACCGTGATGGCCGGCCCAGCTTTTCAGCAGTGCCAGCAGTGGCTCGCCATTGGGCCACTGCTCGACGGACTGGCCGAGCGATTCGCGCCACCATGCCAGACGCAGCTGCGCCATCATCGGCTCTCGCGAATGCCGCAGCAGATGCGCAAGTCGCGCGTCGAGCGCCAGCAACGCCAGCGTCTGCTCCCGCGCGGACTTCGGCGCATAGACCAGCGCCAGGCGCGATACCGTGGGGAGCGACTGGACGAGGATGTCCTCGTTCGAGGCGGAAATCGTGGGGGCTGGGGAGTCGGTCACGCGGCATCCCTAGTCGGTGCGCCAGCGAGACGAAACCCCCAACGCAACACGGGCGACGGTGCCAAAGCACCGCCGCCCGCGCATCATCTCAAAGCCCGTGAGCGAAGAGATTACTTGTAGGTGACCTTCTTCACCGCCGCGATGATGCGGTCGGCGTCGATGATCGCCAGCTTTTCGAGGTTCGCGGCATAAGGCAGCGGCACGTCCTCGTTGCACACGCGCACGACCGGCGCGTCGAGGTTGTCGAAGCCTTCCTCCATGCAGATCGCGATGATTTCCGACGCGATCGAGCAGACCGGGAAGCCTTCCTCTGCCACGACCATGCGGTTGGTCTTGGCGAGGCTGGCGAGCACCGTCTCCTTGTCGAGCGGGCGCAGCGTGCGAAGGTCGATGACCTCGGCGTCGATGCCCTCTTCGGCCAGCTTTTCAGCGGCTTCGAGAGCGAGGCCGACGCCGATCGAGTAGGACACGATCGTCACGTCCTTGCCTTCGCGCATGATCCGCGCCTTGCCGATCGGCAGGACGTGGTCGTCAAGCTCGGGCAGTTCGAACGAACGACCGTAGACCAGCTCGTTCTCGAGGAACACGACCGGGTCTTCCGAACGGATCGCCGCCTTGAGCAGGCCCTTGGCGTCCGAGGCATCGTACGGCGCGATGACCACGAGGCCGGGGACGTTGGCGTACCACGGACCGTAGTTCTGCGAGTGCTGCGCACCGACGCGCGAAGCGGCGCCATTCGGGCCACGGAACACGACCGGGCAGCGCATCTGGCCGCCGGACATGTAATTGGTCTTGGCGGCCGAGTTGATGATGTGGTCGATCGCCTGCATGGCGAAGTTGAACGTCATGAACTCGACGATCGGCTTGAGGCCGCCCATCGCGGCGCCCGTGCCGATGCCGGCGAAGCCATATTCGGTGATCGGCGTGTCGATGACGCGCTTGTCGCCGAACTCGTCGAGCAGGCCCTGCGTCACCTTGTACGCGCCCTGATACTGGGCGACTTCCTCGCCCATCACGAACACGCGCTCGTCGCGGCGCATTTCCTCGGCCATCGCGTCGCGCAGCGCTTCGCGGACGGTGGTCTTCA
>JASGGD010000368.1:0-3162 GCA_047605225.1 Novosphingobium sp.
CGGCCTTTTTCGTACTCCAACCCGTCGTCATTGCGAGCGCAGCGAAGCAATCCAGGGCAGCATTATTCCACCCTGGATTGCTTCGCTGCGCTCGCAATGACGAAATGGAGGCTTACGCCTTCGAGGAGATCGCCGCCCGTCCCGCCAGCAGCGCGCCGAGGCCCGCCACCCAGCTCACCAGCAGGAAGCTGGTGCCGTAATCGCCGCAGAAGCCATAGATCGTCGCCATCGCCGCCGGGCCGATCATCACGCCGATGAAGGTGTAGACCAGCGAGCCGCCGATCACCCGGCCCGCGTCCTCGGGCGCGCAGTGGTGCGTGCACTCGGCCATGACGACGCCGTTCCAACCGCTCATGCAGAAGCCGAACAGGCACAAGACGCCGATCGCGACCACGGCAGGCAGCGCGTCGAGCCGCCATAGTGCGATCATGCAGGCCATCGACACGACGCCGATCACCGCCAGCACCGTGAACCCGCCGTAGCGATCGCCCAGACCTCCCCACGAGACGCGGCCAAGCGCCCCGCAAGCCTGCACCGCCCCAGCGACAAGCCCGGCCTCGACCATCGACCAGTGATGCTCGACCAGCATGATCACCGCGAAGGCCGACAGCGAGAGCTGGATCGAGGAATAGAGCATCCCCAGCATCGCCAGCACCCTCAGCGGCGCCTTGCCCCAGACGAGCCGCTGTTCGTAGACGAAGCCCCGCCACACCGAGATCGTCACCGGTGCCGCCGGTCGCCGCGGCCCGCCCTTGAGTGCCAGCACCCCAATCATGGCGAAGCAGGGCACCGCGCCGAGCACGAACGTCGTGCGCCAGCCCAGCCAGCCCGCCAGCGCCGGGATCAGCAGCGCCGCCACGACACCGCCGATCGGCACGCCCGCCTGCTTGATCGAGAAGATCAGCGATCGGCGGTGCGGCGGCGTCACCGCGCCAAGGATCTGCGCCGAGGCCGGGTTCTGCACGCCATAGCCCACGCCGATCACCATCGAGGCCAACAGCGCCAGCCAGGGGCTCGCACTCGTCAGCAGCAGCAGAGCGGTGCCGAAACAGGCGAGGGCCAGCTGCTCCACCCGCACCGGCCCGCGATGCTGGATCAGCGTCCCGGCCATGGCCGAGGCGAACGTCCCCGCCGCGTAGATGACGCTGATCTGATAGCCGACATAGTGCGGCGCCAGCCCAAACTCGCCCGCGACGAGCGGGGCGATGCCGGTCAGCCCCAGCGCCGTCATCGTCGAGAGGATCTGGATCGTCGTCGTCGTCGCCAGCGCGGAGGCGATCGAGGGCGCTTTCGCGGGCGCACTAGGCGTTGAGGCTGCGGAGGTCATTGCTGCACTGCATAATGTAATGCTTTACACGAGCCAAGCGGGAAGTCACAATCGCGCGATATGGCGCTATGCCGCCGCCTGCTCGGGAGCCGAATTTCCATGGTCCAGACCCCCTACGCCCCTGCCGTGGGCAATGTCCATGCTGCATTGCAGCGTATCGGCGCGCGCGATGCGCAAGTCCGGGCCTGGCTCCACGTCGACGATGCCGGGGCGCTGGCGGCGGCGAAAGCGCTGGATGCGGGCGAACCGGGGCCGCTTTATGGCGTCTGCGTGGGCGTGAAGGACGTGATCGCGGTGGCCGGAATGCCGCTCACGCACAATTCGCCGCTGTTCTCCGGCTTCGTGCCTGCGGAGGATGCGCCCTGCGTCGCCACCTTGCGCGCGGCGGGCGCGGTGATCCTGGGCAAGACCGACACCACCGAGTTCGCCGCCGCCGGGCGCAATGCCGCCAGCGCCAATCCGCATGACCTGACGCGCACGCCGGGCGGCTCCTCGGCCGGATCGGCGGCGGCGGTGGCGGACGGGCACGTGCCGCTGGCGCTGGCGACGCAGACCGGCGGCTCGACGATCCGGCCCGCCAGCTTCTGCGGCATCCACGGCTTCAAGCCCAGTTGGGGCCTCGTCAGCCGGGAGGGTGTGAAAACGTATGCGAACAGCCTCGACACGGTGGGTTGGTATGCGCGCGACCTCGATCTGATCGACCGGGTCTGCCACGTCTACGGCCTTGCATCCGGCGAGCACGTCGAAGGCCGGACCTTGCGCATCGGTGTGTTCCGCACGCCCTGGTGGGATGAAATGACGCCGGGCGGCCAGACCGCATTCGATGGCGTCGCGGCCGCGATGGCGCGTGCCGGGATCGAGATGGTCGAGATCGCCACTCTGCCCGAGTTCGAGCATCTCAACGACGATCACCGCGCGATCCTGTTCCGGGAGGGGGCTGCGGCCTTTCTCAGCCTCGCGCGGGCGCGGCCGGACTTGTTGCACGCCGACTTCCATCTTCGCGTCGATGCTCTTGCGACATATCCGGACGCGCGGCTGCGCGAGGCGCATGACCGTGCAGCGGCAGCGCGAGTGGGGTTCGAGCGCGCGATAGCCGGTCTCGACGCGGTGTTGGCGCCGAGCGCTCCGGGCATCGCGCCGCTCGGGCGCTCGCCGGGGGAGCCGCGGTTCAACCAGCCCTGGACCTTGCTGCATGCGCCTGTCGTCAATCTCCCGCTGGCGACAGGCGAGGGGGGAATGCCGATCGGCGTCTCGCTGGTGGCGCCGCGCTATGACGATCGGCGTTTGATCGCGGTTGCGCGGGAAGTCGAGGCACGATTGACATTTATCGCCAAATAGGTTATATAACCCAGCATCCGATCCGGCGATGATCACGCCGGAAAGGTGTATCGGGTCGGCGTCGTGGGCCGGGATGCGGTTTCAGCCGCAGCTGTGCAAACCACGCGCCCAACGAAGACCCGGACCGTCCTCTCGGCTCTGGAAACGTCCTTCGAACCGCTTTGTCCTTATGGACAGGCAACGCGAAGGCTATCCCGGATGACCCATGACCGCCAACGACGCGAACCCTAACGTCGGTCATACGGGACGGCTCCGATGGAATACCCAGGTCGAGCCGGGCTGACCACCGCTACCCGGCCGCTCGTCAGAGCAGGTGGACAACAAAACCCCGCGTCCCAGCTTGGACGCTCCCGACGCCGACCCGATGTTCACTCTCGGATGCGTTGATTCCCCCGGCGTAAAGGCCCGCACTCGCCAGCGGGTGTTTCTGTATGCCCCCAAAATTCGTCATTGCGAGCGCAGCGAAGCAATCCAGGGCGGCTCAAGACTGCCCTGGA
>JASGGD010000369.1:0-3150 GCA_047605225.1 Novosphingobium sp.
ATCAGATCGCGTGTTCGTCGTCCTGCGTGATGCGTGCAAGCGCCCCGCCTACCGGCTGCTTGCCAAGGCTTGACTTACGGAATGGCTCGAAGCTCCTGCGATCGGCGTCGAAAGCCATATCCCACGGAATGTCGTCGCCCCGGAAGATCGGCGGCGCGTTGTTCGACCACAGTAGAGAGCCGAAACGGAAGTCCCACGCGCGGGGAATCCAGTTGTCGTCGAGATAGTCGGTATCGGCGTGATACTCGGCCTCCCCTGCATGGCCGGGCATGTCGCAATAGTAGTAGATTGCGCTGGAGATGCGGTGACGGGAGATGCCGCCCGAACTGTTCATGCTTTCGTTCTTCCAGCCCTTCTTCTCCATGATGTTGGCGCCGAGCATGACTTCGTCGATATCGTCCATGCCAAAGGCGATGTGCATGAACTTGAAGTGGTCCGGCGCGATCGGCAGGTCGCAGTTCACCCAGAAGATCGAGTGATGCTCGTACGTCCCGGCCGCGCGCGCGAAGATGCCCACGCCCTTAGAGTGATCGACGTAGCGGAAACCGAAGTGCCGCTCGTAGAACTCGAAGCTGCCGACATAGTCGGGTGAGAAGAAGACGACATGGTTGATCGTCTTTGGGATCGCCTTATGACGCCAGATGCGGTGCTGGTTGAAGCGCGGATGGCTGGCGGGGGTGTTGACCGGGCTCGCCTCGCTGGTGAAGGTCTTCTTGACCCAGACCCGCAGCGCGATTGGCTGGCCGTCCGGGCAGACGGCGTGGATGGTGCCGTCCGCATCGCGCGTCACCGCGACTTCGCCGGCGAGGCTTTCGGCGATCTTCTCGAGGTTTTCCATCGTATCGACACCCCAGACGGTTTCCTTGAGACCGTCGCCGGGGAATGGATCGGGGGAGGGCAACCGCGCGTCGCCGTGGCGCAGCAGTACCAGTGTGCTGCCGGAAGCGAGGCGGAACACCGTCTCATCGTTCCCGGAGGCTTCCAGGGGCAGGCCGAAATCGGTCCAGAAACGGGTATGTTCCGCTAAATCCGCAACGCCAAAGACGACGCTCTCAACTCCCAAAATGGCCATGGTACAAATCCCGTGCTGTTCAGACTGCAACCTATGGCCGCTGGAGAGGGCGGGGAAAAACGCATCGAATGGATGCGTCCTATCGAGGGCGTCGAATGGTTGCGGCGATGTCAGCGCATTGGATGCTGTGCACGGTATTCGTGCTCCAGTGCTGCGGACGGGCGCACGCTGGCAAGATGCACGACCTTGCATGCCTCGGGAGTTCCATCAGCGGCGACGGCCTGGAGCCTTTCCACCACCCAGCGTAACGCACCGTCGTTGTTGTTGGAAATGTGCCACTGTACCGTCTGGCGGATCGAGGGAAAGTCGAATGGAATCTCGCGCATCACAAGAGGCATCGTGCGAACCATGCGTTCGGCGAGGCGACGATGCATGGTCGCGATCCTGTGAGTGCCGGTGACCAGCTCGGCCAGAGAGAGAAATGTGGGGGCAATGACCTCGATCCGGCGTTGCTGCTTCTGGCGGCGGACGAACCAGTCGTCGAATGCCGCCACTCGGGCTTTGTTGAAGCGGGCGGTCACGTGGCCGAGGGCGAAATAGGTTTCGCGTGTCATCGGCACCGCCATTGCAGGGTTTCCGCTCCATCCGACCACGACGTAGTCGTCCTCGAACAGCACGGCGCTGGGGTGATCGGGTGAGATCGCGTAGTCGATCGTCAGCAGCAGGTCGATGTCCCGCCGCTCCAAAGCCTCGATCGCGCCTTCGGTCATGGGCTGGATTTCGAAGCGCATTTGCGGTGCCTCGCGGCTGAGCAGGCGCAGTGTTTCGGCTAGCAGCACCTGCGTTGTGTAATCCGACGCCATGATGCGGATCTGGCGTTGCGACGTGTCCTGTTCGAAGCACGGCTTGGCAATGACGGTGGCGCGGATCTGGTCGAGCACGGCGCGCACTGGCTCGATCAATTCCTCGGCACGTACGGTGAGCACCATGGTGCGCCCCCGTGTCACCAGCAGTTCGTCGCCGAAATAGTCGCGCAGACGGGCGAGTGCACTCGAAGTGGCGGACTGCGACAGGTACAGCCGATCTGCCGCCAGTGACACGCTGCGTTCGGTCAGCAGCGCGTCCAGCGCTACGAGAAGGTTGAGGTCGAGCCGTTCGAAGCGCATGGTCGGCTACTGCAACGTCGAAAGAGCACTGGTGACAAGGCGTGTGACATCTCCGTCATGGGCGAAGCCGAGGCGTTCGGCCGCAGGCGTGTCCAGCGGAGGTTGCGCTGCGAAGGCAGCCTGAAGGGCCGCATCGGGTGCATATGTCACGAGGGTGTCGGAGGCGCCGGTCTGTCGGGCTATTTCGGCTGCGAGTTCGCTCAGGGACAGCCGCAGCGAGGGCAGGTTCACCGCGCGAGTTGATGGCAGAAGCGCGGTATCGAGAGTAAGCGCGCGGCACAGATTATCCGCGCATCGCGCCACCGATTGCGCCCAGATCGTGCCTTCCCGGGCGACTGGACAGGCGAAGCGCTCGCCGGCCGTCAGCGCGTGGAAAAGGTTCGACATGAACGCGGACTGCAGCCCGGAAGCGCTGGCCGGACGAGCGAGGATACCTGGCAGTCGCAGCGAGACGCCGTCTACGACACCGCGATGTGAGAACATTGCAAGGGCCTGTTCCATCATCGCCTTGTGACCACCGTAGATCATTCGCGGGGCTAGCGGCGTGGCGTCGTCGACACGGGCGGGCAGATAGTCGCCGTAGACCGCGATCGAACTGGCGAAGACGAAGCGCAGTCCCGGGTTCATGGCGCCCGCTTCCAGCATCAGGTCGTAGGTGGCGTCGAGATTTAGGCGCCGCGAGGCCTGCGGATCAGCCTCAGCCGCGCCTCCCGGTATCGTTGCGAGGTGAACGAGGGCATCACACCTGTCGCCAAGCGCTGCCGCGCGCACCGCGCATTCAGCCAGGTCGCCGACGATTGCCTGAGTGCCCGGCGATATGCCTGCGGTGGAGTTGTCGAGTGCGACCACATCGTGCCCCGCCGCTAATAGGTTGCGCACGACATGTTTGCCGATAAAACCGCCTGCCCCAGTGACTACCACTCTCATCGGATCAATTCTCGAAGATGGCGACGGCGCGTGTCCATCCTGCGG
>JASGGD010000370.1:0-2929 GCA_047605225.1 Novosphingobium sp.
TGGCGGAACGACGTCGCTTCGCACGCGACCTCGACGTTATACGGGGTGCAGGGGTGGTAAACCCCTGCATTTTCCCCTTCAATTTCAGCCCGTAATCCCTGCCGCCGCCAGCGCGGCGAGCGTCAGCACGTCCGGCGCCAGCGCGGTCATCGGCACGATCTGCACCGGCTTTTCCATGCCCAGCAGCATCGGCCCGATCGAGGCCGTGCCGCCGATCTCCTTGAGCAGCTTGGCCGAGATGTTGGCCGACTGCAGACCCGGCATGACCAGCACGTTCGCCGGGGCGGACAGGCGGCAGAACGGGTAGAGTTCCATGATCTTCGGGTTCAGCGCCGCGTCGGGGGCCATCTCGCCTTCGTACTCGAAGTCGACTTCCTGCTGGTCGAGCAGCTGGATCGCCTCGCGGGTGGCGTCGAGCCACTTGCCGGCCGGGTTGCCAAAGGTCGAGTAGCTGAGGAAGGCGACGCGCGGTTCGTGGCCCAGCTTGCGGGCGACGGCGGCGGTTTCCTTGGCGATGACCACCAGTTCCTCGGCGGTCGGGCGCTCGTTGATGGTGGTGTCGGCCATGAACACGGTGTGGTTCTTGCCGACCATCATGTGGATGCCGCAGGGCAGTTCACCCTCGGCCGGGTCGAGCACGCGGCGCACTTCCTTCATCGACTGCGCGAAGGGTCGGGTCATGCCCGTCACCATCGCATCGCCGACGCCCAGCTTGAGCAGGCCGGCGGCGAAGATGTTGCGGTCGGTGTTGCACATGCGCTGCACGTCGCGCTTAAGGAAGCCGCGGCGCTGCAGGCGGTCGTAGAGCATCTCCACCATCGGCTGGACGTGCTCGGAGACCATCGAGTTCTCGATGTGGAAGCTTTCGGGGTTGGGCACGCCGAGGTCTGCCATCTTGTCGAGGATGGTCTGGGTGCGGCCCACGAGGATCGGTTCGCCGTAGCCGAAGTCGCGGTACTGGATCGCGGCGCGCAGCACGACTTCGTTGTCGGCCTCGGCGAAGATCACGCGCTTGGGGTTGGCCTTGAGCTGCTCGTAGACGCGGGTGAGGACCGAAGTGGTCGGGTTGAGGCGGGCTTTCAGCTGGTCGCGGTAGGCTTCGAAGTCCTCGATCGGCTTCTGGGCGACGCCCGAATCCATCGCGGCCTTGGCCACGGCCATCGGCACCACTTCCATCAGGCGCGGGTCGAAGGGCGCGGGGATGATGTAGTCGCGGCCGAACTGCTGGGTTTCACCGCCGTAGGCCGCCGCGACGTCCTCGTGGACCTGTTCGCGGGCCAGTTCGGCGATGGCGGTGGCGGCGGCGATCTTCATTGCCTCGTTGATCGCGGTCGCCCGCACGTCGAGCGCGCCGCGGAAGATGAAGGGGAAGCCGAGCACGTTGTTGACCTGATTCGGGTAATCCGAACGGCCGGTGGCGACGATCGCGTCGGGGCGCACCGCCTTGGCATCGGGCGGGGTGATCTCCGGGTCCGGGTTGGCCATCGCGAAGATGATCGGCTCGGGTGCCATCGACTTGACCATCTCGGGCGTGATCGCGCCCTTGGCCGAGAGGCCGAGGACGACATCGGCGCCGACGAGGGCTTCGGTCAGCGTGCGCTTGTCGGTCGAGACGGCGTGGGCGGACTTGAACTGGTCCACGCGTTCGCGGCCCGGATAGATCACGCCCTTGGTGTCGCAGACGAGGACGTTCTCATGCTTCACGCCCATCGACTTGATGAGCGAGGTGCAGGCCAGCGCCGAGGCGCCGGCGCCGTTCACCACGACCTTGATTTCGTCCAGCTTGCGGCCGGTGATGAGGCAGGCATTGATGAGGCCCGCCGCCGCGATGATCGCGGTGCCGTGCTGGTCGTCGTGCATGACCGGGATGTTCATGCGTTCGCGCAGGGTCTGCTCGATGATGAAGCATTCCGGCGCCTTGATGTCTTCGAGGTTGATGCCGCCGAAGCTGGGTTCCATCATCGCGATGGCCTCGATCAGCGCGTCGGTGTCCTCGCTGGCAAGCTCGATGTCGATCGAATCGACGTCGGCGAAGCGCTTGAACAGGACGGCCTTGCCTTCCATCACCGGCTTGGATGCCAGCGCGCCGAGGTTGCCCATGCCCAGGATCGCGGTGCCGTTCGAGATCACCGCCACGAGGTTGCCCTTGGCGGTATAGTCGTAGGCGGTGGCGGCATCGTCGGCGATGGCCTGCACCGGCACTGCGACGCCCGGCGAATAGGCGAGGCTGAGGTCGCGCTGGGTCGCCATCGGCTTGGAGGCGATGATCTCGATCTTACCCGGACGCTGGGTCTGGTGGTAGAAGAGGGCTTCGCGGTCCGTGAACTGGACCTTGGACTTATCGGACAATGCATGGCCTCCCGGTTTCGCAAGGGGCACTAACGGATGTTCCCGCCACGCGATAGGGGAAAGGATGGGATGGTACGCTTCACAAATGTGGGAGGGTGCCGCTAACGCCGGGTGATGACTTCCGGCGCGACTCCGATGATGGCGCAGTACCTGACGCTGCGCGAAGAGGCAGGCGACTGCCTGCTGTTCTATCGCATGGGCGACTTCTTCGAACTGTTCTTCGAGGACGCCAAGACCGCCAGCCAGGTGCTCGACATTGCGCTGACCACGCGCGGCGAACATCTGGGCCAGCCGATCCCGATGTGCGGGGTGCCGGTGCACGCGGCGGAAGGGTATCTCGCGCGGCTCATCAAGGCAGGCTGCCGCGTCGCCATCGCCGAGCAGACCGAGACTCCGGCCGAGGCCAAGGAACGCGCCCGCAAGGAAGGCCGCGCCTCCAAGTCGCTGGTCGCGCGCGGGATCGTGCGCTTCGTCACGGCGGGCACGCTGACCGAGGAGTCGCTGCTGGAGCCGCGCCGCGCCAACGTGCTGGCGGCCACCTGCGAGGTGCGCGGCGTGGTCGGCATCGCCGCCTGCGACA
>JASGGD010000371.1:0-2921 GCA_047605225.1 Novosphingobium sp.
ACCTTGCCGGTGTTCTGGCCGCCGTTTTGTGGCGAGGTCTCGGCGCGGGCCTGCTGGCTCTGACCATTCGGGTTCTGCTGCTGCGAGGTCGGCGCATCGTGGCGTTGCTGGTCGGCATTGCCGCCTGCCGCACTGCTCGCCACGGCGGCGGCCGCAGCCTGCACGGAGGGCGCGAAGTCTGCGTCGCGGCTGGAGAGCGTCACCGACAGGCCGTTCTCGTCCTGCCCGAGTTGCATTGCGACGCGGCCGAACTCGGCATGCTCGAAGGCCGTGCGCACGACATGCGGCGCCGCTGCCTCGCGCGCTTCGGCCAGACGCGAGACGAGGGTGTCGAAGTCATGCGGCGCCTCGGCCGCGACGGAAAGCGTGGGCGCGAAAGTCGCATCCTGAGCGACGGGGCCAAGGTCGGCCGTCAGCGGTTGGCCGGTGGCCGGGCGCACTGCCGTCTCGACTACGTGGGCGGCAGGCTTGTCGGCCTCGGCGGGCGTGCGCGTTTCGGTTTCCCCCAAGTCCTCCGGGGCGATGGCGGAAGGTGCCGCGCCTGCGTGCTCCGTGCGCGCGGTCGAAGTAGCGATCGGCGGAGCAGTCGGCGCAGCGATTGGGGCCGCAGGCGAGGCGTTGGCCGGGAGCGGGACTGCAGCCCCGTCCTGCGGGCCTTCAATCGCCTGTCGTGCAAGCGGATCGCGCGCGGCGACCTGCGGCTGCGAAGCGAGGCTCGGCGCTGCCGGATGGTCTGTCTCGACAGCCGGGGCGGTGACCACTGGATCGGGCAGAACGGACTTTGGCGGCGTGACGATCGATGCGGTGGGCGCATTCACGATCGGGCGCGCGCTCGACGCGGAAGGTTCGGCATCGCCCTGAGGGACGATCGGCAGCGCGGTGCGATCGGGCGTCACGGAGAGCACGGCGTCGGCCACAGGCAAGGCTTCGGCCACCGGGCCGACTGCCGAACCAGCCGCTGCCGGGATCGGCCTTGCGGGAGCTCGCACGATTTCGATCGGCTCGAACCGTATGGCGCGTATCTCGGCCGGGATCACGGTGGCAGCGGCGGGACGCGGAGCCACCGGCGTTGCAGCGTCCTGTGGCGGAGCGGCTGCGGGGCTAGGAGCCGACGCTTCGGGCAGCGGCAGAGCAGCACCTGTGATCGGCGTAGGGATCGGAAGGTCCACGCTGACCTTCGCCGCTACCCCGCCATCCCCCGGCTGACCGACTGGAGCAGCATTGGCCTGCGATGCGTCGGACGCTGCGGTCTCGTCCTTGGCTTTGGCAGGCCGGGCCTCAATGGCTGGCGGCAACAACTTGCCGGTGGGCTTGCCGCTCTTGCCGTCCGACCTCACGACCGGCAACGCCTCCGCGTCGGCCTTCGCCATCGGAGCGTCGGCGGTAATCGCCGCCTTCGCGAGAGTCGGCGTCGCTTTGAGAGCGGGTTCGCCAGCCTTTGCAGGAACGGGCATCGGCACGGCAGCGGCCGCAGGCGCGCTTGGCTCGGCGGGCTGCGCAAGCACGGGAAGATGCGCCGTCAGGGCAATCGGCGAAGTGGCGGACGAACGCGTGCCGGGGGCGGCCGAAATCATCGGATTTCCGGGCATCACGGGCAAGGAAATCGCAGGCGCCTGCGATGCCGCACCGGCCTGCCGGACCAGTGCGGCAAGGCCGTCCTGCGCGTCTTTTACCGCTTCGGACAGGGGCGCGGCAGTCTCCTGCTCTGCCACCGGCAACGTCTCGACCATCGGTAAGGCAGCGCCTTCCACCGGCACCGCCACCAAAGGCGCCGTACCCAGCAAGGCGGCGAAGTCGCCGCCTGCCGCAAGGGCAGCGGGGGCACCGCTCGCCGAAGACAGGGCGGCGGTGAGGGAAGGGGCAGTGCTCTGGATCATGCGGCTTGGCGTCCTGCTGGAAGGCGGTTCGGCAAAAGGTTAATCAAGTTCCGTGCCATTCTTGCGCTTGGCTCCCAGCGCGGGAACTTGCGCCTTGCTGGCGACCACGCGGGCCTGAGCGGCGGCGCGGTCCTCGATGGCGGCGCGGCGGCGTTCGGCTTCGACGAGGGCCTGCTGCTTGGCGTCGGCGATCGAGCGGGCGCGCAGGGTTTCGCCGTCGGTGGTGCTGGTGATCGTGCGCAGCCCGCTGACGAAGCGGCCCACCTGATGCAGCGCGGCGCCGTCGGGCGCGTCGCGGCGCGCGGCGTAGTTCGCGGCGAGGGCGCGGGTGCGCTCGGCAAGGTTCTGCAGCTGCGCCAGCGTGCTTTCGGCCTGCGAGGCTTCGGTGGCGGCGGTCTGCTTGGCGATCGCGCGCAGCTTCTCCAGCCGGTTAAGGCGGGCGAGTTTCTTGCGTTCGGTGGTCATGGCTGCAGGCACCGACAACCCACCTTGTCATCCCCGCAAAGGCGGGGATCCATCTCGAGGTCTCGCGACAACATACGGCAGGAGATGGGTTCCCGCCTTCGCGGGAATGACAAGGTGGGGGAGACGCTCATCCGATCAGCCCCGCAAGCTGCGCGGCGCTCTGCTGCAGCGTCACCACTTCGCCCTGCGGCTGGCACAGGAAGCCGGTGAGGGCGCCGTGCATGGCGATGGCACGGTCGAGCTGGGCGTCGGCGCCCTGCCGGTAGGCGCCCATCAGCACGAGGTCGCGGTTGGCCTCGTAGCTGGCGGTCAGCGCGCGGAAGGTCCGCGCGGCCTGCTGGTGCTCGCGCGGGACGATGTCGTTCATCACGCGGCTGAGCGATGCGGCGATGTCGATCGCGGGATATTGCCCGCGCTGCGCCAGATCGCGCGAGAGGACGACATGCCCGTCGAGGATCGAGCGGGCGGTGTCGACCACCGGATCGTCCTGGTTGTCGCCGTCCGCCAGCACCGTGTAGAGCCCGGTGATCGCCCCGCCGCTGGCCGCCGAATTGCCCGCGCGCTCGACCAGCTTGGTGA
>JASGGD010000372.1:0-2911 GCA_047605225.1 Novosphingobium sp.
ACGTCGGCCCACGCGGCACGCTGGTCAGCTTCCACAACGACAGCTTCCCCAACCCGGCAGGCCTCATCGCCTATGCCGAGCGGCTGAACGGCGCGGTGAAGCTGCGGCCAGACAACAAGCTGGTGTTGCAGCGCGCATGGGGCGATCCGAAGAGCAGGCTCAACGGCTTGCTGCAGCTGACCAAGGGGCTGAGTGCAGTGGCGCGGAAAGGGTGATTTATGCAGGGGTTTACCACCCCTGCACCCCGTGAAATGTCGAGGTCGCGCGCGAAGGAATGTTGTGGTCTCAACCCGATGTTTCGAAGAGATAGCCTGCGGCGCTTTTAATACACCGTCACCCTGAACTTGTTTCAGGGTCCATTGGGCAGGCTTGACCGGTAGGTAGTGCCGCAGAGCTGCGCCCTCAGTTTGCTTGCACCACGGCAGAGTTACCCGGCCCGATGGACCCTGAAACAAGTTCAGAGTGACGAGGGAAATTGCGGAAAGAAAGCGCCGCAGGCCATAAATCCCCCCGCAATGCACACCCCACGCCGCTGCACGCGCCACGCCGACAGGTAATGGGGGTGCAGGGGGGCTATGCTCCCCTGCTTTTGTCCTTCTTCCCTTCAGCCCGAGCCAGCTTCGCAAACATAGCGGCACTCATGGGCTGCGCCCGCAGGAACCCCTGGAAATACGCGCAACCCTCGCGCGCCGCGACCTGCCGCTGGCCTTCTTCCTCAATCCCTTCGGCGATCACTTCGAGGTCCAGCGCTTTCGCCATCGCCACGATCGCGCGCAGCACGGCCACGTCGCGGCGGTCCGTCGTCACGCCGTCGATCATCGAGCGGTCAAGCTTGAGGTAGTGGATCGGCAGCACCTTCAGGTAGCGGAAGTTGCAGAACCCCGCTCCGAAGTCGTCCAGCGCGATGCGGATGCCTTGGGCCGAGAATTCGGCCATCGTCTGCGCGACCATCTCGATGTCGGCGATGAGGGCCTGTTCGGTGATCTCCAGCGTCAGCTGCCTCAGCGGGAAGCCGGTTTCGCGGATCAACTCGAACATCTGCCGGGTGTAGCTGGCGAAGGCGAGATCGGCGGGCGTCACGTTGATCGATAGCCGCAACTGGCCCGGCCACGCGCGCGCGGCGAACATCGCCTTGCGGGCGATATGGCGGGACAGTGGCCCGATGTGGTCGGCGCGTTCGGCGATGGCGAACAGCGCGCCTGCGCCGATACGGCCGAGTTCGGGGTGGTTCCAGCGGGCGAGCGCCTCGGCGCCGGTCAGGCGGTCGTCGGCGAGGTTGAACTGCGGCTGGAACAGCACTTCGATCTCGTCGCGGTCGATGGCGACTAGGAGGTCGGCCTCCAGCTGCTGTGCGGAGCGACCGGGCGGGGTCACCTCGCCGTCGGCCCAGGCGAGGCGGGTGCCGGGCTGTTCGTGCGCTTCGCCCAGCGCGTGGCCGAGACGGTCGAGCATCGATTCGACACTCTCGCCGGTCAGCGCCCGGATCAGCGCGACGCGCGGCGACAGGCGCAGCATGCCGGTGCTGACCGGGATCGGCCGCGCGATCATGTCCGCAAGCTGGTCCGCCACGAGCTGCCAGCGCTCGCGGCTGCAGGCCTCGTTGGCGACGAGGAGGAAGCTGCCGCCCCCTGCCCGCGCCAGCAGCCATGGGCCGTCGAGTTCCTCTTCCGCGAAGTGGCCGATGCGCGCGGCGACTTCTTCCAGCGCGCCGTCGCCCGCCGCTTCGCCGTAGGCCATGTTGATCGCGTCGAGGCGGCGCAGGCTGAACAGCATGGCGTGGACGTGCGCCATGTGCGGCATCAGCGCCGGGTCTTCGCGCCATGCGGCGATGCGGTCGTGGACCGCGTCGAGACCGGGAATGCCGGACAAGCGATCCTCGATCCGCTTCGCAGGGTTTCGGACCCGTTCTTTCGTACCTGCGTCTGTCAGTTTAGCGCCCATCAGGCCGCCATAACCCAAACCCCTTGCAAAACCCTTCAAAATTCGCGAGCCCCGGTCCCGGAATGGGACCTTCGGAAAACGTGATGGATAAAGACGCGAAGCTGGCGCTCATCGTCTCGGACAGCGCCAAGGCGCAGGCCGGGGCCAAGCTCCTGCGCGATTCGTATTCCTGGGTGTCCCCGCAGGAGGCGGACGTGCTGGTCGTGCTGGGCGGAGACGGCTTCCTGCTGCACGTGCTGCACGAACTGCTGGACCACGATGCGATCAAGCCGGTCTACGGCATGAACCTTGGCACGCTGGGGTTCCTTATGAACGGCCCGCTGGAAGATGGCGAGACCATCGCCCGGCGCATCGCCGAGGCGCATCCGGTTCCGGTGCGTCCCTTGTGCATGAACGCGGTGACGCAGGGCGGTGAACGCTTCAGCTATTATGCGTTCAACGAAGTTTCGCTGCTGCGCGAGACGCGCCAGACCGCCAAGATCGAAATCCGCATCAACGGGCGCGTGCGCATGGAGGAACTGGCGGGCGACGGCATCCTGCTGGCGACGCCGGTTGGCTCCACCGCCTACAACCTCTCCGCGCATGGTCCGATCCTGCCGCTGGGTTCGCGCATGGTGGCGATGACGCCGCTCAACCCGTTCCGCCCGCGCCGCTGGAAGGGGGCGATCCTGCCGGAGAGCGCGAGCGTGGAACTGCGCATCCTCGAACCCGGCAAGCGTCCCGTCGCCGCCGTTGCCGATCACAAGGAAGTGCGCGACGTCGCCATCGTGCGGATCAGCGCGACGGCGGAAAAGGAACTGACCCTGCTGTTCGATCCCGGCTTCACGCTGGAGGAGCGCATCTTCGCCGAGCAGTTCCAGGTCTGAGAGTCTGATCCGAAACTTTAGTTTCGGATCGTGCGACACCGGCCCACGCCCCCACCCGACCTCCCATCAAGGATACACTCGTGGGAGGTCGGGTGGGGGCGTGG
>JASGGD010000373.1:0-2903 GCA_047605225.1 Novosphingobium sp.
TCTCCGGCCTGTTCATCGGCCCGACCAGCCAGGCCCCGCGCATCGACGAGGCGCGGCACGATGCGCTCTACGAACTGGAGATCGCGCTCTCGCAGGTCCCCGGCCCCCACATGCAGCAGCCCGCGCCGTGGGTGGTCGATCGCCTGTTCCGCAACCTGCTGGTGGACGTGACAGGCAATACCCACCGCACCGAAATCTGCATCGACAAGCTGTTCAGCCCGGACGGGCCGACTGGCCGCCTTGGCCTCGTCGAATTCCGGGGCTTCGAGATGCCGCCAGAGGGCAAGATGAGCTGTGCGCAGCAGTTGCTCCTGCGCGCGCTGACGGCGTGGTTCTGGCGTGAGCCGGTCGAAGGTCCGCTGGTGCGCTGGGGCACGCAACTGCACGACAGGTTCATGCTCGGCCATTACGTATGGGCGGATTTCCTCGACGTGCTGGATGACCTGCGCCGGGCGGGGTACGATTTCGATCCGTCGTGGTTCGAGGCGCAGCGCATGTTCCGCTTCCCGGTTCACGGCGAGGTCGAGGGCGGCGGCGTATCGCTGGAGATCAGCCACGCGCTGGAACCGTGGAACGTGCTGGGCGAAACCGGTGCGATCGGCGGCACCGTGCGCTACGTGGACAGCTCCACCGAGCGTCTGCAGGTCAAGGCCACGGGTCTGGTCGAGGGCCGCCATGTGATCACCTGCAACGGCCGCCGCGTGCCGCTGACCAAGGTGGGCCACGGCGAGGGCGTCGGCGGGGTCCGCTACAAGGCATGGTGGCCGTCCGAGTGCCTTCATCCGATGCTGCCGCCGCATGCGCCGCTGACTTTCGACATCTACGACTTGTGGAACGGCCGCTCGTTGGGCGGCTGCGTCTATCAGGTGGCGCATCCGGGCGGGCGCAACTACGACACCGTGCCGGTCAACGACTACGAGGCAGAGGCGCGGCGCAAGGCGCGGTTCCAGGATCACGGCCACTCGCCGGGGCCGCTGCCGGTGCCGCAAGAGGAACTGCCGAGTGAATTTCCCTATACTCTCGACCTCAGGCGGCCTGCGCGGCTAATGTAGCGCGATGTTCGAGGGGATTTCCGGCCAGATCGCGACGAGGGGAGCACGCAGGTTCGCGTGTGCCTTACTCCGTCACCCTGAACTTGTTTCAGGGTCCATCGCGCGGTTTGTGCCGGAGCGTCGTTTCACCGCGCCGCACTGTCAGTTTGCGGTTCGCAGCGCCCGGTGTGCGGCTCGATGGACCCTGAAACAAGTTCAGGGTGACGGGGCTTTGAACCGCAAGGTTGGGAGGCGATCGTGGTGACCCGACCTGATCCCGGCCCCGACCTCGCCCCCAACGCCAGCTGGCTTGACGGCTATGCTGCAGAAGCATCGCGCGGGGATCTTTTCGGCGATGCCAGCCGTCCGGTCGCCGAGGTATGGCGCAAGGTGGCGGCCGGGCTCGCCGCCGCGACCGACGGCGATCCGTCCGCGCTGCAGGACGCGACCGCGCGCCATGCCGCCGATCTCGGCCTCGCCTTCCGCCTGACCGGGGACGAGGACGAACGGTCCTGGCCGCTTAACGCGATGCCGCTGATCGTCGGCGCGCAGGAATGGAGCCAGGTGGAGCGCGGCCTGATCCAGCGCGCCGAATTGATGGAGACGATCGCCGCCGACATCTACGGCGATCAGAAGCTGGTCGCCGACGGCCACCTGCCCGCCGCCGTCGTCGCGGGCAGCCCGTTCTTCGCGCGGCGCATGATCGGTCGGACGCCCCATGAGGGCCGCTTCATCCACGTCTACGCCGCCGACCTTGCACGCGGCCCGCGCGGGCAGTGGCGGGTGCTGCAGGACCGGGTGCGGGTGGCGGGCGGCGTCGGCTACGCGCTGGAGAACCGCCTTACCATGTCGCGCGCGATCGGCAACCTGCTGGCCGACGCCCACGCGCGCCGCCTGTCGGAGTTCTTCGCCCGCATGGTGGAGGGCATGACCGCCGCCTGCCGCCGCGAAAACCCGCGGATCGCACTGATGACGCCGGGCCGCTTCAACCAGACTTATGCCGAACAGGCGCACCTCGCCCGCTACCTCGGCCTGCCGCTGGTGGAGGGGCGCGACCTGACCGTGCTCGACGAGAAGCTCTACGTCGGCACCATCGCCGGGCCTAAGCGGGTGGACGCGGTGTGGCGCTGGATCGACACCACCGCGCTCGATCCGCTGTCGTTCGACGCGAAATCGCAACTGGGCGTGCCCAACCTGTTCGAGGCATGGGCGGGCGGCGGCGTCGAGATGGTCAACTGGCCTGGCGTCGAAGTCCTCGAATCCGCCGCCTTCGCCGCCTTC
The DNA here is from genome assembly GCA_047605225.1 of Novosphingobium sp. Classification (GTDB taxonomy): domain Bacteria; phylum Pseudomonadota; class Alphaproteobacteria; order Sphingomonadales; family Sphingomonadaceae; genus Novosphingobium. The sequence goes on from JASGGD010000373.1 coordinate 2,313, forward strand.
ATGCCGCGCCTGTGCCGCACCCTGCTGGGCGAGGCGCCGATCCTGCCCAACATCGCGACATGGTGGTGCGGGCAGACGGTCGAAAGCTCCACCGTCGCCGCGCGGCTGGAGGAACTTGCGCTGGTCCCCGCCTTCGGCCAGCCGGTGGAGGCGCTGGCGAGCCGCAATCCGATCGCCGGGTCGGGGCTCGACGGCAAGTCCCGCGTCGCGCTGATCGATGCGCTGTGGCGGCGCCCCATGGACTATTGCGGGCAGGAGATCGTGCACCTGTCCACCACGCCCGCGATCATCGACGGGCAGATCGTGCCGCGCCCCTTCACCGTTCGCGCCTTCGTGGCGCGCACGGCGGACGGCGGCTGGACGGTCATGCCCGGCGGCTTCGCGCGCCTGTCGTCCAGCACCGCGCTGCCAACCTCGCTGATGGGCGACGGCGACCTTTCGGCCGATTTGTGGGTGGTGGACGACAAGCCCGCCGCCGTCCACCTCGGCAGCCGCGTGGCGGGCGAACCGCCGATTTCGCGCGGGGGCGGTATCCTCGCCAGCCAGGCGGCGGACAACCTGTTCTGGTTCGGCCGCTACAACGAACGCGCC
>JASGGD010000374.1:0-2898 GCA_047605225.1 Novosphingobium sp.
ATCCAGGGCGGCGCTGAACTGCCCTGGATTGCTTCGCTGCGCTCGCAATGACGAAGGTGGTGGTAATGGCGGCGGGGGAGAGCGTGGAACAGGCGTGAAGCATCGTTCACGCCTGATGCAGCGCTTCGGCGATGGCGAGGCGCCAGGCTGCCGGGCCGTCCTCCACCCCGCCGGTCGCGGTTTCGACGCGCACGGTGCCGCGTTCCAGCGAGGGATCGCCCTGCACCGTCCAGTCGGACTGCAGCCGGGCGGAAACGAGGTCGATGTCGGCCGGATGCAGCCGCACCACCCGTTCGTCATCGGCACGCGCCAGCATGGAAACGGCACGGGCAATGCGGTTCATCAGCGCCACTTCGTCCAGCGCCAGAGGGCCGAGCGCCGCCTCGCACAAGGCTGCTACGGTATCGCGCAGGCGCAGCCGCAAGTCCTCGGCCAGCCCCGCGTCGAGGCGGGTGAAGGACAGCGCCAGTTCCTCCCGAGCGCGGTCGTCGGCCAGCAGGCGCGCGGCGGCTTCGGCGCTGGCGGCGGCGTGGCCCTCGGCATAGCCGCGCCCGTACGTTTCGGCGAGGATGTCGGGGGCGTCCGTCGCCAGTTCGTGATGCGGCGCGATCATCTCGGGCAATCCGCATAGCCGCGCATTCGGGCGGAACGCCGGGGCCTGCCCCAAAGCTTCGGCCAGCGACAGCTTCGGGCGTGGGATTCCCATGGAAAAGCCCATGTCAGACATAGTCGTCGTCCCCCGAGGAGCCGAACACGATCGTCCCGTCCGCCGCCAGCTTGCGGGCCACGGCGACGACGGCCTTCTGCGCGGTGACGACGTCGGCCAGCTTCACCCGGCCGCGCGCGGCGATCTCGTCGCGCACGCCATCCGCCGCGCGGCTCGACATGGCGCGGAAGAAGACCTCGCGCTCGTCTTCGGAAATGCCCTTCAGCGCATCGATCAGCTGTTCGTTGGGCACGTCGCGCAGCAGCGCGCCCATCGCCTGCGGGTCGAGCACGAAGAGGTGCTCGAACTTGAACATCTCCTCCTCGATCTGGCGGGCGAGCAGTTTGTCGCGCTTGGTCAGCGCGCCCATGACGTGCTTTTCCGCGACCTTGCCGATGGAATTGATGATCTGCGCCGCCTCGCGCGCGCCGCCCATCTGCAGCGGGCGTTCGCCGTGGGCCTCTGAAATCCGGCGCGAGAGCACTTCCTCCAGCATCTCCAGCGCATGCGGGGCGACGGGGCCGAGGGTGGCGATGCGGTGGACGATTTCGGGCTGAACTTCCGGCGGCAGCCCGTGCATCACGGCGGCGGCGACTTCGGGGTCGAGCTGGATCAGCAGCACCGCGATCGCCTGCGGATGCTCGCCCCGGACCAGCGGGATCAGCGCATCGGGCGTCAGCCAGCGCGCCAGTTCCAGCGAGGAGGTCTGACCCGGCGCGGCGGGCGCGATCCGGCGCATCATGTTCTCGGTCTTCACCTCGCCCAGCGCGCGGTGCATCATGGTGCGGACCTGGCCGACGCGGTCATGGACGACGAGACCCATCTTCTCGGTCTTCTCGACGAAGCCGGTGATGGCGCTGGCGATCACGTCGGGGCCGATCTCGCCCAGCTGCACCATCTTCTCGCCCAGCAGGCGCAGTTCATGCGGCTCCAGCGCGGATAGGATGTGCGTGGTCTGGTCCTCGTCGAGCAGCATCATCATGACCGCCGCGTTGTCGACGGGGGCCAGTTTCGCGAATTCGGTCATCAGGCGGCTTTCTGGTCGTCAGGCGGGCTGAGCATCTGGCGAAGGACGAGGACGGCGCTGTCGGGCTTTTCGGCGACGAGGCGCTGGGCGATTTCCAGCTGGCGGGCGAGCAGTTCAGCGCGGCTGATCTCGACAGCGACGCCCTCGACGTCACCGATCTCGGGCCGCGCGGTGAGGGCTGCGGTGGTGGAGGGCAGGCTGTCATCCAGCTGGACGTCGCCCTTCTTCCCCTTCTTCGGCTTCGCGCCGCCGCGCATGGCGGTGATCATCGGCCGCACACCGAGCAGCAGCACCAGCAGCACCGCGAGCACTGCCGCGCCGTTGCGCACGATCATCGCGAACCAGTCGGTCTCGTAGAACGGCGTCGCCTCGACCGCGACCGGGCTGAACGCGCGGGTGACGATCTTCACCGTGTCGCCGCGCGCGGGATCGGCGCCGACCGCCGCGCTGACGAGCGCCTGCAGGTCCTGGATCTCCTGCGGCTTCGCACCCTTCATCGCATCGGCGCTGATGGCGACGGCGACGGTCAGGCGCTTGATGTTGCCGGGGCCGGTTTCCGACACCGAAACCTGACGGCCCAGTTCGTACGTGCGGCTCGACGAGCTTTCGCCGTTCTGCGGAGCAGTGGTGCTCGGCGCGGCGGTGGGCGTGCCCTGCGGTGCGCCGGGAACGGCCTGCGTCTGCGGCGGCGGGGTGTTGGAGAGCACGCCGGGCACGCCGCCCGCCTGTCCCGGCCCGGTGGTCTGCGACTGCTGCTGCTGTTCGGAGCGGACGACGCCGTCCTTGTCGTAGCTTTCGCGCGCGGCGGTGACCTGATCCATGTTCAGTTCCACCTGCGTCTCGGTGGTGAACTTGCCGTCGCCCAGCATCGGCGTGAGCAGCTGCGACACCTGCTCGCGCAGCTTGGCTTCGAGCCGCGCCTGCATGTCGAGGCGCTGGTTGTCGCCGTTGTTGCCGCCCTCGGAAAGCAACTGGCCGTGCTGGTCCACCACCCGTACCGCGTCGGGCGAAAGGCCCGGCACCGATCCGGCGACGAGGTTGACGATGGCGCCGACCTGGCTCTGGCTGAGGCTGCGGCCCGAGCGCAGGCGCACCATCACCGAAGCCGTGGGCGCCACGTTGTCGCGCACGAAGACCGAGCGTTCGGCCTCGGCGAGATGGACGC
>JASGGD010000375.1:0-2889 GCA_047605225.1 Novosphingobium sp.
ATAGGGCCGCCGCCGCACCGCCTCGGTCAGCACGCCGCCTTCCTCGTAGCCGACATAGCCCGGAGGCGCGCCGATCAGGCGGGCGACCGCGTGCTTCTCCATGAACTCCGACATGTCGATGCGGACCATCGCGGTGTCGTCGTCGAACAGGAAGCCCGCCAGCGCCTTGGTCAGTTCGGTCTTGCCGACGCCCGTGGGGCCGAGGAACAGGAACGAACCGAGCGGCCGGTTCGGGTCCTGCAGACCCGCCCGCGCACGCCGCACCGCCTTGGAGACGGCGGCCACCGCGTCCTTCTGCCCGATCACGCGCGCGCCGATTACCTCCTCCATCTTGAGGAGCTTCTCGCGCTCGCCTTCAAGCATCCGGTCGACCGGCACGCCGGTCCAGCGGCTGACGACACCGGCGATGTCGTCCTCGGTCACTTCCTCACGCAGCAGGGCATTGCCTGCCGACGCCTGCGCCTCGGCCAGCTTCGCCTCCAGCGAGGGGATCGTCGAGTAGGACAACTCGCCCGCCTTGGCATAGTCGCCACCGCGCTGGGCCTGCTCCAGTTCGATGCGCGCGGCGTCGAGCTGTTCCTTCAGCTTGCCCTCGGCGGCGATCTTGTCGCGCTCGTTCTGCCAGCGGGTGGTCAGTTCGCTCGACTGCTGCTCGAGGTTGCTGAGTTCCACGCGCAGCGCGGCGAGCCGGTCCTTCGACGCGGAATCGCTTTCCTTGCCGAGCGCCATCTCCTCGATCTTGAGCTGGATGATACGGCGATCCAGCTTCTCGATCTCCTCGGGCTTGCTTTCCACTTCCATGCGGATGCGGCTGGCGGCCTCGTCCATGAGGTCGATCGCCTTGTCGGGCAGGAAGCGGTTGGTGATGTAGCGGTTGGACAGCGTCGCCGCCGCCACGATCGCGCCGTCGGTGATCCGCACGCCATGGTGCAGCTCGTACTTCTCCTTGAGCCCGCGCAGGATCGAGATCGTGTCCTCGACCGTCGGCTCGCCCACGAAGACGGGCTGGAAACGGCGCTGCAGGGCGGCGTCCTTCTCGACGTACTTCTGGTATTCGTCGAGCGTGGTCGCGCCGATGCAGTGCAGTTCGCCGCGTGCCAGCGCAGGCTTGAGCAGGTTGCCCGCATCCATCGACCCTTCGGACGCGCCCGCGCCGATCAGCGTGTGCATCTCGTCGATGAACAGGATGATCTGGCCGTCGGCGCCCTTCACTTCGTCGAGCACGGCCTTCAGGCGCTCCTCGAACTCGCCGCGATACTTGGCGCCCGCGATCAGCGCGCCCATGTCGAGCGACATGAGGCTGCGGTCCTTGAGGCTGTCGGGCACGTCGCCATTGGCGATACGCAGCGCGAGGCCTTCGGCGATGGCGGTCTTGCCGACGCCGGGGTCGCCGATCAGCACCGGGTTGTTCTTGGTTCTCCGCGCGAGGATCTGGATGGTGCGGCGGATTTCCTCGTCGCGGCCGATGACCGGATCGAGCTTGCCGTCCTTCGCCGCCTGCGTAAGATCGCGAGCGTACTTCTTCATCGCGTCATAGGCGTTCTCCGCGCCCGCGCTGTCAGCCGTGCGGCCGCCGCGCAGTTCGGTGATCGCCGCTTCCAAAGCCTGCGCGGTGACGTTGCCGGCCTTGAGCGCCTGTCCGGCGGGCGTGGTCGTCGCCAGCACGAGGCCCAGCAACAGCCGCTCGACGGTGACGAAGCTGTCGCCCGCCTTGGTCGCGGCCTGCTCGGCGGCGTCAAGGACGCGCACCGCGTCGTTGTCCAGCCCGGGCGAACCGGCCGCGCCGCTGCCCGACACGGCCGGGATCTTCGCCAGCGCCTTGTCGAGTTCCTGAGTCGCGAACACCGGGTTGCCACCGGCGCGCTTGACGAGCCCGGCGGCCATGCCCTCGGGATCGTCGAGCAGGGCCTTGAGCATGTGTTCGGGCGCGATGCGCTGGTGGTTCAGCCGGATCGCGACGGTCTGTGCGGCCTGCAGGAAACCCTTGGCGCGGTCAGTGAACTTTTCGAGATTCATTGTAGAATGTGCCTCCTGATCCCGCCGATATGGTGTTGCTTATATGCAACACAAGGGCTGGTCACCCGAATTTTTCCTTAGTCTGCGAAATGCCCGAAATCCTTGATCGGGCGCAAGGGACGCGGAGCCCGAACCGGCTGCCGAGCCAAAGATGGGTGCCCGTTGCCGATTTGCCAGAGGGCGTTTCGCCGGGGCGGTAAAGCGCGCGCCGATCTGGTCCCGCCGCAAGCCCTGCCCTAGCCTTCGCGCGATAACCCGACGGGAAGAGGCTCTATGGCGAAATTCACACCCCAGCAAGCGGCGGACGTCCTCGCGATCAAGCAGGTGATCTACGAGTGGGGCGACGAACTCGACATCCACAACGGCCTGCAGATGCGCGAAACCGGCTGCCTGTCGCAGGACGTGCGCTACAACGTCGGCGGCCAGTGGCGCGAGGGGCTGGCGGCGGTCGAGGCGTTCTACAAGGGCCGCGCCGAGACCATGAAGGCAGGCGCGGGCCTCATGACCATGCGCCACATCATCACCTCGCTGCGAGTCGGTTTCGAGGGCGAGGACCATGCGAAAGTCGGCTACCTGCTGGTGTTCTTCGCGGCGCTGGGCGAAGGGCCTTTCGACACCTATTGCGATCCGCTGGCGGTGGCCGACGTGAAGATGGAATGCCGCCGCGACGGCGATGGGGAATGGCGGATATCGCTGTTCGATTCGGGGCAGATCTTCAAGCGGGGGTGAGGCGGCCACGCCCACCCCGCTGCGACTAAGGCCTTCGGCCCAAGTCTCGCTGCCCCTCCCGCAGGCGGGAGGGGGGAGCCGCTGATCTCGCATTCCCCTCCCGCCTGCGGGAGGGGGCAGGGGTGGGCAAAAACGCCGCTGGCC
>JASGGD010000376.1:0-2875 GCA_047605225.1 Novosphingobium sp.
CCGGCATGAACTGCGTGGTCGAACTGGTGCCGCCCAAGAGCCTGCCGCGCACCAGCTCGGGCAAGCTCAGCCGCGCCAAGGCCAAGAAGCTCTACCTCTCGGGCGAGATCGAGCCGTTCAAGCTGGCGGCCTGATCTTTCCGGGATCGAAGCAAATCAGGAGCGGGGCATCGAAAGATGCCCCGCTTTTTCATTGCCCGTCTTCCACCTCCCAGCGAGGCATAGGCGGCAGCGCCAGCAACAGCGCTCCGCCCAGCACGCAGCCGACCGCACCAGCCCAGAGGAACGACTCGTACCCGCCCGAGGTATCGTAGACCTTCCCCGCGATCCACGGGCCAAGCCCGGAGGCCAGCGCCACCAGCGCCGACATGACGCCGTAGATCATCCCGAAATTGCGCATGCCCGCATATCCGGCGGTGAGGAAAGCCGTGATCTGCGTCTTGGAACCGGCTGCATAGCCGTTGATCACCAGCGCCGCGATCAGCGCGGGCATCGAATCGAGGAAACGGATCAGCACCACGAACGTCACCGCCGTCACGCCCATCGTCAGGCTGCCGGTCCAGTTGGGCCGGAACCGGTCGAGCAGCGCCCCGGTCACCAGCTTGCCGACGATCCCGGCGATACCGCCCAGCGACAGCAGCCACGCCGCCTCGCCGCGCGGCACGCCCGCTTCGGTCAGGATCGGGAACAGGTGGATGCCCAGCCCGATGGTCATCATCATCACCACGAAGGACGAGATCGCCACCTGCAGCAGCGCCACGCTGCGCAGCGCCTCGCGCTTGTGCAGGCCGGGGAGCACGGTGCGCGCGGTTACATCGCCTTTCGGCCTGCGATCATGGACATCCCTCAGGAACAGCCAGCACAGCAGCAGCGTCACCCCGCCCCAGCCGAGGCCGAACCACACATAGGCCGCGCGCCAGCCGAAGTTTTCTATCAGGAAATTGCCGAGCGGCGGCACCAGCGTCTGCGCGATGGCCGGGCCGGTTACCGCAAGGCCAAGAGCGAGGCCCCTGCCCTTGTCGAACGTGCCCGCGACCGCCGTCGTCCAGATCGTCGACTTGATGGAGGTCAGGATCAGGCCGAAGGCGATCCACATCACCACCCATTGCAGCTTCGATCCGCTGGCGAAGGCGAACATGCAGGTCGCCGCCATCGTCACGATCACCCCCGGCAGCCCCAGCCGCCGCGAGCCGAAGCGGTCGATCAGCGCTCCGTAGAAAGGCGACAGCAGCGCCGTCACGGCCGTCGCGATCGCCGGTCCCATCGACAGCGTCGCCCGGTCCCACCCGAAGGCGCGCTCCAGCGGCTCGATGAACAGCCCGGTCGCCGAGATCAGCACCGAGAAGAACGAGAACCCCGCCATCGCCGCGACCACCACCGGCCAGCCGCGCTTCCATTCCTGCAATGCCCCGCCGTCAGCCATGATGTTCTCTCCCGCCGGAGAGACTAGGGCAAAGTGCGCGAACTCCAATCGCGGCGGCGATAGCGTTTCAGATGTTGCGATGTAGTTCGAGATAGTCGCTGGGAATGCGCAGCGCGTCGGCCGCCACCTGCGTCTCGCGCAGGAACAGGACCAGCGCCACCAGCAACAGCACGATCGCGGCAAGAAAGGTCACCGCCGCCGCCGCATGCCAGTCCATCCCGCCCAGCCCGGAAAGAAACAGCACCGCCACCGTCACACCGATCGCCAGCGCCGAGAGCACCATGAAGCGCACCGCATGAGTGATCAGCGTCATGCGTCGGTTCACCAGCCGCAGTTCGCTGACGACGATGTCGTGTTCCATGCCCTGCGTAGTGCCGTGGCGCTCCTGCAGGATGCGCGCGCGATCGACCACGCGGCCAAGCCGTGTCGAGAGGATATTGAGGATATTGCCGATGGCCACGAGCACGAACACCGGCGTCAGCGCCAACTGGATGGTCTGGACGATCATGCCGCTCTTAATGCACCGTCAGGCTGCGGTTTTACAGGGCCTCGTCAGCAGGCAGACGCCGTTTTCCGCAAATCGGACGTCGCCAAGGCTCATCGCCAGCGCGCAACTGCCGGGCGCGATGGCCTCGCCCGCCACTTCGACCACGCCCTCGCGCGGGATCACCAGCAGCGCCTCGGGGTAACGCGACACGACCTCTGGCGACGGCACGCCCGCGACCTGATCGAGCACGAAGAGCGGGCCATCCACCAGCACCTGCGAGCCATCGAGGGGGACATGCCTGAACCACTGTTCCCGCGAATAGGGTTCTCCGTGCGACACCGCCATCCCGTCCTCCAGATGCAGCTCGCGCGGGCGGCCGTAGTCGTAGAGGCGGTAGGTGACATCGCTGTTCTGCTGCACCTCGATCAGGCTGACCCCCGCGCCGATGGCATGGACGGTGTTGGCCGGGATGTAGAAGAAGTCGCCCGGCACGACGTCATGCCAGGTCATCAGGTGCTCGATAGATCCGTCGAGCGCGGCGGCGCGCATCGCATCCTCGTCGATCTCGCGGTCGAAGCCGATGCCCAGCTTCGCGCCCGGTTCGGCAGCGACGATCAGCCAGCATTCCTCCTTGCCCTGCCGCCCGATGCCCTTGGCGAGCGTTTGCGCATCGGAGGGATGGACCTGTACCGAAAGCGCCTCGCTGGCGAAGATGTACTTGACCAGAAGCTCGGGCAGAGCGGCGGGTGGCTCGAACCAGATTTCGCCGATGCGCTGCCCCTCGGGTGCCTCGAACGGCGCGGGGAGGACATCCATGCCCCAGGGCTTCTCGACCTGTCGGATCGGTAGCGAGGCGGAAGTCCGGGCAGCGGTCATCGGCGATTCCTCACTGATTCCTGGCGCCGGAGAGATTGCCGACCTTCTGGACGCCTGCAACGGTGGTGATCATGACGTCATCGCCATCGA
>JASGGD010000377.1:0-2865 GCA_047605225.1 Novosphingobium sp.
AGTCCTGACCCAGCTTGTCGATCTCGTCGAGCAGGAACAGCGGGTTCGACTTGCCTGCCTTGCGCAGGTTCGTCACGATCTTGCCCGGCAGCGAGCCGATGTACGTACGGCGGTGACCGCGAATCTCGGCCTCATCGCGCACGCCGCCCAGCGACTGGCGGATGAATTCGCGGCCCGTCGCCTTGGCGATCGACTTGCCCAGCGAGGTCTTGCCCACGCCCGGCGGTCCGACGAGGCACAGAATCGGCCCCTTCAGCTTGTTGGTACGTGCCTGCACCGCGAGATACTCGACGATGCGGTCCTTGACCTTGTCGAGCGCGTAGTGATCGGCATCGAGGATTTCCTGGGCCGAGGAAATGTCGCGCTTGAGCTTGCTCTTTTTGCCCCAGGGCAGGCCCAGCAGCACGTCGAGGTAGTTGCGGATGACGGTCGCCTCGGCGCTCATCGGCTGCATCGACTTGAGCTTCTTCAGCTCGGCAACGGCCTTTTCCTTGGCTTCCTTGGAAAGCCTGGTCTTCTCGATCCGCTCGGCGAGTTCCTGCAACTCGTTGCTCTCGTCGCCCTCTCCTCCACCGAGTTCGGACTGGATCGCCTTGAGCTGTTCGTTGAGGTAATATTCGCGCTGGGTCTTTTCCATCTGGCGTTTCACGCGGCCACGGATCTTGCGCTCCACCTGCAGGACGCCGAGTTCGCCCTCCATGAAGGAGTAGACCATTTCCAGCCGCTTGAGCGGATCGGATTCGGACAGCACCGCCTGTTTGTCGGACACCTTGGCGGAAAGCTGCGCGGCAACCGTGTCGGCCAGCTTGGCCGCATCCTCGATGTCGCCGAGCTGTTCGCCCGCGTCCTGGCTCAGCTTCTTGTTGAGCTTGGCATATTCGTTGAACTGGTCGACGACGGTACGCATCATCGCCGCGACTTCGGTGCCTTCAGCCTCGGTCGGTTCGATCGGCTCGACCCCGGCGACGAGCATCTCGCCCTCTTCCGTGGTTTCCGAACGCAGCGTTTCAAGGCGGGCGCGATCCTGCCCTTCGACCAGCACGCGCACGGTGCCGTCCGGTAGCTTCAGCAGCTGAAGCACGCTGGCGATCACGCCGGTGTCGTAAAGGTCGTCGCGGTCCGGATCGTCGCAGCTGGGATCCAACTGGGCGAGCAGGAAGATGTCCTTGTCGCCGGCCATAGCCGCCTCAAGCGCGGCCACGGATTTCTCCCGGCCGACGAAGAGAGGCACGACCATGCCCGGGAAAACGACGATGTCACGCAGCGGCAGAAGCGGAAGCAGGTTCAATGCACTTGTCCAATCATCTCGCACGGGGACTGCATCTTGACCCATCCCCGGCATTCTCCCGCAGGATATGGGGGGTTTTGGCCGCCATGCAATCTTTTCGAGGCGAAAGGCCGTGGAAACTCGCCTGTCCGCTACAGGAAACTACGCCCTTCGCGCAGTGGACACATCAACGGGTGGGTCCGATTCCGAGGTATAATGGCGTAAACCGCACCGTTTCAGTGCAAGACCTTAGCGTCCGTCGACAAGCTCAGGATGAGCGGGGGCTGACGCAAAGACCGCCGGAAAAGAAAAGCTCAGCCCGAACCTCCGCTCAGGCTGAGCTTGTCGAAGCCCCGAAAGGCGAACGTGCCTTAGAACGGCAGCTTGAAGCCCGGCGGCAGGCCCATGCCCTGCTGCGCCTTGGCCAGTTCCTCGTTCGCGACCGAGTCGGCCTTCACGCGCGCATCGTTGTAGGCGGCCGCGATCAGGTCCTCGAGGATCGGCTTTTCGGACGCCACCATCAGGCTGTCGTCGATCGCCACGCCGATCACGCGGCCCTTGGCCGAGCAGCGGATCTTGACCAGACCACCGCCCGAAAGCCCCTCGACCTCAAGCTGGTCGAGCTTGCCCTGGGTTTCGTTCATCTGCTTCTGGATGGTCTCGGCGGCCTGTTGGGCGGCCTGGATCATCTCTTCCATCGACTTCATCTCAACGTCTCCAATTGCGGCCGCCACCGCCGATGGCGACCTGGCGATCTTCCTGAATGAGTTCGGCGCCGGGGAATGCCGCCAGCGTCGCCTCGACCAATGGCGAGGTGCGCAGCGCATCGGCGTCGGCGTTTTTCTTTACCTCGTGCACTTCGACAAGCGTGGGAGAGCCCTCGCCGTCGACCTTAGCGACCTCCCAGCGTTCGCCGGTGGCGGCCTGCAGGGCATTGCGGAGAACGCCGACGATGTCCTCGTTGAACCCCGGAGGCTGGTTATAGCGCAGCAGGCCCGGCCCCAGTTCGACCACGCGCACCTGCATGCGCATGGTGTTGGCGGCAGACATCTCGCCCGCATGTTCGACGTCATCGACCAGCGCTTCCCAGCGCGGCGAGATCGCAGCCGGTGACGAAGCGACGGGCGCTCCGGATGGAGCACCGGCACCCTCGGCCACGGGAGCGGCAGGCGCGCGCGCGGCGATTTCCTCCAGCTTGCGCACCAGCGAACCCGGATCGGGCATGTCGCTGGCGTGCATGATCCGCAGCAGGGCCATCTGCGCGGCGACCAGCGGATCGGGCGCGGACTTCACCTCGTCGTGGCCCTTGAGCAGCAGTTGCCACAGGCGATGAAGCTGGCCGGGGCGCAACGACTTGGCCCAGCCCTCGATCGCCTCGCGCTCCTCGGTGGAGTGCGCTTCGGCGCTGCCGCTGACTTGCGCCACGGCGACGCGGTGCGTCAGGTCCATGAGGCCGCGCATCAGCGCAATCGGCTCGACACCCAGCGCGAACTGATGCGCGACGAGGTCGAGCAGATCGCCGCCCTTTCCGTCGAGAATCGCGGCAATGAGCTTGCGCTGCACGCTCTTGTCCGAAAGGCCGAGCATGTCGCGCACCT
>JASGGD010000378.1:0-2852 GCA_047605225.1 Novosphingobium sp.
ACTTTTCCGGTAGCTCAGAGACAGTCCGGGTCTTCGATGGGCGCGTGGTTTGCGTAGCTACAGCTTTAACCGCATCCCGGCCCACGTCGCCGACCCGATACACCGAAATAATGTGATCTGCACTGCTTCGGATGTTGCGGCATATAACCCATGTGGTTATAAATGTCAAGGTTGCACAAACGCTCTGCCGTCATCCCGGACTTGATCCGGGACCGCTGGCCGTGAACGGCCCACCTCGCGTCAAGGCACCCTGACGCCAGCTATCCGCCTCAAGATTTGCCTACGGTCCCGGATCAAGTCCGGGATGACGGGCGCGCGGGCGCGGGGAACTCAGTGCGGGAGAAGAAGCATCCCGTTGGCATCGCGCTCGACCGGTCCATGCGCAGTCACGGCGGACAGCGGCAGGTCGGCGTAGATGTGCGGGAACAGCGCGCCGCCGCGTGAGACTTCCCACTTCACCGTATCGCCCAGTGCGGTCAGGTCGACGGCGGCGACATGCAGGTCGTCCTGCCCGGCGAAGTGCTTGTCCAGCGTGCCCTGGGCCTGATCGGCGGTGGACATGTGGATGTAGCCGTCGGCCAGATCGACCGGGGCGCCGGCGAAAGTCCCGTCGGCGAGCAGTCGTGACAACTGCTCGCCGGTCAGGATTTTGTAGGCGACCTTGTCGCTCACGCTTCGGTTTCCGGAGCCTCGGGCGCGGGCGTTTCCGTTGCCGGGGTCTCGACCTCGGGTTCCTCGTCCAGACGGACCGCGCTGACGACGTGTTCGTTTGCCGAGACGGTGAACAGGCGCACGCCCGCCGAACCGCGACCGATCACACGCAGCGAATCGAGCGGCAGGCGGATCAGCTTGGCCTGGTCGGTCACCAGCATCAGCTGCTGCGCGCGGGTGGCCGGGAAGCTCGCCACCACCGGACCGTTGCGGCCGATGTTGTCGATATTGGTGATGCCCTGACCACCGCGACCCGTGCGGCGGTACTCGTAGGCCGACGACAGCTTGCCGTAGCCGTTGGCGCAGACAGTCAGAATGAACTGCTCGCGCTCTTCCAGTTCGGCCATGCGTTCTGCGGAGAGAGTGGATTCACCCTCCTTGTCGCCCTTCCACGGGGCGAAGCGCAGATACTGCTCGCGGTCTTCGGCATCGGTGCCGACACGGTGGAGGATCGAGAGCGAGATGACCTCGTCGTCGCCCTTCAGCGTCATGCCGCGCACGCCGGTGGAGGTACGGCTCGTGAATTCGCGCACGTCGTCACCGGGGAAGCGGATCGCCTTGCCCTGACGGGTGGCGAGCAGCACGTCGTCGCTGGGCTCCAGCAGCGCCACGCCGATCAGGCGATCGTCGCTGCCTTCGTCGAAGCGCATCGCGAACTTGCCGTTGCTGGGGATGTTCGCGAAGGAATCCATGGCGTTGCGGCGCACGTTGCCCTTGGCCGTGGCGAACACGACCGACAGCTTGCTCCACTCCGCCTCGTCTTCTGGCAGGGCGAGCACGGTCTGGATCGTCTCGTCCTTGTCCAGCGCGGGCAGGAGGTTGACGATCGGACGGCCGCGCGTGGTCGGGCCGCCTTCGGGCAGCTTGTAGACCTTGAGGCGATAGACCTTGCCCGCCGTCGAGAAGAACAGCACCGGGTTGTGGGTGGAGGTGACGAACATCGTCGTCACGGCATCCTCGTCCTTCGTGGCCATGCCGGCGCGGCCCTTGCCGCCGCGGTTCTGGGCGCGGAAGGTGGAGAGGGCGGTGCGCTTGATGTAGCCGTCCATGGTCACGGTGACGACCATGTCCTCGCGCTCGATCAGGTCCTCGTCGTCGATCCCGTCGAAGGCGGCGGTGATCTCGGACAGGCGCGGCATTGCGTAGGCGTCGCGCACGGCCTGCAGTTCCTCGCGCATGACGGCGTAGAGCTTCACGCGGTCGGCGAGGATGGCGAGGTATTCGGCGATGGCGACGGCGAGCTGCTTGAGCTCGTCGCCGATCTCGTCGCGGCCCAGCGCCGTCAGGCGGTGCAGGCGCAGGTCGAGGATCGCCTTCACTTGCGCTTCGGACAGGCGGTAGATGCCGCCCGCCGCTTCGGCTTCGGGCTCGATCGCCTCGACCAGACGGATGTACTGCGCGATGTCGCCGATCGGCCATTCCTTGGCGAGCAGCTTGGCGCGCGCGTCGGCCGGGTTGGAGGCGCCGCGGATGATCTTCACCACCTCGTCCATGTTGGACACGGCGACGACGAGGCCGAGCAAAATGTGCGCCCGGTCACGCGCCTTGTTCAGTTCGAACTTGGTGCGGCGGGTGATGACCTGTTCGCGGAACTGGATGAAGTTCTGCAGGATGTCGCGCAGCGACATGATTTCCGGGCGGCCGCCGCGGATCGCCAGCATGTTCGCGGCGAAGTTCGACTGCGCCGGGGTGCTGCGCCACAGCTGGTTGAGCACGACTTCGGGCGAGGCATCGCGCTTGAGGTCGATGACAACGCGCACGCCTTCGCGGTTGGATTCGTCGCGGATGTCGGAGACGCCCTCGATCCGCTTGTCCTTGGCGGCCTCGGCGATCTTCTCGACGAGGTTGGACTTGCCGACCTGGAACGGGATCGAGGTGAGGACGATCGAGCGCGCATCCTTGCGGGTGCCGCGCCCTTCCTCGACGTGGCTGCGGCAGCGCTGGATGATCGAGCCGCGCCCGGTCAGCGCCGCATTGCGTGCGCCGCTCTGGCCAAGGATCAGCGGGGCGGTGGGGAAGTCGGGACCGGGGATGATCTGGAACAGTTCCTCCGAGGTGATCCCCGGATTTTCCATCATCGCGAAGCAGCCGTCGATCACTTCGCCCAGGTTGTGCGGCGGAATGTTGGTCGCCATGCCGAC
>JASGGD010000379.1:0-2784 GCA_047605225.1 Novosphingobium sp.
TCAGCACCGCGACATTGTTCGCCCCGTTGGCCGATCCCGCCGCCCGCACCGCGCCCGGCCTGCCGACCGCAGCGGCGATCTGTGCGTAGCTGCGCGTCTCGCCTGCCGGAATACGCTGCAGTTCGCGCCAGACCGCTTCCTGAAACGCGGTGCCCTGCACGTCGAGAGGGATCGCCCGCGAATGTCCCGGCCGTTCGACGGCGCTGACGACCTCGCTCAGCAGCGCGGCGAAGGCCTCGCCGCCCTCGACGAGATCCGCATGGGGAAACCGCTCTGCGAGCGCCTCGCACCCTTCCGCGAAGGAGAGGCGGCACACGCCCTTGTCGGTCGCCGCGACCAGCATCTCGCCCAGCGTGGTCGATACCACGGCCCAGCGAATCGTCACGCCCCTGCCCCCGTCGCGCCATGCCGAAGGGGTCATGCCGAGCCGCCCCTGTGTCGCCTCGTAGAACCGCGAGGCGGCGCCGAAGCCGGCTTCGTAGATCGCATCGGTCACTCGCCCGCCTTCGGTGAGCGTATCGCCGACGCGCTCGACCTTGCGCGCGCGGGCATATTCGGCGGGCGACAGCCCGACCGAGCGCTTGAACACGCGCTGGAAATGCGTGGGGCTGTAGCCGACCGCGCCGGCCAGTTCGCCCAGCGAGGGAACCTGCTCGCCATCGCCGATCAGGGCCAGCGCGCGGGTCACCGCCGCCTCGTCACGCGCGACGTCGCCGGGACGGCAGCGCAGGCAGGCGCGCAGCCCCGCCGCCTCCGCTGCATCGGGCTTGTCGAAGAACCGCACGTTCTCGCGGCGCGGATGGCGGGCCGAGCACGAAGGGCGGCAATATATACCCGTCGAAAGCACGCCGGTCACGAACCGCCCGTCGAAATCGCGATCGCGCGCGAGGACGGCCTGCCAGGCCCGCTCGTCACTCACCCTGTCGGTCGCCCCGTCGATCTTCAGGCACACGATCATTCTCCCGCGCGGTCGATCCGGGCGGCGAAGCACCCGTAAGACGCATAGTGGGCATGGATGTAGGCGACCGCGGCCTTCGCGAACAGGGCCGCGATGCCCCGCTCCACCTCTTCGGGCCCGACCAGCGCCGCGTCATGGAGCATGCCGTCGCCGTCGAATCCACGCAGTGACAGTGTCCGGCCCTGCAGGACCGGCGGCAGGCGATCGACCCATACGGCCTGGCCAATGTCCTGCGGCGCATCCTCCCGGACGAATATCGCATAGGCGGTCCTGAACGGGCCGGCCACGCGATGGCTGGTGAAGTTGAGCAGGATCAGCCGGTCGCCCGCGTGGGCATCCTGCAAAGTCACGCGACAGGGAAAGCCGTCATTCGCGTCTGCGACCACGCGCACCGCACCCATCGCGGCAAGTTCTTCTGCGCTCCTGCCGTAATACTGCGAAAAGTTGGAGCGCTGCAGGCCCTCGATTCGATAGCTCATCGGAAACACTCCTGTTCGAGTTCGTCCGATGGATTGCACGTCGCCCCGCCGGGAGGCTTCCCGCCGCTTGCTTTTAAACCGTTTACCTGTCCTTTGTCCCCAGGGCCAAAGGGGCACCTTGCGTTGTAACGGTATCGTCGCTATGCGCGCCCCGTCAGCGGGCTGGGGGAGCACGCTCTGCTGTTGCGCCCCCGACCCGAACCCACCTGCGATGTAAGGATAGGACAGGCGTGGAGAATTCCGGAGGCATCAAGGCCAGCTTGCAGGGACGCTACGCTTCGGCGTTGTTCGATCTCGCCAGCGAGAACGGCGTCGTTTCTGCCGTTGAGACCGACCTCGACAACCTCGGCCAGGCCCTGCGCGAAAGCGACGAGCTTGCCGCGCTGATTCGCAATCCGCAGATCAGCCGCGAAGCCGCCGCCAAGGCGATCGAAGCGGTCGCGGGCGTGCTCGGCACCTCGCCGCTCACCAAGAACTTCCTCGGCGTTCTGGCAGGCAACCGTCGCCTGTCGGCCCTGCCCGAGATCATCCGCGCCTTCGCCAGCATCGCCGCCGCCCAGCGCGGCGAAGCGACGGCCGAAGTCGCATCCGCCCACGCGCTCACCGACGATCAGGTCGAACAGCTTCGCCAGAAGCTGGAAGTGCGTGAGGGTCGCAAGGTCAAGATCAAGACCAGCGTCGATCCGGAACTGCTCGGTGGCCTCGTCGTCACCATCGGTTCCAAGCGCATCGACAGCTCGATCCGCACCCGTCTCAATTCGCTCGCCCAGGCCATGAAGGGCTAAGAAAGGCAGAACAATGGATATCCGCGCAGCAGAAATCTCGAAGGTCATCAAGGACCAGATCGCCAGCTTCGGCACCGAAGCCCAGGTTTCGGAAGTCGGTTCGGTTCTGTCGGTCGGTGACGGCATCGCCCGCATCCACGGCCTCGACAACTGCCAGGCCGGCGAAATGGTCGAGTTCGCCAACGGCGTGCAGGGCATGGCCCTCAACCTCGAAGCCGACAACGTCGGCGTCGTGATCTTCGGCTCGGACGCCGAGATCAAGGAAGGCGACAGCGTCAAGCGCACCGGCACCATCGTCGACGTTCCCGTCGGCAAGGGCCTGCTCGGCCGCGTCGTCGACGCCCTCGGCAACCCGATCGACGGCAAGGGCCCGATCGTCGCCGAAAAGCGCGCCCGCGTCGAATCGAAGGCTCCGGGCATCATCCCGCGCAAGTCGGTGCATGAGCCCGTGCAGACCGGCCTCAAGGCGATCGACGCGCTCGTTCCCGTCGGCCGTGGTCAGCGCGAGCTGATCATCGGTGACCGCCAGACCGGCAAGACCGCCGTCGCCATCGACACCTTC
>JASGGD010000380.1:0-2775 GCA_047605225.1 Novosphingobium sp.
CTGCTCGACCGGCTGCCGGCCTCGCTGGTGGGCGCCGCGGTGTTCATGCTGCCGGTGCTGGGCTGCCTGCTGCTCCTGCTCGGCGGTGGATCGCTCATGGCGATGGGCGTGGCCTCGGCGCTGATCGGGCTGACGCTGGGGGCGGAGATCGATGTCGTCGTCTATCTGCTGACCCGGCATTTCGGCCTGCGACATTTCGGCGGGCTCTATGGCGGACTGCTGGCGGCGCTCTCGATCGGCACCGCGATCGGGCCGCTCGTGGCCGCGCAGTTCTACGACCGGACCGGCAGCTATGCGGGCTTCCTGTGGCTGGCGCTGGCCTTCATGGCCGCCAGCAGCGTGGCGATCGGCACGCTGCCGAGGGGCAAGGCCGCTTACGCCGCACATTGAAGGAACGCCCCGGCGGTTTGCTCGCGCATGCCGATAATGAGATAACGGCCGCAAACCCGAACAAGCAGGAACGAGGATATCCATGGGCGAAATCGGCAAGATCGTTCAGGCGCCCGAGGAACTGGTCGCCCCGGTCAATGTGCCCGCGCAGGCTTACGTGTCCCCCGAATACGCCCGCGCCGAAGTCGACCGGCTGTGGCGCAAGGTCTGGCTGCAGGCCGGGCGGGTGGAGGACATTCCCGAGGTCGGCGACTTCATCACATTCGACATCGTCCACGATTCGGTGATCATCGTGCGCGCCTCGGCGGATGAGATCCACGCCTTCCACAACGTCTGCCCGCACCGGGGCCGCAAGCTGGTCGACGTGCCGCCCGGCCAGCGCAACGCGCGGGGCAACCGGCGCACGCTGATCTGCGGCTACCACGGCTGGACCTTCGGCCTCGACGGCGCGAATACTTATGTCGAGCATCAGGACGACTGGCAGGGGCACCTCTGCGGCGGCCGCGCCGATCTGGGCAAGGTCAGGGTCGAGACGTGGGGCGGCTGGCTGTGGATCACGCTCGACCCGCAGGCGATGCCGCTGGCCGAATACCTCGATCCCGCGGCGACGATGCTCGATCCCTACGGCCTCCAGAACATGCGCCCGCGCTGGCGCAAGTGGGTGGTGTTCGAATGCAACTGGAAGGTGGCGATGGAGGCGTTCTGCGAAACCTATCACGTCTCCACCACGCACCCGGAATTCATGGAATTCGGCCAGTTCCGGGGCTGGGCGCGCAATCAGGGCCTGCACTCCAACATCGGCTACGAGGCGCCCAAGGGCCAGGAGGAGGACTCGGGCAAGCTGCGCCTCGGCGCCGGGGAAGACCCGCGCATGACCACGGCGGACATGCAGAACTTCACCTGGGCCAACGCCAACACCAACACCACGATGACGCTGGTGGGCGTGGCCAACCGCCTCAAGGACGAACTGCCCGAGGGCACGCCTGCGGCCGAAGTCTCGAAATACTGGATCCAGACCGCCAAGGCCGAGGATGAGGCGAGGGGTGTCGTCTGGGCTCAGGTCGATCCGCTGCACACGGCGCAGGCGGGCACGGCATGGCAGATCTTCCCGAACTTCCAGATCGGTCACGCGGTCAACAACATGCTGTGCTATCAGGCGCGGCCTTACGGCACCGATCCCGACAAGTGCATCTTCGAGGCGGCGGTCTACGAACTCTGGCCCGAGGGCGAGGCGCCGCAGACCGACTGGGAGTACACCGAACCCGCCGACTGGCCGCCGGTGCTGCAGCAGGACTTCGCCAACATGGCGGCGGTGCAGCAGGGGATGAAGAACCTGGGCTTCCGGGGCGCGCAGCCCAATCCCTACATGGAGCGCTCGGTCGCCTCGCTGCACATGAACCTCGCGAAGTTCATGGGGACGGGGGCGCCCAAGACCTACTGAGGTGCGGTTCCCCCTCGTCCACGTCAGTTGGGCGCTTGCCGACAACGCGCGGCGCCCGGCCTGCGACGCCTTCTTTCGCGAGGTGTTCGGCGCGAAGACCGCCTACGAGATTCTCGTGACGCCCGAGACGGCGGCGATGGGGCTCGATCGTGAGGAATCGCTGCTGATGATCGGTGACACCATGGTCATCCCGATCGCCCCTGCAGGACGCGGCGCCGAGGCTGGCAATCCGCTGGGCGACATGCTGCGCCGCTCGGCCGTACCGGGGCGGTGGATCGGGCTGGCGCTCAAGGTCGCCGATCTGGGCGAGGCCGATGCATGGTTCGCGGCGCGCGGGTTCAAGCGGCATTACGATCCGGGGATGGAGGCGCATTACTTCCTCGTGCCGAGGAGGCAGGCGCTGGGGATGCGGCTGGAGATCGTCCAGCAGGACATGCCGAACGACCCGCGCCGCGATCCGGCGTGGCGGCCCGGCGGCGATGATTCGCTGGGCATCGAGGGGCTGCAGGCGGTCGGCGTCAGCACGCCTTCGCTGGCCGAGGCGCGGGCGCTGTTCGCGGACCGGCTGGAATGGCCCGCGATCGGTGAGCGCCTGTTGCCGGAGGCACGCTGCGCGGCCTTCGCCATGGGGGACACGGTGCTAGAGGCGCTGGAGGGTCCGCCGGGCTCGGCCATCGCGTGCCATGCTGAAGAGGTGAAGGGGATCGCGCACCTCGTCTTCAAGGTTCGTGATCCCGCTGCGGCGGCGGATCGGCTGCGGACGGCGGGTCTGCCGCTGATCGGCGCGGTCGAAACACGCTTCGCGGTCCATCCCGATGCGGCGCACGGGCGGCTGATCTGGCTGACCGGCCAGACTCCGCAAGGCTATCCGCCCGTGGGCTCGCGGTTGGGAACGGGTCTTACGACGCTGCGTTGATTGCCCCGGTATCGACGATGTCCCCGGC
>JASGGD010000381.1:0-2674 GCA_047605225.1 Novosphingobium sp.
CAGTCTTGAGCTGCCCTGGATTGCTTCGCTACGCTCGCAATGACGAAGTGTGAGGGGCTCAGTGCGCCGCCACCATCGCCTCGCGGTACTCGGCCATGAGGGCGAAGCGCGGGTCGGCGACGGCGAGGTCGCCCATGGTCTTGGCAGCGCGCTTGGCGATCTGGCGCATGCGCTCACGGGCGGTCTCGTCCTCGCCGAGATCGAGCGCGGTGGTCTCGAACAGGCGGCCTTCGACGACTTGGCGATTGTGCTGGAGGCGTTGTTCCAGCTCGCCGACTTCTCCGGTGTCGAGCCCCGGACGGCGCTGCGCCACCACTCCGGCGGCACGCTCGGCGCGGGTCAGCTTGCGGGGTTGGGCGCGGCGGCGGATACGGTCGAGCCCGGAATTGCGCATGTGCTCGACATAGCTGTCGGTCAGCGCGCTCATCGCCGAATGGGCGAGGTAGTCGCTGGCCCCCGCCTCGGTACGACCCAGCGCATCCTCGTCGGCGATGGCCGCCAGGATCGACAGGCCCTCCCCGTCCTCGCCGCCAGTGATGGCGTCGAGCGAGACGGTGGTGGCCTCGACCTTGCGGGCCGAGGGGCGCTGGTCGGTCATGACGCGGAAGCGCAGGCTCTGCAGTTCGCCGCGGATCTGCCAGTTCACGAACGTCGTGAACTGCGCCTTTTCCGGCTCATAGGCCTGAATCGCACGGTGGACGGCGATCGCGCAGCACTGCTCCGCATCGTCCCAGTGACCGACGAGACCGTACTGGCGGATGAAGTGGCGAATGCGCGGCGCGATCAGCTTGAGGATGCGGGCGAAGGCGCGATCCACCTCGGCCCGCTGCCGCCGGGTCTGCTCGGTGCCTTCCGGCGGCGTATTGGCGCTGACCGCAGCAACCGCAGCCTCAAGCGCGACAGTGATCTTCGACATGGCGAACCCCGATGGCACGCGAAGCCCCTTGCGACGCGTCCATGGGCTCGGAATCTATTCCTATAATTCGGGAACCAACAATCCTATACGAGAGTTATCCACTGATGCGGCAAAATTTGCCGTGCCGGTGGAGCGATTTTCCTACCCATTCGCGCTTTGCGCCACACCTCATGGGCTTCGACTGGCTCAGCCTGAGCGGGATCGAGACGTAATTTAGGGAAATCGGGCGAAATCCACCCCTCCGCTCATCCTGAGCTTGTCGAAGGGCGGCAAACACTGCCTTCGCAAATATAGGATCAGGCAAATCTTTCCGGCCGGACGTGCTTGCCGACATAGTCCATCAGCCACGACCGGTGCGCCGCGACCGCGCTTCCGGCCTGTGCGATCCGCCGTTCCGCCGAGGCCGAGCCGACCTGCGCGCCTAGCAGCTTGCGCGCGCGGTCTGGCGAGAGGCCGCCCGCGAGGAAGCGCTTCGCATCGCCGACGCCGAGGTAATGGCCGAGGTAAGCCGCCTGCGCGACCTCGGTGGTGCCCGCGCCGATCGCCGCGCCCGAGCGACGCAGCGCCGCGACATTGGCGCTGGCGTAGTCCGCCACCGCCTCGATCGAGGCGCGCGGATCGTAGCGCAGCGCCAGCAGGGCGCCGCGGTTCTCGGCTTTGACCTGACCGCGCGCGTCGAGCCAGCCGTTCGCTTCGGCAGTGCTGTTGAGCCAGGTCCCGGAGCGCTCCGCCTCGCCCTCCCACGTCCCGTTGAGGAACTGGCCGAGCCCCGCCGCGCTGGAACGCGGGTTGCGCGAATAGGGCTGCCACGTCCCGCCCGCGCCCTTGGCCGCCTCCGCATCGACGATCGCCGCCAGCGCCGAGGCCGGGAGCCCGGTCCGCTCCGCCGCCGCATCGAGCATCCCGGCATAGCGCGCGTTCGGGCCATCGCCCATGGCGGTCACCGCCTCGCCGCTCGTTTCGGCCGGAGCCTCGGTTTGCGGCACGGCGGCCGCATCCAGCGCCGCCTTCGAGTCCGGATCGAGGATCGCCAGCAAGCGGTCGGGCCCGATCGGGTCGCTCTGGCTGATCGCGGTAATGGAGGACTTGCCCTCGCCTTCCGCCTCATTGGCCGAGCCCAGCGCCGCGCGCCACAGGCGGCCGGACATCTCCGAACGCGCGGTGTCATAGATCAGCCGCGCCTTCTGCGACGCCGACAGATTGGCTGTCGAGAGGTCCGAAGAGGCGGTCTTGTCGATCATCGCGCGCGCAGGGTCCGCAGGAAGGCGGCGGCGCTGATGTCGTCGGAGGCGGACTGCTCGGCGGCGGCCTCGCTGCGCAGGGCTTCGGCGCGGTAGTCGTCGGCGGCGTTCTCGATCCCGCGCAGCACGCCGTAGGCGTCCACCGCGACGTCGCGCAGGGCGTCGAGCCGCGCCTGCAGCTCCGTCTCGCGGGCCGAAAGCGCCTGCCGCTCGCCGCGCATGCGCCGCTGCCAGCCCGGCGAGACGAGGGTGAGGTCGGTGGCGGCAAGGTCCGCCTCATGCACCAGCGCGGCGGCAACGCGCATCCGCTCCTGCTCGACCGCGCCCAACGCACCCGCCTGATCGCGGATGGCGCTGCTCACTTCGTCGAGTTCGCGCTGCCGCACGCGCAGCGCGGCGTCATAGGGCGTTTTCATGAATTCCCTCCAGAGTTCCGGCCAGAATGCCCGAGAGCGCCGCGAAGTCCTCGGCGGCGAAGCTGCGGATGCGCTTGTCCTGATTGAGCAGCGTCTCGATG
>JASGGD010000382.1:0-2672 GCA_047605225.1 Novosphingobium sp.
ACCACGCGCGGTCAGCCCGGCTACTACCTGTCCTCTCCGATTCTGGCCGATGAGCACCTTCTGGGAGTGGCGGTCGTCAAGGTGAGCCTGGAGCAACTCGAGACGTCCTGGTCGACGGTCGAAGCGCCGGTTCTGGTCACCGACGAGAACGGCGTGGTCATCCTCGCCTCTGTTCCGTCTTGGAAGTTCACGACGCTCGCCCCGCTCAGCGAAGAGCGACGGAGCGAGCTTGCGCAGTCCCTGCACTACAACGCCCGCCCGCTGTCCCCGCTCGGCCTGCAATCGCAAGGGAGCGTCGGTTCCGAAAAGGCGGAAATCGTCCAACTGGTTCGCCCGGTGGCGGAAGTGCCCCACACGTTCCCGATATACGGGCTCTTCCTGGCGCAATCGGCCCCACTCAAGGGCACGAACTGGCGCCTTACGGTGCTTTCGCCGTTTGGCGATCTGCGGACCATGGCCTGGCTGAACGCCGCCCTTGCCGCCGCCGGTGGCGTCATACTGTGCATCGCCTCGATCGCCCTCTACCTGCGGCGGCTCCGCCAGTGGGAACGGCTTCGCGCCCGCGAAGCGCTTCAGCGGGCTCATGACGAGTTGGAGCGCAAGGTCGAGGAACGCACGCGAACGCTCAAGGAAGCGCAGGAAGAACTGATCCATGCCGGCAAGCTCGCGGTCATCGGCCAGATGTCGGCCGGACTGGCGCACGAGCTCAACCAGCCGCTCGCCGCCCTGCACACTCTTTCCGACAACACGGTCAAGTTCATGCAGCGAGGAATGCTGGAGGAGGCCGGGAGCAATCTCGCCCTGATCTCGGATCTGGTGACTCACATGGGCACGCTGACCAGCCAGCTGAAGTCGTTCGCACGCAAGTCGAGCGGCAAACCGCGCCCGGTGAATGTGCGCCGCTCTCTGGAGAACACGCTGTTCTTCCTCAATCGGCGCCTGTCGCAGCGATCCATCCAGCCGGAGATCAACGTCGAGCCCGCCGATCTCTCTGTACTCGCCGATTCCAACCGGCTGGAGCAGATTCTCGTCAACCTCGTTGCCAATGCGCTCGACGCGACCGAAGGCACGCCGACACCGCATGTCGGCCTTTTTGCCCGCACGAACGGAGAGCGGGCGATCATTGAGGTTCGAGACAACGGACCTGGGTTTGGCGAAAACGAGCGCGAGCGTCTGTTCGAGCCATTCTTCACGACCAAGGACTCTGGTGGCGGGCTGGGACTGGGGCTTGCCATTTCGGCAGGGATTGCCAGAGACTTCGGCGGTTCGCTGTCAGCCGCCAACCTCGCCGAGGGCGGCGCGCTGTTCGTGCTCGACCTGCCGCTCGCGACCGCTTCGGAGAACGTCGATGCCTGACACGCTCAAGGTGCTGATCGTCGAGGACGACCCGAACGTCAGGCGCGGATGCCAGCAGGCTCTCGTGCTGGAGGGCATCGTCGCCGACGCGGTCGACAGCGCAGAAAATGCCTGGCGCTACATCGCCGAAAACCCGCCGGCAGTGGTCATCTCGGACATTCGCCTGCCCGGCATGGACGGGATGGCGCTGATGGCGCGCATTCGCGCCTTCGATGCCGACCTGCCGGTCGTGCTGATGACCGGGCATGGCGATATCTCGCTCGCCGTTCAGGCCATGAAGGACGGGGCGCACGACTTCATCGAGAAGCCATTCTCCTCGACCCATCTCGTCGAGATCGCGCGGCGTGCACTGGAAACGAGGCGTCTCGTCCAGGAGGTCCGCGACCTGCGCGCGCAGATCAACAGCGGCCAAAACCTCGAAACCCGCATCATCGGCAAGTCGCCGCAGATCCAGATGGTGCGGCGGCGCATCATCGATCTCGGCCAGGCATCGGCCGACGTGCTGATAACCGGCGAAACCGGCACCGGCAAGGAGCTGGTCGCCCAATGCCTGCACGACCTCAGCCCTCGCCGCGCCGGCAACTTCGTCGCTCTCAACTGCGGCGGAATGCCCGAGAACCTCATCGACAGCGAGATTTTCGGCCACGAGGTCGGCGCGTTCACGGGCGCGGCCAAGAGGCGCATCGGCAAGATCGAGCATGCCAACGGCGGCACGCTCTTTCTCGACGAGATCGAGAGCATGCCGATGCCCATGCAGATCAAGCTGCTGCGCGTGCTGCAGGAACGCAAGATCGAGCGGCTCGGCTCAAATCAGGTGCTGGAGGTCAATTGCCGGGTCATCGCGGCCTCGAAGAGCGATCTGCGCGAGCTTTCGGACCAGGGGCGTTTCCGCGCCGACCTCTACTACCGTCTCAACGTCGCCACGCTGCGCCTGCCGCCGCTGCGCGAACGGCGCGACGACATCGGCCTGCTGTTCGAGCACTTTGCCCACCAGGCCGCCGCTCGCTACGGGCGCCCGGCGCCCCGGCTCGACAGCGAGAAGCTGCAAGCCCTCATGGCCTGCGAATGGCCCGGCAACGTGCGCGAACTCAAGAACGCCGCCGACCGGTGGGTTCTGGGCGACATCGAGGGTTTCCCCCTCGACGATCCCGACGGCGACAACCGCCGGTCCCTGACGGAAACGCTGGAAGTCTTCGAGCGTCGATTGATCTCGGAGGCGTTGCGCCGCAACGGCATGTCGCTGTCGCGCGCGGCCGAGGATCTCAAGATGGCCAAGACCACGCTGCACGACCGAATTCGGAAGTACAAGCTTTCGG
>JASGGD010000383.1:0-2646 GCA_047605225.1 Novosphingobium sp.
CGCCGTCGCCGTGGACCACCTTGCCGCCCAGCATCGTCAGGATCGAGCGGATGTGGACAATCTCGTTGTCCGGCACGCTGAAATAGTCGTCGGACAGCAGCGCGAGATCGGCCAGCTGGCCCGCCTTGATCTGGCCCTTCTTGCCCACTTCGGTGGAGAACCAGGTGTTCTCGTGCGTCCACATGCGCAGCGCCTTCTCGCGGCTGACGCGGTTGTCGCCGCGATAGAGCGAGAGGCCGCCCACGGTGCGCCCCGTCACCAGCCATGACAGCGAGACCCACGGGTTGTAGCTGGCAACGCGGGTGGCGTCGGTACCCGCGCCCACCGGGATGCCGGCGGCGATCATGCGGGCGATCGGCGGGGTGCGCTCGGCGGCCTTGGCGCCGTAGCGTTCGACGAAGTATTCGCCCTGATAGGCCATGCGATGCTGCACCGCGATGCCGCCGCCCAGTGCCGCGATGCGGTCGATGTTGCGGTCGCTGATGGTCTCGGCGTGATCGAAGAACCAGTTGATGCCCTGCAGCGGGATGTCGGCGTTGACCTTCTCGTAGACGTCGAGGGCGCGGCCGATCGTCTCGTCATAGGTGGCGTGGAGGCGCCAGGGCCAGCGGTTCTCGGCAAGCAGGCGGATGACGGGTTCGAGGTCGCCTTCCATGCTCGGCGCCATGTCCGGGCGGGGCTGGCGGAAGTCCTCGAAGTCGGCGGCGGAATAGACGAGCATCTCACCCGCGCCGTTGTGGCGATAGGTGTCGTCGCCCTGTCCCGGCGTGACCTGCTTGGCCCAGCCTGCGAAGTCGGCGAGTTCCTCCTTCGGCTTCTGGGTGAACAGGTTGTAGCTGATGCGGACGGTCAGTTGGTCGTCCTGATGCAGCTTCTCGATGATGTCGTAGTCGTCGGGATAGTTCTGGAAGCCGCCGCCTGCGTCGATCACGCCGGTGACGCCCAGCGCGTTGACCTCGCGCATGAAGTGACGGGTGGAATTGAGCTGATACTCCGGCGGCAGCTTCGGCCCCTTGGCCAGCGTGGAATAGAGGATCGTCGCGTTGGGCTGGGCCAGCAGCAGGCCGGTGGGGTTGCCCTGGCTGTCGCGCACGATCTCGCCGCCCGGCGGGTTGGGCGAATCCTTGGTGTAGCCCACCACCCGCAGCGCGGCGGCGTTCAGCAACGCGCGGTCGTAGAGGTGGAGGATGAACACCGGCGTGTCGGGGGCCACGGCATTGAGTTCGGCGATCGTCGGCAGGCGCTTTTCGGCGAACTGGTGCTCGGTGAAGCCGCCGACCACGCGCACCCATTGCGGGGCGGGGGTGTTGTCGACCTGCTTCCTGAGCATCGCCATCGCTTCGGACAGACTGGTCACGCCGTCCCAGCGCAGTTCCATGTTGAAGTTGAGGCCGCCGCGGATGATGTGCATGTGGCTGTCGATCAGGCCGGGGATCAGGCGGTGGCCCTTCGCGTCGATCACCGTGGCTTCGGGCGCGGCGGCGCGGACCTCCTGCTCGCTGCCGACGGCGAGGAACTTGCCGTCGCGGATTGCCACGGCCTGCGCTTGCGGGTTTTCACGGTCGAGGGTGGTCACCTTGGCGTTGATGATGATCGTGTCGGTCATGCTCGAATCCTTGGTTCGACCCGCTCGGGCCGCGAGAGTGGTAGGCAGGAGCGACGCGGCGGCCGCTCCCATAAGCGTATGGCGGCGCGAGATCATGCGTCGTGCTTGCCGGTCTCGTCGCCGGGCAAGCGGCCGAGGACGTGATCGCGGCACTCGGTCATGACGAATTCGGCGACGTTGTTTTTCGTCACGAACCGGCTCGCCAACGGGATGATCTGTTCGCCGAGCAGGATGCCCAGCAGGCCGACCAGCGCGATCATCGGCGGCGCGGGCGAACGGACGCCGAGGAGACTGTAGACGACACCCACCAGCAACCCGGCGGCGATGGAGAGAAGGTAGGCTTTCATCGGGAGTCTCCTCGACGTTCGTTGTCCCAACAGTTCGTCATTGCGAGGGCCGAAGACCCACGGCAATCCAGGGCAGAGCAAACCGCCCTGGGTTGCTTCGCTTCGCTCGCAATGACGAATGGGAGGCGATCAGCCCTGCACGAAGGCGAGCAGATCGGGGTTGATGGTTTCGGCGTTCACCGTGAGCATGCCGTGCGAGAAGCCCTCGTAGATCTTGAGCGTCGCGTTCGGCAGGATCTCGGCCTGCAGGATACCTGCGTTCTTGTAGGGCACGACCTGATCGTCATCGCCATGCAGGACGAGGGTGGGGACGGTGATCGCCTTCAGGTCTTCGGTCTGGTCGGTTTCGGAGAAGGCCTTGATGCCCTCGTAGTGGGCCTTGGCGCTGCCCATCATGCCCTGACGCCACCAGTTGTCGATGACGGCGCTCTTCACGTCGGCGCCTTCGCGGTTGAAGCCGTAGAACGGGCCTGCGGCGACATCGCGGAAGAACTGCGCGCGGTTGGCAGTAAGACCGGCGCGCAGGCCGTCGAAGACTTCGATCGGCAACCCGCCCGGATAGGCTTCGGTCTTGAGCATGATCGGCGGCACGGCGCTGACCAGCACGGCCTTGGCGACGCGGCCCTGCGGGATGCCGTAGCGCGCGACATAGGCGGCCACTTCACCGCCGCCGGTCGAGTGACCGATGTGGAC
>JASGGD010000384.1:0-2644 GCA_047605225.1 Novosphingobium sp.
TGCACGGCTATGACGTGCTCAAGAAGCTGCGCGTCGCCAAGGTGCAGACGCCGGTTCTGATCCTGTCGGGCATCTCGGAGATGGACAGCAAGGTCCGCTCGTTCGGCTTCGGCGCGGACGATTACGTGACCAAGCCGTTCCACCGCGAGGAACTGATCGCCCGCATCCACGCCGTCGTGCGCCGTTCGAAGGGTCACTCGCAGTCGGTCATCCGCACCGGCAAGCTGGTCACCAACCTCGACGCCAAGACGGTCGAGGTCGATGGCGCCCGCGTGCACCTGACCGGCAAGGAATATGCGATGCTGGAACTGCTCTCGCTGCGCAAGGGCACCACGCTGACCAAGGAAATGTTCCTCAACCACCTCTACGGCGGCATGGACGAGCCCGAACTGAAGATCATCGACGTCTTCATCTGCAAGCTGCGCAAGAAGCTCGCGCATGCCTGCGGCGGCGCCAACTACATCGAGACGGTGTGGGGCCGCGGCTACGTCCTGCGCGATCCGGACGAGGCAGCCGAAGCGGCATAAGTCAGATTACCCTGCACCCCTTGCAGGACCCAAGGCGGCCTGCCCTCACGAGGGGCGGGCCGTTGTTTTGTGTGGCCGGGCCTTACACCATCAGCGCCACCACCGACAGCAGCGCCGCCGTCACCACGGCGTTGAGCGCCATCGCCAGACTTGCCATCGCGCCAGCCGTCGCGTCGACCTGGAACGCGCGCGCGGTGCCGATCCCGTGCGCGGCGACGCCAAGGGCAAAGCCACGCACCCGGTAGTCGCGCAGGCCCAGTGCATTGAGCAGCGGCGTCGCCACCATCGCGCCCAAGACGCCCGCGAACAGCACGATCACCGCCGCCAGCGCCGGGACACCGCCCAACTGCCCCGCCACCGCCATCGCGACGGGCGTAGTGGTCGCCCTCGGCGCGATCGAGGCGAGAATCTCGCGAGGCGCGCCGAACAGCGCCAGCACGCCGACCGCGCTGACGATCGAGGTGACCGCGCCGGCGCCCAGCGCCAGTACGATGGGCACGGCAAGGCGGCGAATACGTGCCTGCTCGCGCCAGATCGGCACCGCCAGCCCGACGACCGCCGGGCCGAGCAGGAAGCTGACCGGGAATGTCGCGGTCTTGTATGTCTCGTAGGACGTGTCGCTCGCCAGCAGCAGGGCGATCAGTACCGGCGTGCTCCAGAGCACCGGATGCAGCAGCGGATGGCGGTTGCAGCGCTTGGAGAGGGTGTCGAAGACCTCGAACACCCCCAGCGTGACAGTCAGCCAGAGCAGCGGTGTCGCCAGCAGTGCGGGATCGCTCACGCCTCGCCCTCCGGTGCGAAGCGGGCGAAGGCCCAGCGGAACACCAGCGCCGTTACGATCAGCGTCAGCAGCGTGGAGGCGACCGTGGCCGTCACCAGTCCCACGCCGTACCGCGAAAGAACCGGACCTTCCTCGATAAGCCCGACGGCGGCGGGAACGAACATGATGGACAGGTGCGCGGTGAGCCAGCCGGTCACTACGGTAAGCGTTGGCCGCTCGCGCGGGACCAGCGCCAGCCAGCCGACCAGCAGGACCATGCCGATCACCGCGCCGGGAAGCGGCAGGCCCGTGATGCGATGGATCGCTTCGCCCGCAAGCTGGCAGGCGAGAAGGAGGAAGATGGCGCGCAGCATGGCGCGATAAAGCAGGCCGCCCCGCCCGCTGGCAATCCGCTTTTCGGTCCGCCAAGTTGCGCCGCGCAACTATGCCCGATTGCGAGTCCCGGCCCCCTTGTGTATCGGCGCGCGCCATGACGGCTTACAAATCAGGCGATCCGACCACGCTCAACCGCCTCTACGGCCGCGCCAAGGGCAAGCCCCTGCGCGCCGCGCAGCAGGGCCTCGTCGACGACCTGCTCCCGCGTATCTCCATGCCCGAGGAAGGCCCGATCACTTCGCAAGTGCTATTCGGCGACGACCGCCCGCTCCACTTCGAGATCGGCTTCGGCGGCGGCGAACACATGGCGCAGCGCGCCGACATGCTGCCCGACCACGGTTTCATCGGTGCCGAACCGTTCCTCAACGGCGTCGCGCAAGCACTCACCCACGTCAGCGGCGACAACGGTGCTCACCCGCCGATCGGCAACGTGCGCATTCACCACGGCGATGCGCTGGAAGCGCTGGAGCGCATCCCAGACGGCTCGCTATCGTTCCTCTACCTGCTGCACCCGGACCCCTGGCCCAAGGCACGCCACGCCAAGCGCCGGATGATGAACGACGGCCCGGTCGACATGTTCGCCGCCAAGCTCAGGCCCGGCGGCGAGTTCCGCTTCGGCACCGATCACGCGATCTACCTGCGCCACGCGCTGATGGTGATGCAGCGCCATACCGAACAGTTCGAGTGGTTATGCGAGAAGCCGGGTGATTTTCAGGTCCGCCCCGGCGGCTGGCCACAGACCCGCTACGAGCACAAGGCGCGTACGGTTTACGGGCATGAGGTCTGGTATTTCCGGTACAGGCGGAAATAAGGGAAGTTCTGGGGCCATCGCCCCAGACCCCCGAACTGTCGTTGCTGTGCGTGCAGCGGTCTTGGGGGACTACGCACCCCCCACCCTCGTCATTGCGAGCGCAGCGAAGCAATCCATGGCAGTGTTACTCCGCCCTGGATTGCTTCGCTG
>JASGGD010000385.1:0-2639 GCA_047605225.1 Novosphingobium sp.
GGGGCTTCGACAAGCTCAGCCTGAGCGGAATTTAAAGACCCGCTCTCAAAGCCGCTCAGGCTGAGCTTGTCGAAGCCCCGGCGCGCAAACGCAGCAATCTTCGCACTTGCGGAAAAAATTTCGTTCAACGGGCGTTCAGCCTCTTGAATCCCGCTTCAGAGTCCTAATCTACCGGTCGGTACAGAAACCTGCTTGACGTTACCCGGACCTGAATATATACCGCTTGGTATAGAAACGAACCGCCCGATTCGCCTCCCCCGGCCTCGGGTACTCCCATAATCGACCGGTCCTGACCGGCCGCCAGACAGTCGCAATCCCATCCGGGAAGCGGCTCGATGACCCACATCCGGCTTCCGCCGACGACTGGACATTCGCATGTCCGGCGACGGCAGAGCCTTACCCGCATCCTTCCGGCTGCCCCAAGCCGGAAGCCGCCCCGGCGCGCACCCTTCCCCCCTGTCCCGGGGTGCGTGCCGGGGCACACTCGAACTCGCCCTTCTTACGCAGGAGCACGGACATGGCCTTCATCGACTTTTCCGATGCAGCGCTGCAGGCGCTGCCGATCTCGCAAGCCCCCCTCGTCGAGCCGCTGACGCTGACGGAGCGGCGCATCCTCGCCCTCGCGCGGACCGACGGGATGCAGTCGCTGAAACCGCAGCGCAAGCGCGGTTGGCTGGCCCGCCTGATCCTTGGCCCCACGCCGCCTTCGCCCATGCTGGCGAACGAACGCCTCGAAGCGCTGCGCCGTCTGGCCGTGCGCGCCTGGCACCACGGTTACACCCTGCCGGTCTCGGCGCTGCGGGAGGCCCGCGACGCCGGGTATTCCGAAGCCAAGATCGGCGCCGTCATCGATACCATCGGGCGCAATCGCCCCCCCTTCCGGAGCATCGCCGCGTGACAGTCGCGACCAAACTCGAAATCCCCTCCGAATACGCTTCCGGCGAACAGACCACCGAGCAGCGCACCGGCTCCCGTCGTGCCCAGATCGCCATCGGCGCGCTGGCGCTCGTCGCGGTCGCCGGGCTCGGCTGGAAGTTCCTCGGCGGCACGGAGCCCGCCGCCGCCCTGCCCCCGCCCGCGCTGGTGCAGGTGGCCCATCCGCTGGTGAAGGACGTCACCGAGTGGGACGACTACGTCGGCCGCTTCGCCCCCAGCAAGACGGTCGAGGTGCGCCCGCGCGTCTCGGGCGCCATTACCCAGGTGCTGTTCAGGGACGGCGACTACGTGCAGGCCGGACAGGCGCTGTTCGTGGTCGATCCGCGCCCTTACGCCGCCGCGCTCGCCGAAGCGCGGGCGGATGCGGCTTCGGCCAATGCCACCCTCGCCCTCGCCCGTTCGGACTATGCCCGCGTGGCCGGTCTGACCGGGGACGAGGCGATGGCCGCCAGCGAAGTCGACAACCTGCGCTCACGCGTGCGCGCCGCCGAAGCGGCGCTGGCGGCAGCACAGGCGCGGGTGCGTTCGCGCAGCCTCGATGTCGAGTTCGCCACCGTGCGCGCGCCGATCTCGGGCCGTGTGTCGGATCGCCGGGTGGACGCGGGCAACCTCGTTTCCGGCGATGCCGGGGCGAACGCCACGCTGCTGACCACGATCAACGCCGTCAGCCCGATCTACTTCACCTTCGACGCTTCTGAATCGCTGTTCCTCAAGGCCCAGCGCGACAAGGCGAAGGGTGCCACCTCGGACGTGGAGGTTCGCCTTCAGGACGAAGCCGCCTATCGCTGGAAGGGCAAGCTGGACTTCACCGACAACGGCCTCAACCCCAGCTCCGGCACCATCCGCATCCGCGCCAGCCTCGACAACAAGGACGGCTTCCTGACGCCGGGCATGTTCGGCAACATGCGCCTCGCCAACGGCGGAACCGTCAAGGCGACGCTGGTTCCCGACGCCGCCGTGCGTTCGGACCAGACCCGCAAGGTGGTGATGGTCGTCGGCAAGGATGGCACCGTCGCCGCCAAGCCGGTGCAGGTCGGGCCGCTGGTGGACGACCTGCGCGTGATCCGCTCTGGCCTCGATGCGGGCGATACGGTGATCGTGTCGAACTATCAGGCCGCGATCCCCGGCACCAAGGTCACGACCAAGGTGGGCCGGATCGCGCCGGGCAAGGTCGAAAGCGCTCCGGCGCCGGCCGAACCGGCGGCTGCGCAGGCGACGTTCAACTGAAATCCCGCGTTTAGGCCCACCCCGCTGCGACTAAGGCCTTCGGCCTAAGTCTCGCTGCCCCTCCCGCAAGCGGGAGTGGGTAACCTTCTCCCCTCCCGCTTGCGGGAGGGGTCGGGGGTGGGCCGCGCCTTACACGAACCCAACCGGCGCGCCGGAACCCTTACGCGCGCCCATCAGGGGCACTCTCCCATGCGACTTTCCCGCTTCTTCATCGACCGTCCGATCTTCGCGGGCGTCGTCGCGGTGATCATCACCATCGTCGGCGCCATCGCGTTCATCGGTCTGCCGGTGAGCCAGTACCCGGACATCGTTCCGCCCACCGTCACGGTCAACGCGCAGTATCCCGGCGCATCGGCCGAGACCGTCGCCGACACCGTCGCCGCTCCGATCGAGCAGGAGATCAACGGCGTCGACAACATGCTCTACATGGACTCGCAGTCGACCGGCGACGGCAAGGTGACGATCACCGTCACCTT
>JASGGD010000386.1:0-2635 GCA_047605225.1 Novosphingobium sp.
CGACCCGCAGGC
Source organism: Novosphingobium sp. (assembly GCA_047605225.1). Lineage (GTDB taxonomy): Bacteria > Pseudomonadota > Alphaproteobacteria > Sphingomonadales > Sphingomonadaceae > Novosphingobium. The sequence goes on from JASGGD010000386.1 coordinate 13, forward strand.
GAAGGCGGTTCGGCTCTATCGACAGGCGGGAGTCGGCGAGCACCGCGGGCGTGCCACCGGAGAGGCGATAGGCCAGCAGGATGGCGCGGCCGAGAACCTCGGCGCGGCGGCGGTCGACCGGCTTCAGGAGCGAAAGCGCGCCGGCAAGATAGGCCGCGTCGGACCGGCCCGCATAGCGGGCGTGGAGCGCTATGGCGATAAATGCCCGTTCGGCATGATCGAGGCCGATGAAGGGGAACTGGAGGATGCGGCGATAGCTCTCCTCCGCCCGGATATCGGGGTGATCGCGCCAGTTGATGTCGGAGAGCGCGCAGAGTGCTACCCGCAGGCGCTTCTCGGCGGGGGCTTCGTCCCGGTAGAGATCGGCCGTCCAGGAAACGAGGGCGGCGGCGAAATCCGGGACGCGGGCCGGCGGCAGCCCGATCAGCTGCGCGCCCTCGATCAGCGGGTCGAGATAGCGTTCCTCGGCGTCGAGCTGCGCGTAGAGCCATCCCTCGCGCAGCCCGAGCGCGGAGAAGATAACATGATCGGGTGCGAGATGTTTCAGCACGCGGTCGAGCATCATCGCGGCGGCGGGCAGGGTGCGGATGCGCCGGCGCGGGACGCCGGGCAGCTCGGCGAGCTTCGCCGGCGTCATCTTGAGGATCGACTTGGCGAAGGCGCGGGCGTCCGACGCCGCAATCCGGTAGCCGTGCACGACGGGCACGGCCGCGCCCGCCGCCAGCATCTGCGCCTTGGCGAAGGTGCGCCAGCCGCCGCCGACAGCGAAGAAGGTGGGGTGGCGGAGCGTCGCCGGCAGGTTTTCCTTCAGGATCGCATCGATCCGCCGCTTGGGATTGCCGTCGCCCTGCATCAGGGCCTCGACGGGCAGGGCCCCGAGCGGCAGGCTCACCCATTCCTCGCCCACCCGGTCGTCAAGCGCGCGCGCCACCTCCAGGCTTCCGCCTCCCATGTCCCCGACGATGCCGACGGGCCTGAAAAAGCCGGAGATGACCCCGAGCGTCGCAAAGCGGGCTTCCTCCGCGCCGGAGAGGATGCGCACGTCGACGCCCGCCTCCTGGCGGATCGCCTCCACCAGGTCCTTGCCGTTCTCGGCGCGGCGGACCGCCTCGGTCGCCGTGGCATCGAGGCGTGAGACGCCCATCGCATCCGCGATGGCGCGGAACCGCCGCACCGCCTCGACCGTGCGATGGTAGCCCTCTTCGGCAATCCGCCCGGTCTGGGCGAGGCCGTCGCCGAGGCGGCAGAGCGATTTTTCGTTGAAGCGCGGCAAGGGCGCGCGGCCGAGCTGGTCGTAGACGACGAGGCGCACGGAGTTGGAGCCGATATCGATGATGCCGTAAGGCGCGCGGTCGAGGCTCACGCGTTTCGGGTCGAGATCGAGCGGACGGTGGACGGGGCCTGTTGCGATATCGGCGCTCATGAAATCCTCCCCCGGTCCCCTATCTGCAAGCGGCAATGCAGATATAACTAGGTGTAGCGGCCTCCTGCCGTGATTGTCTATGTTCGATTTGAAATGCGTCGCGGAATACTTGGAGCGTATGGGCCTTCACTTCATGCAAACCGTAAAAGCCAAGCTGCTTGTCGCCGTCTGCCTGTTCGTCAGCTTGAACGTCGTCGTCGGCACGATCGGCTGGCGCGGCTTTTCCAATACGGAGCAGGCGCTGACCCTGCTGCGCGACCAGAGCCTGCCCGATATCGGCAGGGCGATGGAGCTTGCCAAGCGCAGTTCGGCGGTCGCGGCGATCGCCCCCTTCATCAGCTCCATCCAGGTCGTCAACAAGCTGAACGACGAGAGCGCCAAGCTCGACGGTCAGCTCGCCGAACTCAACCTGCTGGTCGATGCGGTGGAGGCCGGTAGCGACAGGATGGAGAGCGCGGAGAAGCGGAAGGCCGGCGAGCTCGCGCGCAAGCTGGAGGCGGACCTGCACGAGCTGGTGCGCAACACGCGCCAGAGCCTCGACATCCGCTCCGATATCCTGGAGCTGCGCTATGCTTTCGACGGGCGCGAGCGCATCGAGAGCAGGATCGACGAGATCGCGCGCGCACAATCGCGCGCCGCCGGATCCGCCTCGCCCGCCGCCGCGTTCCGCAGCCTGGTGGAGAGCGTCTTCGAGGGCATGGGCAGCAACAGTTCCGCGACGCTGCGCCAGCTCGAGGACGTTTTTACACGCGCCGCCGATCAGCTTTACGGCGGCCTTGAGGGCATTGCCGGCGGGGCGGCGGAGGCGTCGGGCGGGGTTGCGGAGATCAGGCAGTTCGTGGCGGCGCAGGCCACGGTGTTCGAGCTTCGCCGCCGCGAACTGGCGGCGTTTCAGAAGCGGCAATACCTGCTGGCGTCCATCCACGCGGTCTCTACGGAACTCAGCAACCAGGTGGCCGGCATCGTCGGGCGAACGACGCAGATGGCCCAGGACCGCAGCTCGGAGACGAACGCCGCCGTCGCCCAGGGAAAGGGCAGCATCCTTCCGCTCACGCTCATCTCGGTGCTTGCCGGCGCCGTCGTGGCGCTTTACGTGCTGCGCAACCTCGCGGGAAACCTCGCGGCGGTGACGAGAGCCATGACGCGGCTTGCCGAGGGAGACAGGACGATCAACGTGCCGGCGGTCGACCGCAACGACGA
>JASGGD010000387.1:0-2631 GCA_047605225.1 Novosphingobium sp.
AGCGCGCGATCACCCGGGCATCCTTGCGGTCGGCCTGATCCTCTCGGTCGCGCTGATGGGCGTTGCCGCCAACGTGCTGGCCCGCGTGATCGAGCGCTATCGCTGGCTTGCCTACGTCGGCCTGCTGGTGATCCTGTGGGTAGCGGGCAAGATGATCTGGGAAGGTCTCGTCGATCCCTCACGCGGCCTCATGGCCCTGTTCTAAACGGCAGGCACGTACGGCAGGAGGTTCGCCTCCTGCCGTCTGACCGCCCCGCGATGAGACATTGTATCGACACGGGTTGCATCCCACTGCATTTGCACGGCATGAGTATCCGATGACCAGCATCGGAACGCCTGCGTGCAACTAACCCGCTACACCGACTATGCCGTGCGTGTTCTGCTGCATGTCGGTACGCGGGATGAAGGGAACCTCTCCTCCATCGCCGAAATCGCAGAGACTTACGGCATCTCGCGCAACCATCTGATGAAGGTCGTGCAGGACCTCGGACAGGCCGGATTCCTTGAAACCGTGCGCGGACGTGGCGGCGGCCTGAGGCTGGGCCGTCCGGCCAGCGAGATCACGGTCGGCCAGATCGTGCGTCACACCGAGACAAGCTTCCAACTGGTCGATTGCGGGACCTGCATCGTCCTCCCCGCCTGCACGTTGCCGCGCGCCTTCAACGAAGCGACGCGCGCCTTCCTTGAAGTGCTGGATCGCTATACGCTAGCAGACGCACTGACCCGCCGCGACGACCTGCGAAGCATCTTTGGCAACTTCGTACCGGTTGACGAAACAACCTGAAGGCCCGGCCTCAGAACCGCCGCGACACGCCCACATAAACTTCCATGTCAGGCGCATCGTGGTCCAGCCCCGCATTCGCGCCCAGATCCAGTTGCAGATCGTCACTCGGCTGCCAACCCAGCGACAGTCCCGCCAGATGCTCGTCATGATGCTGCTGCGGGTCGCGGTCGGCCGTAAACTGATACTCGGCCGTGGCGGTCAGGTCGGCATCCAGTTTCAGTGAAGTCCCCACCGTCTCGTCAAAGGCGAAGTGCCGTCCGTGACCGTCCTCGTCCACCGCAGCCTCGAAGGCTGTCGTGGTAACGAGGCTGACCTTGTCGGAAACCTCGTAGGACAACGGCACCTGAAGCCCCGCCGCCCAGTCCCCGGCGCCCACCGGCTCATGTCCCAGTGGCAGCGACACGAAAGGCATCAGCGCCACCGAGAGCCCCGAGCCGTCCGGATTGGCAAGATTGCGCCGCACGGCCAGCGTAAAGTCGCCCACGCTTGTCGCGTGTGAAATCACGGCCTCGTCTCGCGTCCGCGCCAGACCCAGTGCGGCCCATTCGACCTGCAACTCGGCGTGCTCGGCGATTCCCCGGCGCAGCAGCGTATCGCCGAGCAGGGTCACGTCCTCACGCTGGCCAGCGCTACGATCGAGCGTCCAGTCGCCCAGCCCCACTTCGACCGACCACTCGCCCGGAGCCATGGTGCAGGCCGGGGTCGAAATTCCCGGTCGATCGGGACAGTAATCACGTTCACCCGCCCACGCCGCAGAAGGCATCGCGGCAAGGCAGAGAACGGTGAGCAAACGGTAGCGCAACGACGGGGTCCTCACAGGGCACCCGGCAGAATGCCGTGCGCCGTGCTTGGTTCCCAACCGCCGCAAACCGCGTCCGGCGACACGCCCGAGCGATACTTGCGCCGGGTTAGCATCGGCGCGGCGACACGGGCGATCGGGCTGCGCTAGCCAGACCCTAGATACGATTCGGGGAGATGAGCATGAAGATCGACAACACCCTTGCCGCCGTGGTCACCGGCGGCGCCTCGGGCCTCGGCAGGGCGAGCGCGCAGGCGCTGGCCGATGCGGGCGTCAAGGTCGCCATCTTCGACATCAGCGAGGAAGCGGGTGAAGCCTTCGCGACGGAGATCGGCGGCGTGTTTTGCAAGGTCGACATCACCGACGAGGACAGCGTCGAGGCCGGTTTCGCCAAGGCCCGCGAAGCGCACGGTCAGGAGCGCGTGGTGGTCCACTGCGCGGTGGTCGCAGGCGGCGGCAAGACCGTCTCGTTCGACAAGAAGATCGGCGCCTACAAGCGCACGCCGACCGAACAGATCGCCAAATCGGCCGAGGGCATCTTCACCGCGTCCTACCGCGTTGCCTCGATCGCGGCGCTGGGCATGGCGACCGCCGATCCGTTGAATGACGACGGCGAGCGCGGCACGATCATCCTCACCTCTTCGGCTGCGGCGCAGGACGGGCAGATCGGCCAGGTTGCCTATGGCGGCGGCAAGGGTGCGGTGAACGCGATGGTGCTGCCGATGGCGCGCGACCTCATGGACCTCGGCATCCGCGTCAACGCAATCATGCCGGGTACCTTCGCCACCCCGCCGATGCTGCGCGTCAAGGAACATGCGCCCGAAGTCTACGAGAACCTCGGCAAGGCGGTGCCCTTCCCGCGTCGCCTCGGCAATCCGGAGGAGTTCGGCTCGCTGGTGCTCGAACTGGTGCGCAACATCTACTTCAACGGGCAGTGCATCCGCCTCGACGGCGCGATCCGGATGCCGCCGAAGTAACTGTCTGGCCCACCCCGTACGGCTAGGTCGCTGCGCTCCCAAGCCTTCCGGCCCTCCCGCAGGCGGGAGGG
>JASGGD010000388.1:0-2623 GCA_047605225.1 Novosphingobium sp.
GGACGCGCACGGCCTCGACGCCGTCGATCTGGCCGATCGTCAGCTGCAGGTCGTGCTCGCGCGCGGAGCGCAGGCGCTCGCCCTCAAGGGTGCGGCTGGCGCCCATCGGCAGCTTGTCGAGCATCGCGTCGCCGCTCTCGGGCGTGGACAGCGCGCCGTCCTGCGCCACCAGCATGCGGGCCTTGTAGTAGTCCGCCTCGGACACGGTGAGGGCGCCGGTCTGGTTGTCGATGCGGTACTTGATCTGCGCGCCGTCGAGCGCTTCGGCCACCCCGGCGCGCTCGCTGTCGTCGAGTTGGGCATAGAGCACGCGCTGGGGCGTCGGGGCCATCAGGCTCCACGTCAGCGCGGCACCGCCGATCGCGGAGAGGCCGATGAAGACCGGCAGCATCTTCTTCACGGCGGGTTGCTGGGTGATCGCGGACAGCCGCGTCAGCACGCTGCCGCTGCCCGAGAAGGCAGACGCGGGACCGCCTGCGGGGACGAGGTCGGCCATCTACTCAGACTCCCATCCGCATGATGTCCTGATAGGCGGACAGCAGCTTGTTGCGGACCTGAAGCGTGGCCTCGAAGGCGACGCCCGCCTCCTGCCGCGCCAGCATGACCTTGGCGACGTCGGTGACTTCGCCCTTTTCGTAGGCGGTGGAGAGCGCTTCGGACTTCTGCTGCACGGCGCTGACGCCGTTCAAGGCGTGCTGGAGCGAGGACGCGAAGCCGCCCGCCGGGGCTTCGGTGGCCGAGGGCTGGTTGGCCGCCTGCGCGGTGTGAATCTCGCGCAGGAGGTCGTTGCGGGAAATGATCTGCTGGCGCAGCGCGAGGATCTGCTGGATGCCTCCACCGGCGCCGATCGAGGGAAGGCTGTTCATCGGCCGCCTCCGGCCCAGGAAGCATTGGGGGCGCGGTGGCCGATCTCGATGCCTGCCTCACGCATCGAGGCGAGGCGGTAGCGCAAGGTGCGCTCCGAAATGCCGAGTTCGCGGGCCGCGCGCAGGCGGTTGCCGCCGCAGGCGTCGAGCACTTCGACGATGTGGCGCGCCTCGGAATGCTGGACGATGCTGGACAGCTTGCGGGTGCCTTCATCGATTTCAGGCACCATGCCCGCGCCGCCGTGCGCCACCGCCAGACCGCCGATGGCGAGGTGGGAGACCAGCCGTGCCGGGCTGTCGAAGACGATGTGCTCGGGCGCGATCGTCGCGCTGCCGTGAGCGAGGAGCAGGGCGCGGCGCACCACGTTCTCCAGCTCGCGCACGTTGCCCGGCCACGAATGCAGTTTGAGCATCGCCAGCGCGCCCTCGGTGAAGCACGGCGTCGCGCCCGCTGAGTGGCGCAGCGCCAGCGCGAAGGCGAGCGGGGCGACGTCGTCCGCGCGCTCACGCAAGGGGCGCAGGGTCAGCGGGAAGACGTTGAGGCGGTAGTAGAGGTCGGCGCGGAAGCGGCCTTCGGCGACTTCGGCGGGCAGGTCGCGGTTGGCGCAGGCGATGATCCGCACGTCCACCTTGATCGCCTTCGTCGAGCCGATCGGCACCACTTCCTGCTCCTGCAGCGCGCGCAGCAGCTTGGCCTGCAGCTGCAGCGGCAGTTCGGCGATCTCGTCGAGCAGCAGGGTGCCGCCGTCGGCCGCGCGCATGAAGCCCTCGCTGGCCGAGGTCGCGCCGGTGAAGGCGCCCTTCTGGTGGCCGAACAGCATGGCCTCCAGCATCGTCTCGGGCATGGCGGCGCAGTTGACTGCGATGAACGGGCCGTTCCTGCGGTTCGAGCGGGTGTGGATGAAGCGGCTGAGCACTTCCTTGCCGGTGCCGGTCGGCCCGTTGATGAGGACGGGAATGTCGCTGACGGCCAGCCGCTCGGCCAGCGCGAAGACCGAAAGGCTCTCCGGATCGGCCGCGATCGGGTCTTCCGGCCCTGCCATCGCGGCGAGGATCATTGCCAGCGAGGCTTCGCTGACTGGGTCAGCGTACGTGACGGCGGTGTGGCTCGCACCTTCACGCACGATCGCAGGTGTGCTGCCCCGTGAAAGGGTTACACGGCGGCTGCGCGGTTTGGTCGCCGAGCGGTCCGCCGCATCGCGAAAATCGATTGCAGCGGTATCGAAAAGAGAGGCGGCGATGGCGCTCGCGCGCTGCATCAGCGGGCCGTGCAGGCGAGCCATGTCGCTGGTGCCGAGATCGGTGGTGCCCATGTCGCGCTCCTTCGAAATTAACCGTGTTCCGAAGGCGCTTATGATGGGGGGACGGCAAAAAGAGCGGTAATTTAAGGGGGCGTAGGTTTGCGTACAGGGCTCTCCCTTAGTCGCAGAAAGCCCGCAGATTGCGGGGAGTCCGGAGGCCGCAGCGTGATCTAATCCGGCCTGTCTGCCGTGCGGTCGGTAATAATTCTTTACGCGCGGGCGGTCGGGGCTGCGCGCGCCGAATCGGTAGGGACGATTCGCTTCGGCGGTGACCCGCGTTGACGTCGCAAACGTTTGTTGAACCTTACCCTTAAAGTTCCCCGTCCGCTGCCGGTCTAGTGGCTGGCGGCGCTGGAAACCCACCCGCCGGGACCAACGGGACAGTCACGGGAACACGCACAATGTCAGTCATCAACACCAACATCAGCGCGATCCGCGCTTCGAACGCTTCGAATT
>JASGGD010000389.1:0-2601 GCA_047605225.1 Novosphingobium sp.
CCGGCTGATCCTCCTCATGGTTGGTGAAGGAGTACGAGACCCAGCGCGCGGACCTGTACAAGCCGATCGCCTATCCCAAGCCGGACGGCGTCATCAGCTTCGATCGCCTGACCAGCGTGTCGTACTCCTTCACCAACCATGAGGAGGATCAGCCGGTCCACCTCAAGCTGAAGGATCCGAGCATCCCGACGGCGGTCAACCTGCCTGTCTATGCCGGGCCCGAGGCGCGCTATTGCCCGGCGGGGGTCTACGAATTCCTTGATGCGGGTGATGGTCCCAAGCTGCAGATCAATGCGCAGAACTGCGTCCACTGCAAGACCTGCGACATCAAGGACCCCACGCAGAACATCGAATGGGTCACCCCCGAAGGCGGCGGCGGCCCGAACTATCCGAACATGTAAAGTTCCTCCCCGAGCTTTGCTCGGGGAGGGGGAACGCCCGAAGGGTGGTGGAGGGGGAGAATGCACGGCAATTCCCCCTCCGTCAGCGACTGTGTCGCTGCCATCTCCCCGAGACAAGCTCGGGGAGGATTGCCTCCCGCGTCCCTCCGCGCCATGGACGGGGCGATGCTGAACGAAACCGCCTACGCCAAGATCAACCTCGCGCTACATGTCCGTCGTCGCCGCGAGGACGGGTATCACGAACTCGAAACGCTGTTCGCCTTCGTCGATGACGGCGACCGGCTGAGTGCTGCCTCGGCAGAGGCCGACCGCCTCTCCACCCATGGTGAGTTCGCAGCCAAGATCGACGACCCCTTCGGCAACATCGTCGCCAAGGTTCTGTCCGCGCTGCCGCACGGGAAAGGCTGGGCCGTCGACCTCGAAAAGCGCCTCCCTGTCGCAGCGGGTCTCGGCGGCGGTTCGGCCGACGCGGGCGCGGTGTTCCGCATGGTGGAGCGTAGCCACGGCCTCCCCGACGACTGGCAGGCCCGCGCCGCGAAGCTGGGCGCCGACGTGCCCGCTTGCGTCCTGTCCACCACCTGCACCGGCACCGGCACCGGCACCGACCTCCAGCCAATCGAGAGCGACCTGACCGGCACCCCGGTCCTGCTGGTGAACCCGCGCGAGGCCGTGCCCACGGGGCCGGTGTTCAAGGCGTGGGATGGCGTCGACCAGGGCGAAATGCCGACAGGCTCCGTACGAAAGATCGCACTGGAAGGCCGCAACGACCTCGAAGCTCCGGCCATCGCGATCTGCCCCGTCGTGGCCGATGTTCTGGCAGCCCTGCGCGAAACGCAGCCGTTCCTCGCCCGCATGTCGGGCTCTGGCGCGACGTGCTTCGCGCTCTATGATAGCGAGGCGCAATTGCAGGCGGCGTGGGATAAGCTGGCCGAAACTCAACCGCACTGGTGGAAAATGGCGGGCAAGTTGCGGTAAGGTAGGGGAGCAACCTTCGGAGGCAGACTTGGAAACCGAATACCACCGCCTGCTCGGCACGCCCGTTTCGGGCGGCGTTCTGGTCGTATCGGACCATGCCTCCAACCGCGTGCCCGACGACATCGACCTCGGCATAGAAGACGCGCTGCTCGACGAGCACATCGCCATCGACATCGGCGTCGCCGCCATCGCGGAGCGTATGGTGCAAGCCGGAACCGCCGCATGGCTCGGCAACGTCAGCCGTCTCGTCTGCGACTTCAACCGCACGCATGACGTTCCCGGCATGATGCCCGAAATCAGCGATGGTTACGTCATTCCCGGCAATGTCCTCACCAAGGAGGAGCGCCAAGCTCGGGTGGATCGCCTGTTCGATCCCTACCACCATGCCCTTGCCGCACAGCTGCGCGAGACGCCCCCGGCGCTGATCCTCTCGCTGCACAGCTTCACGCCGGGCCTCGCCACCTGCACCAAGCCGCGCCCCTGGCAGGTCGGCGTCCTCTACAACCAGGACGAGCGCGCGGCTCGCATCGCCATTCCCTGGCTGGAGGGGCAGGGCTTCGTCACCGGCGATCAGGAGCCGTATTCGGGCAAGTTGCTCAACGCCTCGATGAACCGCCATGCCGAGCCGAACGGGTTGCCCTACCTCAGCATCGAAATCCGGCAGGATCTGATCGCCGAGGAAGCTGGGCAGGCGCAATGGGCGGGCGTGATGACGCGGCTGTGCGCGGCGGTAGTCCGCCAACTCCCGTCATCCCAGCGAAAGCTGGGACCGCTGGCCGGGTAACGCACGCTATCGTCATCGTCGAGGTGCGCTGACCTTCGAGGGCAGGGCACAACGATGGCGATCCAAGCCTTCGCTGGGATGACGAATGCGTGAAGAAATATAATTGCAAAAACTCACGTTGAATTGAAATCAATCACCGTGTAGGGGCGGCTCCAACACAGCGCGAAAATCCGCGCCCATGACCAATCGGAGTCCCGACAATGCCCGCCCTTCGTTCACGCACCTCGACTCACGGCCGCAACATGGCGGGTGCGCGCGGGCTCTGGCGCGCGACTGGCATGAAGGACGGGGACTTCGGCAAGCCGATCGTCGCGGTGGTGAACTCGTTCACCCAGTTCGTGCCCGGCCACGTCCACCTCAAGGACCTGGGCCAGCTGGTCGCGCGCGAGATCGAGGCGGCGGGCGGCGTCGCCAAGGAATTCAACACCATCGCGGTCGATG
>JASGGD010000390.1:0-2591 GCA_047605225.1 Novosphingobium sp.
GCCTACCTGATGGTCATCGTCGTGCTCTTCGTGCTGATCAACCTGGTGGTGGACCTGGTCTACGCCATGCTCGATCCGCGCGTGCGCCTGGGGGAGAGCAACCGATGAGCGCCGTGCCGCAATTGCATGTCGAGGCCGGATTCCGACCGGCGCTGAAGCGGGCCCTGGCCTTTTTCGGCGAACTGGTCGCAACGCCCGGTGGCGTCATCGGGCTGACGTTGCTGGGGCTGATCGTGCTCGCGGCGCTGTTCGCGCCATTGCTGGCGCCGCAGGACCCCTACGACCTGTCGCATCTTTCCATCCTCGACTCGCGCCTGCCGCCGGGTACCCAGAGCAGCTACGGCTATGTGCATGTGCTTGGCACGGACGCCATGGGGCGCGACCTGTTCAGCGCCATCCTCTACGGGCTGCGCATCTCGCTGCTGGTGGGCGTATCGAGCGCCGTCATCGCCCTGGGCATCGGCGTGGTGGTCGGCCTTGTCTCGGCCTATGTGGGCGGGCGGGTCGATGCGCTGATGATGCGGCTGGTCGACCTGCAGATGAGCTTTCCCGCCATGCTCGTGGCGCTGGTGATGCTGGCGCTGATGGGGCGCGGGGTCGACAAGACCATCATCGCGCTGGTGACCGTGCAGTGGGCCTATTACGCGCGCACGGTGCGGGCGGCGGCGCTGGTCGAGCGCGAGCGCGAATATATCGAGGCGGTGCGCGGCCTGCGGCTCGGCCACGCGCGCATCATCGCGGTCCACCTGCTGCCCAATTGCGTCGCCCCGGTCCTTGTCATCGGCACGGTGCAAGTGGCCCATGCCATTGCGCTGGAGGCGACGCTCAGCTTCCTGGGCATCGGCCTGCCCGAGACGCAGCCCTCGCTGGGCCTGTTGATCGCGAACGGCTACCAGTACCTGCTGGGCGGGCTCTATTGGATTTCGGTCTGCCCGGGCATCGCGCTGCTGTGCACCGTGCTCGCCATCAACCTTGTCGGCGACCGCCTGCGCGACATGCTCAACCCGGCATTCGACACGATGACTATCACACCGCCCTCGCTCGAAGTGAGCCACCTCACCACCGCCTTCAACCTGAAGTCGGGCGCGGTACGCGCGGTCAACGATGTCAGCTTCGTGCTGCGGCGCGGGGAAAAGCTGGGCCTTGTCGGGGAGAGCGGCTCGGGAAAATCGGTGACTGGGCTGTCGATCCTGCGGCTGGTCGACCCGCCGGGGCAGATCGTCTCCGGCTCGATCCGCCTCAACGGCACCGAGCTTACCACGCTGAACGACGAGCAGATGCGCCGGTTGCGCGGGCGGACCATCTCGATGGTGTTCCAGGACCCGATGACGACGCTCAACCCGGTGCTGACCATCGGGCAGCAGTTCTTCGACGTGCTGCGGGCGCATGGCAAGGTGACGCGGGCGGCGGCGATGGAGCGGGCCGAGGAGGCGCTGCGGCAGGTCGGCATCCCATCGCCGCGCGAGCGGCTGTCGAACTATCCTCACCAGCTGTCGGGCGGCATGCGGCAGCGCGTCTGCATCGCGATCGCGCTCGTCTTCGACCCCGCGGTGGTCATTGCCGACGAGCCGACCACGGCGCTCGACGTCACCATCCAGGCGCAAATCCTTAACCTGGTGCAGCGCCTCGCCCGCGAGCGCGACATGGCGATGGTCTGGGTGACGCACGACCTGAGCGTCGTCGCCGGCCTGTGCGACCGTGTCGCGGTGATGTATGCGGGCCGCATCATCGAAATGGGGCGCACCGAGGACGTGCTGAACCGGCCGCGCCATCCCTATACGCTCGGCCTGATCGCTCGATCCCGGCCGACGCGGCCCCCGGCACGCGGCTCAGGCAGATCGCCGGCAGCCCGCCTTCGCCGCGCGATCTGCCGCCCGGCTGTGCCTTCGCGCCGCGCTGCGGCAGGGCCACCGAGCGCTGCCGTGTCCAGCCGGAACCCACCGAGGACGGGGCCGGCCATCTGGTGCGCTGCCATCATCCCGTGGAGGCGCTGCAATGAACGCGGCCGCCGTTCCGGCCGAAGCAACCCTGCCGCTGGTGCGGATCGAGCAGGTCACGCGCCGCTTCGAGCGCCGGATCGGCGCCGTCGCGCGGGTCATGAACCGGCTGGGAGCCCATAACAGGGACCAGATCGTCACCGCCGTCGACGCGGTGACGCTCGCCATCCCCCGCGGCAGCATTGTCGGGCTTGTCGGCGAGAGCGGCTGCGGCAAGTCCACGCTCGGCCGCATTGCCGCGGGCTTGCTGCGGCCGAGCGCCGGCAGCGTCGCCTTCGAGGGGACACGCATCGATGCCGGCTCGTCCGACCTGGCGCCATCCGCCATGCTGCGCGTGCAGATGGTGTTCCAGAACCCCATGGCCTCGCTCAACCCGAGGCAGCGCGTCGTCGACATCGTCAGCGAAGCCGCGATCTATCACCGGCTGATCGACAAGGCCGACAAGATGGAATTCGCCGCCGGCCTGCTCGCCGAGGTCGGGCTGCCGCGGGAGGCGCTGTTCCGCCTGCCGCACCAGTTCTCCGGCGGCCAGCGCCAACGTATCGGCATTGCCAGCGCCCTTGCGGTGTCGCCCGATTTCCTGATCTGCGACGA
>JASGGD010000391.1:0-2550 GCA_047605225.1 Novosphingobium sp.
ATGACATCGTCGCCCGACTGGGTGGCGACGATGTCATAGCCTCGCACTTCGGCGACGAGGCGCTGCGCCACGTGCCGAATCAGTGCGTCCCCTGCCGGATGGCCAAGCGTATCGTTAACCTGCTTGAAGCGGTCCAGGTCGATGTAAAGGAGCGCCAACAGACTACGGTGACGGCGCGCGCGGGCCAGCGCCTCATCGAGGCGCTGCTCGAACATCGCGCGGTTGCCAAGGCCCGTCAGATCGTCGTGCGTTGCCCGGTGCTGGGCATGGAGGCGGCTTTCCTCAAGATCGTGCGTACGGCGCGCCAGTCGGCTCGCCAGCACGAAGAGCGCCACGGTGATGAGGAGCAGCACGACCGCCAGCGCCGGTGCGAGCGCAGCGATGACCTGGCTGCCCGGCGCAAAAGGTTGCCAGACGAGATAGCCGACGACCCGCGACGCCCGATCATGCAGTGCTACCGAGCGGCGCCCGTCATCAGGAGGCGGAGCCAACGCGAAATGCGCTCCTGCGAGACCGTATTGCTCGGCGATGCCACCGAAAAACTCGTTATCGAGATAGACCACCGCGACGTGAAGCGCTTCTGTTCCCGGAGCCTGTCGCAGCGTGCCGCTATCGGTGACGACAGGCTTGAGGCTGATGATCGCCGGACGCCCACGGACGATCGCAATGTCGGCCTGCCCCGGCGAGAGCATCGCCACATCGGCCTCCGTGCGCTTGCGGATCACCGGCGCACGGCGCAGGCTCGAAAGGAGTGGTCGGACCGCATCCTCAACCGCAATGTACGTCTCAGGCGACGAACGCTTGCCGGTTCTCATGGCGTATATCGGCCTGCCTTGCGGATCGAGCAGATAGACTTCGTCGATGCCGGCGTAGTCCTCGAACCAGACGCCGAGGTTCAGATCGATCCAGCGCTCGTCCAGCGGGCGCCTGCGGACCTCGCGGATGGCCTCGTCCCATACTGTCGACGACTCCTGCGCATGGGCGACGCGCTCCATGCTCTGCGCCAGCACGAGCGAGACGATAGCGCGATCACGATTGCGAGCGATGCGATCGACTTCATGTCCGGACCATTCCAGAAGGCCGAGCATGAGTGCAAGCAGGCACAACGCGGCCGCGACGATCGGCGCCGTAAACCGACCGACCATCCGCCTGCGATTTTCGCCCAAGGCCAATCGTGATGTCACACACGACTGCCTGCACCAGAGCGTATAACTTTTCCTTAACGAAAGCCTCTGGTCGGCTGCGATTCTTTACGGATAGCCGTGGTTTTCAGCCTTTCAGCTTCCAGCCTGACCGCAGGACGAAGAACAGCACCGTCGCCAGCGCCGCATCCAGCAAGCCGACGCCGAGCGCGCTGTGCAGCACGGCCATGTTGGTATCGCCGATGTCGCTCTGACCGAGGAAGCCGAAACGGAAGCCGGAGATCACGTAAAAGAAAGGATTTACCCGGCTGATCGCCTGGAACGCGGGCGCGAGATTGTCGATCACGTAGAACGTGCCCGACAGCAGCGAAAGCGGCGCGATGACGAAGTTGGTGACGGCCGCGTTGTGATCGAACTTCTCGGCCCATACCGACGAGAGCAGGCCCAGCAGCGCCAGGAAGGCCGAACCGGCAAGGCCGAACCACGCCACCGCCCAGGGGTGCGCCATCGACAGGTCGACGCCCGGCCACAACAGCATTGCCAGCGTCAGCGCAAGACCCACCAGCACCGCGCGGGTGACGGCGGCGCCGATCATCGCGACCATCAGTTCGGCCTCGGTCAGCGGCGGCATCAGGTAATCGACGATGGTGCCCTGCACCTTGCCCGCAAGGAACGAGAAGCTGGAATTGGCGAAGGCGTTCTGCATCATGCCCATGACGATCAGGCCCGGCGCCACGAAGGTCGCGAAGTTGACGCCCAGCACCTGACGGTCGCCGCGCCCCAGCGCGACTGTGAATATCACCAGGAACAGCATGGTGGTGATCGCGGGCGCCCAGATCGTCTGGGTCTGGACCTTGAAGAAGCGCCTGACCTCCTTCATATAGAGCGTCTTGAGCCCCTCCCAGTTCACCTGGTGGATCAGGGGTTCTCCCTTTGCCGGAAAACGGCGAGTCGCGTTGCCGCTGGTGCCGTCGGGGTTCAGGATCCCGGAGGTGCCGGGCAGCTCAGTCGAATGGGGTTGATCGGCCATGCACCGGCGACTATCGGCTGAAGCCTTCCGAGGCAAGCGGCGCCTGGAAATCGGGGGCGATTCTCTCGCCTCCCATGAAGTGATGGAACTGGAATGAGCTGGACTGACGAGCGGATCGAGAAGCTGACCAAGATGTGGGAGGGCGGTTCCACTGCCAGCCAGATCGCGGACGAACTCGGCGGCGTCAGCCGCAATGCGGTGATCGGCAAGGCGCATCGCCTCGGCCTGAAGGCACGCCCTTCCCCGGTGAAGGCGAACGAGAAGCCCGTGCGCCCCGCGCCCGCTCCGAAGAAGCCCAAGCCCGAAGTCACCGCCGCGCCGGAACCCGCGCCCGCGCCCGCGCCCGCACCGCGAGTCGAAGCACCGGTCGCCCGTGCC
>JASGGD010000392.1:0-2547 GCA_047605225.1 Novosphingobium sp.
ACGCCCACTGCGCCGACGCGATGGTCTGCATCTCCAACTGCGACAAGATCACGCCGGGCATGCTGATGGCCGCGATGCGCCTCAACATCCCCGCCGTGTTCGTCTCGGGCGGGCCGATGGAAGCGGGCAAGGTGGTGCTGCGCGGCAAGGAGCACGCGCTCGACCTCGTCGATGCGATGGTCGCCGCCGCCGACGAAAGCTATACCGACGAGGAAGTGAAGACCATCGAGCGCTCGGCCTGCCCGACCTGCGGGTCGTGCTCGGGCATGTTTACCGCCAACTCGATGAACTGCCTGACCGAAGCGCTGGGCCTCTCGCTGCCGGGCAACGGCTCGACGCTGGCGACGCACTCGGACCGCGAGCGCCTGTTCCTGGAGGCCGGCCGCGTCGCGGTGGACATGTGCCAGCGCTACTACGAGCAGGACGACGACAGCGTGCTGCCGCGCACGATCGCCAGCTTCGAGGCGTTCGAGAACGCCATGAGCCTCGACATCGCGATGGGCGGCTCGACCAACACCGTGCTGCACCTCTTGGCCGCGGCGCACGAGGCGGGCGTGGACTTCACCATGGCCGACATCGACCGCCTGAGCCGCAAGGTGCCGTGCCTGTCGAAGGTCGCCCCGGCGAAGGCCGACGTCCACATGGAGGACGTCCACCGCGCCGGCGGCATCTACGCGATCCTTGGCCAGCTGGAGCGGGCAGGGCTACTGCACACCGACCTGCCGACCGTCCACACCCGCACGCTGGGCGAGGCGATCGAGCGCTGGGACACCAGCCGCACCACCGAGGCTTCGGTGCAGGAATTCTACAAGGCCGCGCCGGGCGGCGTGCCGACGCAGACCGCCTTCAGCCAGTCGGCACGCTGGAAGGAACTCGACCTCGACCGTGAGAACGGCGTCATCCGCTCCAAGGAACACGCCTTCAGCCAGGACGGCGGCATCGCGGTCCTCTACGGCAACATCGCGCGCGACGGCTGCATCGTGAAGACGGCGGGCGTGGATGACAGCATCCTCAAGTTCACCGGCACCGCGCGCGTCTACGAATCGCAGGACGCGGCGGTCGCGGGCATCCTTGGCGGCGAAGTCGTGGCGGAAACCGTGGTGGTGATCCGCTACGAAGGACCGCGCGGCGGGCCGGGCATGCAGGAAATGCTCTACCCCACCAGCTACCTCAAGTCGAAGGGCCTCGGAAAGGCGTGTGCGCTGCTCACCGACGGGCGTTTCTCGGGCGGTACGTCGGGGCTCTCGATCGGCCATGCCTCGCCCGAAGCGGCGGAAGGCGGCGAGATCGGCCTCGTCGAGAACGGCGATACGATCGAAATCGACATCCCCGGTCGCACCATCAACCTGATGATCTCGGACGAGGAGATGGCGCACCGCCGTTCGCAGCAGGAAGCGCGCGGCGCCGATGCGTGGTCGCCGGTGCACCCGCGTCCGCGCAAGGTCTCGGCGGCGCTGCAGGCTTACGCGGCGATGACCACCAGCGCCTCGAAGGGCGCGGTGCGCGACGTGACGCAACTCAAGCGGGGCTGAGCCGCTACCGTCGTAGATGCAGTCCGGCCGGTGGCGGGCGCATGATGATCCTGATGGCGGGAATGGGGAAGGCGCAGTTACCACACTCACCTCGCTCATGCTGAACTTGTCGACGTATGGAGAGCTGTAGCGCCCAGATTCGCGGGCTTCGAAAAGCTCAGCCTGAGCGGGGTTAGAAGGTTTGAAATGGGTGGGGAGCGGTCATCAGCGAGGCGGCTGATATTTCCACTCACGAGTGGTGAGGCGACCATTACCTTCATAAGATAAAGTGCAATATTCCGAGCAAATCTTCGATAAGCGCGAGGACAGCGCTTGCATATCATAAGAATGCCCACCATCGATTATTTTCAAATATTTTAGATCACTAAACTGATAGTTGGGCGCGAGATTTCCAACGGAATTTGGCTGGATTTCTATGCGGCGACTCATATCGAAAGCGCCGTCTGTAAACGAAACGACGATGATATGTGCTGATTTATTTTCTATTTCAGTTGTACGCGGGTCGCCAATTATGCACCCGGCAAGCGGCAGCAAGGCAGGAATGAGAAATGCCAGTCGCATTGCTGTAGCGATCCACAAAAACCGGAAGTCCGCAACGGGGCGCTTTCAGACGGATAGCTTTCCTACAGCACCCGCAATGCCATAGCTTGCGTTCATGGCCAGTGGGTTCACTCCCGGCAGCACAAGTTTACGCCACAGGGTGACACATCGCATTCGTAAGGTCACACCCGTCGACTCGCTTCGCGCTCAAAACCCACGCAGATCCGGCCGCCATCCACACTCGGGCACTAACGGTTCACCCTCCGGACAGTGTAAACCTGCGCAAACCTCCCGCATTCGCGCCGTCCCCTCGGGAACCATCCGCCCGTCCGCAGCTTGCCAGCACCGCCCGCGCATCCTAATGCCTCCTCACCTTTTCAAGACGGACCCCCTCGCTTGATCCTTTCCCCCTTCGAATGGACGATCGCCAAGCGCTACATGCTGCCCGGCAAGGGCGAGCGCTTCATCGCTCTCG
>JASGGD010000393.1:0-2535 GCA_047605225.1 Novosphingobium sp.
GTCGGCCGGAACCGGATCGGCAGCCTCCCCGTCACGCCGCAGCAGTATGAGCAGCCTCGCCAGTTGCGCCAGATGTTCGGCTTCCGGCCCGCGCGCCACCGCCGCTTCGAGAAGCGGCACCGCCCGCGCGATCTGCCCCGCCTCGGCGGTCGCAACGCCGAGCAGAAAGTATCCTGTCGGCTTGTCCGGGGTCGCCTTCGCCAGAGCGCCCGCCGCTGCGGCCGCACCCTGCAAATCTCCTTGCCTCAGCGCTTCCCTCGCCTGTGCTTCAAGCGTCATGCAGGGGGGCAGTCGGAACGATGGGCATGCACGAAAAGGCCTGTGATGCGGGGACTGCCGCAAGCCTAACGGTACTATGCAATCGTGACAATCGCCCCCTCATCGGCAGTCCGTCATCGGCGCGCTTTTTCCGTCGCGACGCGGATCTCGGCGACAAGCCCGCCCTCCGGCGCATTGCGCAAGTTGACCACCCCACCGAAAGTCGCCACTTGCGCCTGTGCGATGGTAAGGCCGATGCCGGTGCCCGTCCCGGTGCTGGTGGACAGCCGCCGGAACGGCTGGAAGGCGCTCTCTATCTCATCCTCGGGCATTCCCGGCCCATGGTCGATGACATGGATCACGAGGTCACCCTTCTCCATCATGCACCGCAATTCAGCGGTGCCCCCATACTTGAGCGCATTGTCGACCAGGTTGGCGAGCGCCCGGCCGAGCGCATTGGGCTTGACGCGCGCCTCTACCGGGCGCTGTTCCACGAACTTCACGTCGCGGCCGACTTCCGCGTAGTCCTCGGCCAACGCCGAGAGCACGGAATCGACGTCGATCACCGCCCATGGCTCGCGCACCTCGCTGCTGCGGGCAAGATCGAGGCCATCGCGCACCATCTGCTGCGTTACCGCAAGATCGGCGACGAGCCGGGCACGCAGCACTTCGTCCTCGACCTGTTCGAGCCGCAGGCGCAACCGCGTCAGCGGGGTCTGCAGATCGTGGGTCACCGAGGCAAGAATCTGCGTGCGCTCGCGCAGGCCCTCGCGCACACGCGACTGGGCGAGATTAAAGGTTTCCAGCGCCGCGCGCACCTCGCTCGGTCCCTTTACGGGGATGGGTTCGAGATCGCCCGCCAGCGAGAACTGCCGCGCCGCCTTCTCCATGCGCCGCAACGGCGCGGTGGCGATCCGCGCGGTGAGCAGGCCCAGCAAGGCACCGGCGACGATGATCAGTTCGAGATACGGCGGACCGACAGGAGGCTGCCCACGATCGGGGTCTGGCAAAAGGTCGATGACGAAGCGCCGCTCCGCTCCCGCTGCAGTGAAATATTGGACCAGCCAGCAATCGGGCAACGGATCGGTATTCATTCCCGCCGCTGGAGGGTAATGCACAAGGTTGGAAAAGCACTCCCTACGAGGCAACCTGCGCGCCTTGGCCGCATGGCCTAACCTTTGGCTTATGCTGCGCGACAGTGCCGCGTCCCAGCCTTTCCTCATTACCACCGCTTCGGCCTTGTGGGCGCCGAAGATAAATCCGGATGACAGCCACTTGTGCGTCTGCTCCGGCGCGGCTTCGTAGCGTTTCGCTATGTCTGCCACGCTCTGCAGGGCCGCCTCGTGCTGCCTGTCTGCGAAGGCATGTGTCTTCCAGACCTGCGACGCGTGGAGCGCCAGAAGCGATGCGGCAGGCATCCCGATGACGAGGATCAGCGTCAGCCGTCCAGCCAGCGATCCGGGATAGGCGCGCAGCCACCGGACGACATTGCCCCAGAAGCCCGACCGGGAGGCCGATCCTCCGGTCACGCGGCCATGCTCATTCGAACGACACCGGCCCGGGCAGCACGTAACCTTCACTGCGAACCGTCAGGATCAGGTCGGTTCCACCCTGTACCCCGGCGAGCTTCTGGCGCAGGCGGCTGATCTGAATGTCTATGGTCCGGTCGAACGCTACCGTGGCGCTGCGTTCAGGCAGCAGTTCCTCGCGCGAGAGGACGCGGTTGGGCGCCTCCACGAACTGCCGCAGCAGGCGGTATTCGGCCGAGGATAGCATCACCAGCCGGTCGTCGTCCGTCACCAGACGACGCTGGTGCAGGTCGAGCCGCCACGGCCCGAAGCGCGCGTAGCGGGCTGCGCGCGGGCGTGTCTGATCGACCGCCTGGGCACGTCGCAACAGGTTGCGCACACGCGCCAGCAGCTCGCGCGGCTCGAAGGGCTTGGTCAGGTAATCGTCAGCGCCAAGTTCCAGCCCCAGCACGCGGTCGATGGCGTCGTCGCGTGCGGTGACCATCATGATAGCGCCCTGATGGCCCGACGCGCTCAGTTCGCGGCACAGGTCGAGCCCGTCCCCGTCCGGCAGGTTGAGGTCGAGGATCAGGAGGTCGACGTGCCGCTGCTTCAGGATCGCACGCAGTTCGGCCACGGTGCCGACAGCCTCCACCTCCTGCGGCTCGCGCGAGAGCTGGCCGATGATGAGTTCGCGAATGTCGGGGTCGTCCTCGAGGATGACGATGCGCCCATTGGCTACGGGGGCTGTTGCGGTCATGGGCTGGTG
>JASGGD010000394.1:0-2506 GCA_047605225.1 Novosphingobium sp.
CGCCCGGCGCTGGTCTTCGCCGACGAGCCGACCGGCAACCTCGACGCCGCCACCGGCGCGGCGATCATCGACCTGCTCTTCGCCCGCCGCGCCGAGACCGGGGCCACCCTGCTCATCATCACCCACGACGAAAGCCTCGCCCACCGCTGCGAGCGGGTGGTGACCATCGGCGACGGCAAGATCGCCAGCGACATACGGGCAGGCGCACACCTTGGCTGACGCCCTGCCCTGGCGCACCGCCTGGACGCTCGCCCGTCGTGACCTGTCGGCCCGGTTCAAGGGGTTGCGCCTCCTCCTCGTATGCCTGTTCCTCGGCGTCGGCGCGATCGCCGCGATCGGGACGCTGACCGGCTCGATCGAGCGCGAACTGGGGACGCGCGGGCGTGAGATCCTCGGCGGCGACATCGAACTCAGGGTCTGGCAGCGCGCCTTCGACAAGGACGAGGATGCCGCGCTCGTCCGCCTCGGCCGGGTTTCCCGAGGGCAGCGGATGCAGGCCATCGCCACGAAGGGAGACGCCACCGCGCCCGTCGCGCTCAAGGCGGTGGACGGCAACTGGCCGCTTTACGGCCGCCTCGAACTGACCGACGGCCGCCATGTCGGAGCACCCGCGCCCGGCACGGCATGGATCGCCAAGGGCACCGCCGCCCGCCTCGGCGTGGCCAGGGGCGGGCGCATCGCCATCGGCGGGGTGCCGGTGACCGTGGGCGGCATCATCGCCGCCGACCCCGAGCAGATGAGCGAAGGCTTCGCGCTCGGCGATATCGCCGTGGTGCCGCTCGACCTTCCCGCCAGCGCCGGGCTGACCGCACCGGGCGCGATGTATCGCAGCGTCGTGCGCGTGCGCTTCGCCGATCCCGCGCGCGATCCCGAGGACGTGATAGACGCTCTCAAGGCCCGCTTCGGAGACGGCTTCGATACGCGCACCCGGCTGGCGGCGTCGCCCTCGACCGAGCGCTTCGTCACCCGCATGGGCGAGTTTCTGGTGCTGGTCGGCCTTGCGGCGCTGGTGATCGCCGGGATCGGCATCGGCGGCGGCGTCTCGTCCTATCTGGAGGCGCGGCGCACCTCGATCGCGACGCTCAAGGTGCTCGGCGCCACCAGCGGCGACATCGCGCGCATCTATCTGCTGCAGGTCGGCGCGGCGGCCGTGATCGGCAGCATGGCGGGCCTCGCGGCGGGCGTGCTGGTGACCCCGCTGCTCGCCTCGGCGCTGCAGAGCCTGCTGCCGGTCGAGCCCGGCTTCACCGTCTCCCCCGCCGCGCTGGCGACGGCGGCCGCTTACGGCCTGCTCGTCGCGCTGATATTCTCTGCGCCGCCGCTGGTGCGGGCACGCAGCTGGCCCGCGATGGCGCTTATGCGTGCCCGCGTCGCGCCGCTTGCCGCCGACCGCAAGGCGCTCGCCCTGCCGGTCGGGCTCGGCCTTGCCGCGATCGTCGCGCTGGCCCTGCTCAACGCCGCGCAGCCGCTGGTGACGCTGGGGTTCCTCGGAGCCTCGGCCGCCATGCTCGGCCTGCTGGCGCTCGTCGGCCTCGGCATCCGCAAGCTCGCCGCCCGCCTGCCAGCCCCGCGCGGGCCGATGCTGCGGACGGGGCTGGCGAACCTCCACCGCCCCGGCGCGCAGACCGGCGCGCTGGTGACGGCGCTCGGCTTCGGGCTATCCGCCTTCGTGCTGATCGCGGCAGTGCAGACGAGCCTCGACGCCAATATCCGCCGCACCGTACCCGCACGCGCGCCCGACTTCTTCGTGCTCGACGTACCCAAGGACAAGGCCGATGCCTTCGCCGACGCGGTCGAGCGGACGATCCCGCATGCCACGCTCAAGCTGGTCCCGAACCTGCGCGGCCGCATCCTCGCCTACGGACCGAAGGATCGCATGACCCGCGTGGCCAGTCTCGGCAAGGACCTGCCGGACGGCGCCTGGGCGCTGCGCGGGGAGCGCGGGCTGACCTATTCGGCCAATGTGCCCGAAGGCAGCACCGTCACCTCCGGCCAGTGGTGGCCGCAGTTCTATCGTGGCGAGCCGCTGGTCTCGGTCGACGAGAGGCTGGCCGAGGCGATCGGCCTGAAGGTCGGCGACTATGTGACCGTGGGCGTGCTGGGCGTCGAGAAGACCGCCCGGATCGCCGCACTGCGCCGAATCGACTGGGACAGCCTGGGCTTCAACTACGTGCTGGTGTTCTCGCCCAATGCGCTGGCCGATGCGCCGCACAACCTCGCCGCGACGATCGAGGTGCCCAAGGGCGCGTCCACGACTGGCCTGCTGCCCCGGCTGGTGCGCGCCTTCCCCTCGACCTCGGTGATCGAGACGGGGAGCTTGTTGCGCGATGCCCGCGCGCTGCTCGACCAGATGTCGGCGGCGATCCTCGCGGCGTCCTCGGTGGCGGTGCTGGCGGGGCTTGCGGTGCTGCTGGGCGCCATTGCGGCGGCGCGGGCGAGCCGGACGTACGACACCGTCATCCTGCGCGTGCTGGGCGCCAGTCGCGGGCAGTTGCTCGCGGCGCAG
>JASGGD010000395.1:0-2504 GCA_047605225.1 Novosphingobium sp.
CCCGTCCCACAGCAACGCGCCGTCAGCCAGCGAGATCGCGGCGGTGCCATCGTGAATGCCTGCCACCAGCGCATCGGCGCGGGTGCCGAGCAGGGTGGAGAGGTGCTTTTCCGCCGCCGCCAGCAGCAGCTTGCGGTCAGACAGGCGCGCGCCGGGATCGACCTGGAAGGTGAAGCCGCGCAAGGAGCCGATGTGCTCGCCCTCGACCAGCACTTCCTCGTCTTCCAGCCGGACCGAGAGCAGTCCGGTATCCGGTCCCAGCTTCTTCATCAGAACGGCCGTCCTGCGGTTGATGAATCGTTCCGTCAGCTTTCCGTGAAGTGCGTCCGAAAGTCGAGCCTCAACCGCACGGGCGCGGGCGGCCATTTCATCGCGCGCGAGTACCCAATCGGGACGCTGGGCGATGTAGGCCCACGACCGGATTGCGGCGATGCGCCCCTGCAGGGTGTCGATGTCGCCGCCGGTGCGGTCGAGCAGGGCGATCTGCGCCGCCACGAAATCGGCGCCGAGTTCACCGTTGCGGAGGTCCTGCCACAGCCGCGCGACGAAGCGCGAATGCGTCTCCACGCCCTGCTGGCGGAAATCGGGAAGGCGGCACACGTCCCAGAAGCGGCGCACCTGCCCGAAGCCGCGCACGGTGTCGGCCACCGGCCCCTCGTCCGCCAGACGCTTGAGCACGGCGAGATCGATCGCCTCGGGCGCAGGCGCGAGTTCGGGGCGCAGCGGCGGCGTTTCAAGGTCGGCGATCAGGGTGGCGAGGCTGTCGAAGCGTGGCTCGGGCTCGCGCCAGAACAGCTTGGTCAGCGGCGCGAAACGGTGCTCCTCGATCGCGTAGATCTCTTCGGGGTCGAATTCGGAATCATGGCCGCCGGTGCCGGTCAGCGTGCCGAAGCTGCCGTCCTTCTGGTG
Source organism: Novosphingobium sp. (assembly GCA_047605225.1). Lineage (GTDB taxonomy): Bacteria > Pseudomonadota > Alphaproteobacteria > Sphingomonadales > Sphingomonadaceae > Novosphingobium. The sequence continues at coordinate 910 of JASGGD010000395.1, forward strand.
GCGCCCTGCCCGCCCGGCGATCTGGGCCATCTCGGACGGGTTCAGGCGGCGGTGGCGGCGGCCGTCGTACTTGGACAGCCCTGCGAAGGCGACATGCTCGACATCGAGGTTGAGGCCCATGCCGATCGCGTCGGTGGCGACGAGATAGTCCACCTCGCCCGACTGGTAGAGCGCGACTTGCGCATTGCGCGTCTGCGGGCTGAGCGCGCCCATCACCACCGCCGCGCCGCCCCGGAAGCGGCGCAGCATTTCGGCGATGGCGTAGACCTGCTCGGCCGAGAACGCGACGATGGCGCTGCGCGGCGGCACCCGGCTGAGCTTCTTGGCGCCCGCATGGGTCAGCGTGGAGAAGCGCGGCCGGGTGACGATCTCGGCCTCGGGCACCAGCGCCTTCACCAGCGGCTCGACGGTGGAGGAGCCGAGGATCATCGTCTCCTCGCGGCCCCGTGCGTGCAGCAGGCGGTCGGTGAAGACGTGGCCGCGCTCGCGGTCCGCCGCCAGCTGCGCCTCGTCGATGGCGACGAAGGCCATCGAGCGTTCGCTCACCGGCATCGCCTCTGCAGTGCACAGGAGGTAGCGGGCGTTCTTCGGCTCGATCCGCTCCTCGCCGGTGATCAGCGCGACACTGGCCTCGCCCTTGATCTTGACCACGCGGTCGTAGACCTCGCGCGCCAGCAGCCGCAGCGGGAAGCCGATCATGCCGCTGGAGTGGGCGCACATCCGCTCTATCGCGAGGTGTGTCTTGCCGGTGTTGGTAGGCCCAAGCACCGCCTTCACCGCGCCGGGAGCGTCCTTTTGTGCCGAGCCGTTCCGGTGCTGAACCATTATGCCGGTGAATGTGGCACCGCAGCCCGCCGCTCGCAAGACTCGGGGTGTCCCGAACACCCCCCTGAATCCACAGTCTTAGGATGTTCGTAACCTTGTTCGGGCAGGGAAATTGCGCGAGGTCCGCCGTGCGGGCCGAAGGGTTGCAACGAGGGAACCGCGCGAAGGTGTTGAAGCCGCAGCAGCGCGATCGCAAGGATCGCGCTGAAACTCAGAACCCGGACGGGGCGACGCCTGCGGCCACGCGGCGCGACGATGCCGTGCTTCTGGTGTTTCCCGCCGAGCAAGGCCATTCACGGCCAGGGGTCCCGGATGAGGTCCGGGACGACGAAGTTGCCCCCCGCCCTTCCCTGCGTGCCCGGGTCGAGCGCTGGTGCGACCGTATCGAGCTGGCCACCGACCTTGCCGCCGACATCGGCAGCCGCAAGTGGCTGCGCGGGCTCGCCACGATGCTGGGCCTGAGCGGCGCGGCGCTGGCGTTGCTCCCCGGTTTCAGCGCGGTCGAGGCCGCGGCGACGATGCCGCTCGACGCCAGCCAGCAGGGCGAATTCCGCAGCCAGTCGATCGCCCCCCTTGCCCTTGGCGCCGACACCGGCCGCCACATGGGCGCGACGCCGCTGGTCAGCCCGCTGACCGGCGTGCCCGAGCGGCCGACCGTGCAATTGACCTCGACGCTGGGACAGGGCGACAGCCTTCCCGGCCTGCTCCAGCGCGCCGGGCTGGGATCGGCCGAGGTGGCGCAAGTGACGCAGCTGGTCGGGCAGGTCGTG